>JBQCIQ010000088.1:0-17694 GCA_051953595.1 Conexibacter sp. | reverse complement strand
ACATCCAGAACGACGGGACGTTCAGCGTCGTCCCGCGTATCCGCGGCGGCGTCACCACCGCGCAGGAGCTGCGCCGGATCGCCGACGTGGCCGAGAAGCACGAGGTGCCGCTGATCAAGATCACCGGCGGCCAGCGGATCGACCTGCTCGGCGTCAGGAAGGAGGCGCTGCCGCGCGTGTGGGAGGAGCTGGGAATGCCGTCCGGTCACGCGTACGCGAAGGCGGTCCGCACCGTCAAGACCTGCGTCGGGACCGACTTCTGCCGCTTCGGCCTCGGCGACGCGATCGCCGTCGGGATCGAGCTGGAGCGCCGGATGGAGGGGCTGTACACGCCGCACAAGGTCAAGTCGGCGGTGACCGGCTGCCCGCGCAACTGCGCCGAGGCGTACGTGAAGGACATCGGCCTCGTCGCGATCGAGGGCGGCTGGGAGCTGTACGTCGGCGGCGCCGCGGGCGCGAGCGTGCGCAGAGGCGACCTGCTCGACACGGTCGCCGACGGCGAGGCGGCGATCCGCCTCGCGCTCGTCTTCCTCCAGCACTACCGCGAGCAGGCCGAGTACCTGGAGCGCACGTACACGTGGGTCGAGCGCGTCGGAATCGAAGCGGTCCGGGCGGTCGTGCTCGACCCGGCGCGGCAGGCGGAGCTGCTGGAGCGCTACGCGATCGCGAAGGCAGCAGCCCAGCCGGATCCGTGGCTGGAGCGCCACGAGCCGGTCCACCCGAAGCAGTTCGCCGAGCTGGACAGCGAGCCGGAGCCGCTGACGCCGATCGACGTCGTGCTGGCGGAGGCACCATGAGCCCGCTTCGCCGCATCGGGCGCGTCGAGGACGTGCCACTGCTGGAGGGCCGCAGCGTCGCGGTCGCCGGCCGGCGCGTGGCGGTCTTCCGCACCGAGGAGGGCTTCTTCGCGATCGACGCGGCGTGTCCGCACCTCGGCGGCCCGCTCGCCGACGGGCTCGTGGCCGACAGCTGCGTGACCTGCCCGCTGCACGGCCGACGCTTCGACCTGCGCACCGGTGCCGGGCTCGGGGACTACGAGGGGGTCACTGTCCACGAGGTGGTCGAGCGCGACGGGGAGCTGTGGCTGCGGGCGACGGCGAACGAGCTGGCGCCCGTGGGCGGATGAACGCGGTTCGCACCACCTGCCCCTACTGCGGGGTCGGCTGCGGGCTCGTCGCGAACGTGCGCAACGGCCGCCTGACGTCGGTCGAGGGCGACAAGCTCCACCGCGTCAACCACGGCGCGACCTGCCGCAAGCCGCTGCACCTGCCGGACGCCGTCCACGCGCCCGACCGCGCCGTCACGCCGCTGCTGCGCGAGGCTCCCGACGAGCGCTGGCAGCCGTCAACCTGGCGCCGCGCGATCCCATTGCTGACCAAGCGCCTGCAGGCGATCGTCGCCGCGCACGGGCCGGACGCGATCGCCTTCTACATCTCCGGTCAGCTCCTGAGCGAGGACTACTACGTCGTCAACAAGCTCGCGAAGGGCTTCGTCGGCACGAACAACGTCGACTCGAACTCGCGCCTGTGCATGTCGAGCGCGGTCGCCGCCTACAAGGAGACGTTCGGCTCCGACGGGCCGCCGGCGTCCTACGCGGACCTCGACCGCTCCGACTGCATGCTGCTGCTGGGCTCCAACACGGCCGCCTGCCATCCGATTGTGTGGGCGCGGATCCGCCGCCGCCAGCAGGAGGGCGCGACGCTGATCGTGCTCGACCCGCGCCGCACACAGACGGCCGCGGCTGCGGACCACCACCTCGCGCTGCGCCCGGGCAGCGACCTGGCGGTGCTCAACGCGATGGTCCACACGATCGCGCGCGAGCGGCTGATCGACGAGCAGTTCGTCGCCACCCGCACCGAGGGCGCCGAGCAGGTGCTGGCATCGGCGGCCGAGTGGACGCCGGAGCGCGCCGAGCAGGAGAGCGGCGTGCCGGCCGCGCTGATCGAGCAGGCGGCGCGCACGTTCGCGACCGCGCCGCGGGCGCTCGCGCTGTGGTCGATGGGCGCGAACCAGTCGAGCGTCGGCACGCTGAAGAACCGCGCGCTGCACAACCTCTGCCTCCTGACCGGCAACCTCGGCAAGCCGGGCACCGGACCGCTGTCGATGACCGGCCAGCCGAACGCGATGGGCGGGCGCGAGACCGGCGGCCTGTCGAACCTGCTGCCGGGCTACCGCTCCGTCGCGGTCGCGGAGGACCGCGCCGAGATGCGCAAGCTGTGGCGGCTGCCGAGCGACCTGCCGGGCATCTCGCCCGAACCGGGCATCGCGGCGACCGAGCTGGCCGACGCGCTGCATGACGGGCGCGTGAAGGCGGTCTGGATCGTCGCGACGAACCCGATCGTCTCGCAGCCGGACGCGGAGCGCTTCGCCGCCGGCCTGCGCAAGGCCGAGCTGGTGATCGCGCAGGACGCCTACCACCCGACCGAGACGACCGCGCTCGCGCACGTGATGCTGCCCGCCGCGCAGTGGCCCGAGAAGGACGGCACGATGACGAACTCCGAGCGCGGCGTCTCGCTCGTGCAGCGCGCGCTGCCGCCGCCGGGACTCGCGCTGCCGGACTGGGAGATCTTCGCGCGGCTCGGCCGCGCGTGGGGCTTCCCCGAGCACTTCGCGTGGAGATCCGCCGCCGAGGTCTTCGAGGAGCTGGTCGCGACGACGGCCGGGCGGCCGTGCGACATGAGCGGGCTCTCGCACGAGCGGCTGCGGCGCGAGGGCGGCGGGATCCAGTGGCCGTGCCCGGCGCGCGCGGAGGGGCGCGAGGCGCATCCGGGGACGGCGCGGCTGTACGCCTGGGGGAAGCTGCCGACGCCGAGCGGCAGAGCGCGCCTCGCTGCCACCCCCCACGCCGCGCCCGTCGACCGTCCCGACGACGCGTTCCCGCTGCTGCTGACGAGCGGCCGCCTGCCCGGCCAGTGGCACACGATGACGCGCACCGGCAAGTCGCCCGAGCTGGCGGACGGCGACAGCGGCCCGTTCGTCGAGCTGCACCCGGCCGACGCCGAGCGCGCCGGCGTGCGCGAGGGCGAGGCGGCGCGGCTCGTGTCGCGGCGCGGGGTCGCCAGCGCGCGCGTGCGGATCGTCGAGACGCTGCCGGAGGGCGTCGCGTTCGCGCCGTTCCACTGGGGCGCGCTCCACCTCGCGGCCGGCGAGACGCCGCTCAACGAGGTCGTGAGCCCGGCGCTCGACCCGGTCTCGCGCCAGGCCGAGCTGAAGGCGACCGCGGTGCGGGTGGAGCGGCCGCCGCGCGGACGCTCGCGCCGCGCCGTCTCCGCGCGCGGTCGCACGCTCGTCGTCGGCGGCGGGATGGCGGGGCTCGCGGTCGTCGAGCAGCTGCTCGCGCACGGCGAGGACGGGCACGGGCTGCTGATCGCCGGCGCGGAGCCGACCCTCCCCTACGACCGCATCCGGCTGTCGGCGGCGCTCGCCGGCGAGGCGCAGCCGGCGGACCTCGTGCTGCGCGACGCGTCGTGGTTCGCCGCGCGCGGCGTGGAGCTGCGCAGCGCCGTCCACGTCGCGGCGCTGGGACTGGAGGACCGCTGCGCGGAGCTGTCGGACGGCAGCCTCGTCGAGTACGACCGCGTCGTGCTGGCGACCGGCTCGCAGCCGGCGCTGCCGCCGATCGCCGGGCTGTCGCGGCCTGGCGTCCACGCCTTCCGCTCCCTTCGCGACGTCGCGCAGATCCTCGGCGCGCTCGGCGGCGGACGGCGCGCGGTCGTGATCGGCGGCGGCCTGCTGGGGCTGGAGGCGGCGCGCGGGCTGCAGGCGCGCGGCATGCGCGTCACGGTCGTCCACCTCGCCGAGCACCTGATGGAGCAGCAGCTCGACCCGCTCGGCGCGGGCCTGCTGCACCGCCGCATCCGCGAGCTGGGGATCGACGTGCTGCTGGGCGCGTGCACGAGCGAGCTGACGGGCGCCGGCGATCACGGGCCGGTGTCTGGGCTGCGGCTCGCCGACGGGCGCGAGCTGCCAGCCGAGCTGGTGATCGTCGCGACGGGGATCAAGCCCGACGTGGAGCTGGCGCGGGCGGCGGGGATCGAGGTCGCGCGCGGGATCGTCGTCGACGACGAGCTGCGCACGAGCGAGCCGCGCGTGTGGGCGGTCGGCGAGTGCGCCGAGCACCGTGGGCTCGTGTACGGACTGTGGGCGCCGCTGCTGCGCCAGGCCAGAGTCGCGGCGGCGGTGATGTGCGGACGGCCGGCGGCCTTCCACGGCGCGGTGCCGGCGACGACGCTGAAGGTGATGGGCGCGGACCTCTTCGCCGCCGGCCGCGCGGTGGCGGGTGACGGAGAGGAGGAGCTGCTGAGCCTCGACACGCGCCGCGGCCGCTATCGCAAGCTCGTGATCGCGGACGACCGCCTCGTCGGCGCGGTGCTGCTCGGCGACCTGGGCGAGGCGGTGACGCTGCGGCGACTCGTCGAGGAGGGGCGGCCGGTCCCGGCGGAGCTGCTGGAGGCCGCTCCCGCCGCCGCGGTGCCGACCGCCGCCGGCGTCGTGTGCTCGTGCGCCGGCGTGACGCGCGAGCAGATCGAGCGGGCGATCGCCGCCGGCGGACTGGAGCGCGTCTCAGCCGTCGCGCAGGCGACCGGCGCGACGACCGGCTGCGGCGGCTGCCGCACGGAGGTCGAGCGGATCCTCGCCGCAGGCGGCCGCGAGACGCTGCGCGACGTGCGCGCGGCGCGCGCGGGGTAGCGAGACCGCACCTCCGCGCCATCTGGCGGGTTGCCTACCCTGTCGTGCCCGTGCGTCCCCGCCTGCTCCTGCCGTTCCTGCTGCTCGCGCTGCTCGTCCCCGCCGCCCCGGCCGCGGCCGGCGGGCTCGTGCAGGTCGACGGCGCGGTGCTGCGCTTCACCGGCGACGACGTCGAGCCGAGCAACGTCACGATCGACCACGTCGGCGCCATCCTCACGCTCGACGAGAACGCGAGCCGCATGACCGTCGCCGCCGGCAGCCCCTGCACGCTCGACGCGAGCGGCTACCACGCCGCCTGCCCGGACGTCGGCGTCGAGCGGATCGCGGTCAGACTCGGCTTCCTCGGCAGCGACGTGCGCATCCGCGCGGACCTGCCGGCGACGATCGACGGCGGTCCCGGCGACGACCTGCTCGTCGGCGGACCGGAGGACGACACGATCGACGGCGGCGCCGGGCAGGACGTCATCGCCGGCGGCCTCGGCGCCGACGTGCTGCGCGGCGGCAACGGCGAAGACCTCGTCACCTACACGGACCGCATCGCCCCCGACGGCACGCTGCTCCCGCGCCGCGACGCCGTGCGCGCGGAGATCGGCCGTCCCGGCTGGAGCGGATCGAGCGGCGAGGGCGACACGATCGCCGACGACGTCGAGCAGCTGCAGGGCGGCGCCGGCGCCGACCGCTTCTCGCTGCGCGACGGCCATGGGACCGAGGTCTCCTGCGGCGGCGGGCGCGACAGCGTCGTCGCCGACCCGCGCGACGCGCTCGACATCGACTGCGAGCGTGCGCGCGTCGCGCCGCAGCGCGGCGGCCCGCGCTTGACGGTCGCGACGCTCCCGTTCCCGTTCCCGAGCGTCAACGACGTCGCCCGCGGCACGATCGCGGTCGAGCCGGCGCTGCCGCTGCACGGCGGCGCGGTCGTGCTGCGCGTCGCCTGCCCGGCGGGGCTCGGGCTGCTGGAGCTGGTGAGAGCGGATCCCTGCACCGGCCGCGTGCGCTTCACGCGCGGCGACGGCGCCGCGATGGGGACGCAGCGTGTGCGCGTGCCGCGCGGCGGCGCGATCACGGTGCGCCTGCCGCTGCGTCAGTCGCGCGCGCTCGCGCGCCGCGCCGGCGGCCTCGCGATCGTCGCCACCGCGCTGCCGGCTCGCGGCCACGTCGTGCGCACGCTGACGTTCCGCGTGCGCGGCTAGCTCAGCACGACTCGAGCGGGGCCATCGTCAGCCCCGCGTCGGCCAGCTGCTCCCAGTACAGCTCGGCCGGTTCCTTCTGACCGGTCCACACGATCGCCTGACCGCTGTGGTGGATCTGATCGGCGAAGGCGTACCCGCGGTCGACGTTGACGCCCGGGATGTAGCGCGCGAGCGTGCGCGCGACGTGGTCGAACGTGTTGTGGTCGTCGTTCTTGACGATCACGCGCCAGTGGCCGCCGAGGCCGGAGCCCGGACCCTGGACGCGCGGAAGCTCGATCGTCTGCGACATCGCGGGCAAGATACCGCCACTCAGGCGCGCGGCGAAGGCGACTCGGCGCGCTTGCGCCAGTAGCGCTCCAGCCCCTGGTAGATGTGCTCGGGCGGGACGGCCGCGGCGTAGGCGGCGCGCAGGAAGCGGTCGCCGGTCGTGTCGACGCGGTCTCTCACGGCGGCGGCGACGGTCGCCGGGCCGGCGTTGCGGGTCAGCCGCGCCAGCTCGTGCAGCGAGGTCCGCACGGCGTCGAGCTGCGCCTCGACCGCGTCGACACCGCCGAAGTGCGTCAGCCCGAGCGACGCCGGCTTCCACTCGGCGATCAGGTCGAGCGAGCGGTCCCACGCCTCGACGTCGACGTCGGGCGGCGGCGTCGGCGCGATCGTCACGTCGGCCGGCGGGATTCGCACGCCGGCGACGTCGCCGACGAACGCGCGGCCGGAGCCCTCGTGCAGGTAGGCGACGTGGTGCGACGCGTGGCCGGGCGTGTAGGCGACGCGGAACGCACCCGCCGCGCCGAGCGCCAGCGTCTCGCCCCCGCTCAGCGCGCGCACCCGCTCCGCCGGCACCGGCAGCACCTCGCCCCACAGCGCGCGCATGCGCTCCTCGCCGTAGAGCCGGCCCGCGCTCGCGAGCAGCTTCGAGGGGTCGATCACGTGCGGGGCGCCGCGCTCGTGCACGTAGACCTCGAGGTCGGGCCAGCGCTCGACGAGCGCGCCGGTCGCGCCGGCGTGGTCGAGGTGGATGTGCGTCAGCAGCAGCGCCTGCGGGACGAAGCCGTCGGGCAGCGCGTCGAGCAGCCCGGGCAGCGCAGACTCCGGCCCCGGATCGACGAGCACGTCGCCGACGCGCCAGCAGCAGATCACGCGCTCCAGGCCCTGGAAGCGGACGTCGATCGGCTCGACGGCGGAGTGATTTACGCGACCTTCCACGTATCTGCACCTTACAATCGGGCGCATGAGCGACGACGCCCGATCCCCCCACCGCCTGCCCGCGCCCGACCGTCCGTGGATGATGCGGACGTACGCCGGCCATTCGACCGCCGAGAAGTCGAACGAGCTGTACCGGCGCAATCTCGCGAAGGGCCAGACGGGCCTCTCGATCGCCTTCGACCTGCCGACGCAGACCGGCTACGACGCCGACCACGAGCTGGCGCGCGGCGAGGTCGGCAAGGTCGGCGTGCCGGTCGCGCACAAGGGCGACATGAAGGCGCTGCTGCACGACATCCCGCTCGACCAGATGAACACGTCGATGACGATCAACGCGACGGCGGCATGGCTGCTCGCGCTCTACATCGTCACGGCCGAGACCCAGGGCGTCAGACCCGAGCAGCTGCAGGGCACGACGCAGAACGACATCATCAAGGAGTACCTGAGCCGCGGCACCTACGCCTTCCCGCCCGGCCCCTCGATGCGGCTGATCGCCGACATGGTCGCCTACACGGTCGAGCGCGTGCCGAAGTGGAACCCGATCAACGTCTGCTCCTACCACCTGCAGGAGGCCGGCGCGACGCCGGTGCAGGAGATCGCCTACGCGATGTCCACGGCGATCGCGGTGCTCGACGCCGTCAGAGCGCGGGTGCCGCAGGAGCAGATGGGCAAGGTCTTCAGCCGCATCTCGTTCTTCGTCAACGCGGGCGTCCGCTTCATCGAGGAGCACGCGAAGCTCCGCGCGATGGGCATTCTGTGGGACGAGCTGGGCCGCGAGCGCTACGGCGTCGAGGACCCCAAGCAGCGCCGCTTCCGCTACGGCGTGCAGGTGAACTCGCTCGGCCTGACCGAGGCGCAGCCGGAGAACAACGTCCAGCGGATCGTGCTGGAGGCGCTGGCGGTGACGCTCGGCCGCGACGCGCGCGCCCGCGCGCTGCAGCTCCCCGCGTGGAACGAGGCCCTGGGCCTCCCCCGCCCGTGGGATCAGCAGTGGGCGCTGCGCCTGCAGCAGGTGCTCGCCTACGAGACCGATCTCCTGGAGTACCCGGACATCTTCGAGGGCTCGGTCGTGATGGACGGGCTCGTGAACGAGCTGCTGGAGGGCGCGCGCACCGAGATGGCGATCGTCGCCGAGCACGGCGGCGCGGTCGATGCGGTCCCCTACATGAAGGCGGCGCTCGTCGAGTCGCACCGCGAGCGGATCCGCCGGATCGAGTCGGGCGAGCAGAAGGTGATCGGCCAGAACGTCTACACCGAGACCGAGCCGTCCCCGCTGACGGCGGACGGCGACGGAGGAATTCTGGTGGTCGATCCCGAGGTCGAGCAGCACCAGAAGGAGGCGCTGGCCGCCTGGCGCTCGCAGCGGGATCAGTCCGCCGTGGATGCCGCCTTGGCCGAGCTGGCGCGGGTCGCGCAGTCGGACGAGAACATCATGGAAGCGACGATCGCCGCCGCACGCGCGGGCGTCACGACGGGCGAGTGGGCGCAGGCGCTGCGCGACGTGTTCGGTTCCTACCGCGCGCCGACGGGCGTCGGCGAGGCCGTCTCGATCGGCGATGACTCGCTCGACCAGATCCGCGACGAGGTCGAGCGCGTGTCCGAGCAGCTGGGCCGCCGCCTGAAGATCCTCGTCGGCAAGCCGGGGCTGGACGGCCACTCCAACGGCGCTGAGCAGATCGCCGTCGCCGCGCGCGACGCCGGCATGGAGGTCGTCTACGAGGGGATCCGCCTGACGCCGCAGCAGATCGCCGCTTCGGCGTTGCAGGAGGGCGTCCACGTCGTGGGTCTGTCGATCCTGTCGGGCTCGCACCGCGAGCTGATCCCGAGCGTGATCGAGGCGCTGCGCGAGGCGGGCGTCGGCGACGTGCCGGTGATCGTCGGCGGGATCATCCCCGTCGCCGACGAGGCGCCGTTGCGCGAGGCCGGCGTCGCCGCCGTCTACACGCCGAAGGACTTCGACATCACGCGGATCATGCGGGACGTCGTGGCGTTGGTCGCCGAGCGCAACGGCATCGCGGCCACCGCCTGATCGACCTGTGTGCATCCGGGTCGGTATCCCGACCCTGACGCACACAGCTCCCGCGCCGCCCGCCCTACTAGCGTTCCCCTCGATGACTGACGGCTCCGAGCTCGGCCAGCGCCTGCGGGAGAACGATCTCGCCGCGGCCCCGGCCGTGCTGAACCTGGTGGAGAACACAGCCCCGGCGGCGCAACAGGAGATTGCCGAGCTGCTGGCCGCCGTGGCGCCGGCCGCGCTGGGCGGCGAGGCGCCGGGCCACGTCGTCGGCGTCACGGGACCGCCGGGCGCCGGCAAGTCGACGCTGCTCTCGCAACTCGTCGCGGGCTGGCGCGCGCGGGGGCGGTCGGTCGCGGTGCTCGCGGTCGATCCGTCGAGCAAGCGCTCGGGCGGCGCCCTGCTCGGCGACCGCGCGCGGATCGAGTACGACCCATCGGATCAGGCGATCTTCATCCGCTCGATGGCCGCCGGCGACCGGCTCGGCGGCCTCGCGCCCGCGACGCGCGCGGCGGCGCACGCGCTGGCGGCGGCGTTCGACGTCGTCGTGATCGAGACGGTCGGCGTCGGCCAGTCGGAGACGGAGGTCGCGGAGGTCGCGGACACGGTCGCGGTCGTCGTGCAGCCGGGCTCCGGCGACGTGCTCCAGTTCCTCAAGAGCGGGATCATGGAGATCCCGGACGTGCTCGTCGTGACGAAGGCCGACCTCGGCCAGGTGGCGATCAGCGCGCGGCGCGACCTGCACGCGGCGCTGCGCTCGCTCGGCGCGCGCGACACCAAGGTCGTGGCAGTCAGCTCGCTGTCGCCCCCGCAGGGGATCGACAGACTGCTCGACGCGATCGATGCGCACCGGGCGGCGAGCGACGTCACCGCGCGCCGCCTGCGCGCGCGGCGCCTCCACGCGCTCGCCGACTTCACCGCCGAGCACGGCGCGCGCGGACTGCGCGCGCTCGGCGGCCGCCGCAGCGCCGAGCGCTGGCTGGAGACGCAGGACGCGGGCCTCGACGTGCCGGCGCTGGAGCGCGCGCTGGCCGAGCACGCGGGCGTGGCATGATGCGCGCGATGCCCGCCGTGGTCGTCGACCTGCTGATCCTCGTCGCGACGTTCGCCGTCGTCAGCGCGCTCGCCGGCCTGCTCGGCGCCGCGAACCTCGGCACCGCTCTCACCTTCGGCACGATCGCCTTCGCGGCCGTGCTGATGGTCCTGCTGCTCAAGCGCGACTGACATCAGTCGGCCCTTCCTGGCCACGCAGCCAGTAGGGTCCTGCGCATGACCGCCGTGCCGCTGCCGCACGTCGAAGGGGTCTCGCACCACGACGTCCATGTGCGCGGGCTGCGCTTCCACGTCGCCGAGGCGGGACCGGCGGACACGGCGACGCCGCCGGTCGTGCTGCTGCACGGCTGGCCGCAGCACTGGTTCATGTGGCGGGACGTGATCCCGGCGCTCGCGCGCGACGGGCGCCGCGTCATCGCGCCCGACCTGCGCGGCCTCGGCTGGAGCGACGCGCCGCGGTCCGGCTATCGCAAGCAGCAGCTCGCCGACGACATGCTCGCGCTGCTGAGCGAGCTGAGCGTCGAGCGCTTCGACCTGATCGGCCACGACTGGGGCGCATTCGCCGGGTTCCTCGTCTGCCTGACCGCGCCCGAGCGCGTCGCCCACTACCTCGGCTGCTCGATCCCCCACCTGTGGCCGCCAGCCGAGCCGCCGAGCCTCAAACGACTGCTGACGCTGTGGTACCAGGTCGCGCTCGGCTCGCCCGTCCTCGGCCAGGCGCTGATGCGCAACGGCGAGTTCACCCGCCGCGTGCTGAAGGCCGCGCGCGCCCACGGCCGCTACACGGACGCCGAGCTGGCGGCGTTCGTCGACGTGCTGCGCGAGCCGGACCATGCGCGCGCCACGCAGCAGTACTACCGCACGTTCCTGCTGCACGAGCTGCGGCCGCTGATCTCCGGCGCGATGAAGGACCGCACGCTCACGACCCCGACGCGCCTGCTCTGGGGCCGGCGCGACCAGATCCTCCAAGGCGCCCACGCCAGCGGCCAGCACGAGCGCTACGCGCCGGACATGACGATCGAGTGGGTCGAGGACACCGGCCACTTCCTGCCCGAGGAGCGCCCAGAGCTTGTCGTGCAACGGGCGCGCGAGCTGTTCGCGAGCTGACGGATCACTCCTCGAACAGGCGTGTTTGGCCTGGTCTGGGCGCCGGCGGGGCTCCTGCGGCCCCGCGGCTTCGCCATTCCTCGAACGCGCCGGCAAGCGCTGCCAGTCGCGGAGGAAGCGCGCGGATCGCGGCAACACGCGCCTCCGGTCTCTCGACACGAGCGCCGCGGTCCGCCGTCACCGCGATGAGCCGCTTCGTGTTGGCGATCGGGATCTCAACCCGGTAGAGCCACGACAGCAGCGAGTCGGGAAGCTGTTCGACCGCGACGGGCCGAGGTACTGGCGCAGTCTGGCGAGCCTGTCTCGGATCGTCGGCGAGCACGCTGGCGAGCCGCTCCAGCGCAACCGCCGCTCTGCGGAGGCCATCAGCCGCGTCGCCGCTGTAGGCGATGCGCTCGCGTCGCCGATCCTCGACGGCAGCTGCGTCGTCGTGCGCCAGTGCGCCGAGCTCCCGCTCAAAGGCACGCAAGGCAGCACCGAGCGCCGCATCGCTGTAGGTCAGCCAGTAGGCGTTCTCGCGCAGCTCGCTCGCGATCGGCTCGTCGGGGAACAGACTGAGCTCCAGCTGGCGGACCGCGAGCCGCGTTCTGGTTCTGTAGTCGGGCCGTGGCGGGTCGTTGGCCCATGCGCGTGCGACGAGCGCAAGCGCCTCAAGCAAGGCTCCGAGCAGGGCGAACGGGCCCGCCAGCGGCCCCCCGCCGTTGACGAGATCGGTCGCCGCGGCAACGCCGGCCGCCGCGGCTCCCGTCTTCAGGACATCCTCCGCGGCCGACGCCTTGTCTCGCAACTGCTCTGGCGCCGATGCCATGGCCCGACGCTAGACCGAGAAGCGGTCGGAACCGACCCGGCAAGGCGATAGGGTCCGCCCATGACCCTCGGCTGCTTCGTCTCGACCGGCCGCTCGCTCGACCAGGCGATCGCGCGCGTGCAGCGCGCGGAGGAGCTGGGTTATGAGGCGGCGTACGTGACGCACATCGCGGGGCGGGAGTCGCTGACGGTTGTGACGGCCTATGCGATGCGCACGAGCCGGATCCGCGTCGGCACGGGCGTCGTGCCGATCTACACACGCACGCCCGCGACGATGGCGCAGACCGCCTGGACGATCGACGACCTCAGCAACGGCCGCCTGAACCTCGGCCTCGGCGTCTCCCACCGCCCGGTCGTCGAGGGCTGGCACGGGCAGACGATCGACAGACCGGTCGCGGAGATGCGCGAGTACGTCGGGATCGTGCGCGCGATCCTGCGCGGCGAGGCGCCGCCGACCGCCGCGCCGGACGCGCCCGCCGTCAAGTGGCGCACCGGCTTCCAGCTCGCCGGCCTCGACCCACGCCCCGACCTGCCGATCTACGTCGCCGGCCTCTCCCCCGGCATGCTGCGCCTTGCCGGCGAGATCGCCGACGGCGTGATCCTGTGGCTCTGCACCCCGCCGTACATCCGCGACGTCGTGATCCCCGCCGTGCGCGAGGGCCGCGAGCGCGCCGGCAAGCCGCTGGAGGGCTTCGACGTCGTCGCGGCCGTGCCGGCCGCCGCCGTCGAGGATCCCGCGGTCGCCCACGCCTCGTTGCGGCGCGAGCTGCTGCCCTACTTCGGCCTGCCGTTCTATCGCGCGATGCTGGAGCGCTCCGGCTTCGCCGACGAGATCGGCGCCTTCGACGCGGCGGCAGGCGGAGGCGACGGCGACGGCATGCAGCGGGCGATCTCCGAGCGCTTCCTCGACACGCTCGCCGCCGTCGGCGACGCGGCTGCGGTCCGCGCGGGCGTCACGCGCTACGCCGACGCCGGCGCGACGTCGCCCTGCATCGGCCCGATCGCGAAGACCGACTTCGACGCGACGCTCACGGCCGCGGCCGGCTGAACCCCGCCGCCGCGCGCGGCGACAGCTCGTGCGCCGCGATCACGCGATCGATCAGTCCGTACTCGCCCGCCTGCTCGGCGGTGAAGTAGCGGTCGCGATCCATGTCGTCGTGCACGCGCTCGACGCTCTGCCCCGTGTGCTGCGCGTACAGCTCGTCGATGTGGCGGCGCAGCTCCAGCGTCTCTCTCGCGTGGATCTCGATGTCGCTCGCCTGCCCCTGGAAGCCGCCGCTCGGTTGGTGGATCAGGATGCGCGCGTTCGGCAGCGCCATCCGCTTCCCGGCGGTCCCGCCCATCAGCAGCAGCGAGCCCATCGACATCGCGACGCCGAAGCAGATCGTGCGCACGTCGGGCTTGATGAAGCGCATCGTGTCGTAGATCGCGAGGCCGGCGTACACCGACCCGCCGGGCGAGTTGATGTAGAGCGAGACGTCCTTCTCCGGGTCCTCGGACTCCAGGTGCAGCAGCTGCGCCACGATCAGGTTCGCGACGTCGTCGTCGACCGCCTGGCCGAGGAAGACGATCCGCTCGTTCAGCAGCCGCGAGTAGATGTCGAACGAGCGCTCGCCGCGGGGACTCTGCTCGACGACCATCGGGACGAGGGGCATGACGGTATCCTTTCGACAACTTCCTGGTTGTCACACCACCATAGCAACCATCTGGTTGTCAAAGGAGCGCTCGCCATGTCCAGCACGCGCCGTGAGATCGAGATCGAGGCGTCCCCCGAGGAGGTGTGGGAGGCGCTTGCCACCGAGGAGGGCCGCGAGGCGTGGCTGGAGGACGAGCCGCGGCGGGAGATCGTCGTCGAGAGCGCCGACGAGCCGCACCGCCTCGTCTGGTGGTGGTGGAGCGAGGACGCGCCCGCGACGCGCGTGGAGGTGCTGGTCGTCGCCGCGCCCGCCGGCGCGCGCGTCGTCGTGGTCGAGTCCGAGCCGTCGTTCCCGCTGCCGGCGCTGGCCGCGCGCTTCACGCTCGCGTACGCATGAGCGCCGACCCGATCGGACCGGTCTTCGCGGCGCTCGCCGACCCGACGCGCCGCCATGTCGTCGAGACGCTGGTGCGCGAGGGCTCGACGAGCGTGCCGGCGCTGCGCTCGGCGCTGCCGATCAGCCGCCAGGCAATCGCCAAGCACCTCGCCGCGCTCGGCGACGCCGGGCTGATCGAGCGCGCGCCGGACGACGGGCACGGCCGCGAGGTGCGCTATCGCCTGCGGCCCGGCGCGCTCGCGCCCGCGAGCACCTGGCTGGACGAGACGGCGGCGGCGTGGGACGCGCGCCTGAAGCGGCTGAAGCGCTCGGTCGAGCGCTAGGACGCCGGCGCGCCGCGCAGGCCGCGCTCGATCGCCGCGCGGAACTCGTCGATGCCGAACGCGCCCTCCAGGCGCGCCGCGATGCGACCGCGGCGGTCGATCACGAACAGCCACGGCTCGCTCGTCAACCCGAACGCGCGCAGCTGCGGGCGCAGGCCCTTCGACGGGTCGTTGTCGACGTAGACCTCGTTGTGGATGAACGTCATGCGGTTCCCGTACGCGGTCTGGAGCTGCACCGCCTCGTCCGCGACCGGACCGCACACGCGCGATCTGCACAGCGCGGGGGTCGCGAACAGCAGCGCGACCGGTCTCTTGCCGACGACGTCGAAGAAGTCGACGTCGTGCAGTCTGCTCGGCGGGACGCGCGTGTCGATCTTCGCCACGTCGCCGCCGACCGAGGCGAGCGTCGGCGTGTGCATCCGCGGCGCCGGAGCGCCGACGGCCGGCACCGGCGAGGACCGTCTCACCTCGACCGCGGCCGCGCCGCCGAGCAGACGCCCGCCGGAGCGGGTGACGGTCAGCATCAGCCATCTGCCGGCTCCGGGCAGCTCCACGTCGGCGTGGTAGACGCCCGTGACGTCCGCGTCGCCCGCGCTCGTCTCGCTGCGGAAGGCGGGCCGCACCTGCAGCGAGTCGGCCGGGGCGAGGAACGGCCCGAGCGCCTTCGCGTGCTCGCCGCGCGCCACGTAGACGGCGGTGTCGCCGTAGAGCAGTCTCCCGTCGCGCCCGATCACGCCGAACGCGACGCGGTTGCGGCCCGGCACGTACTCGGTCGTGGCGGGCGCGACCTGCGGGCCGCCGCCGTCGAGCGCGTCGGCGAGCTGGCGCAGCGTCCGCCCGCTCACGGCGGGGAACTCGCTTCGCGTCGGATGCGCGGCGCGGGCGACGTCGGGCGGCGCCGGCGGCGGAGTCGCGTTCGGGGAGAACGCGCCGCCGCCGCTCCCGCCGGAGCTGCCACAGCCTGCCACCCCGGCGGCGGCGAGCGCCACCAGTACGACCAACGAGCGAAGCGCCATCACATGCAGGCTACGCGGTCGGGCGGCGCGGCATTCACCACGGCCTGCCGCGGTCGAGCAGGCCGGCGGCCGTCAGCAGGTCCTCCGGCGCGTTGACGTTGAAGAACGGCTGCACGTCCTCAAGCTCCAGCACCTGCGGCCGCAGTTCGGCGACCGCATCCGTCAGCGACGGCAGCGGGTCCCGCCGCAGGGCGTCCGCCAGCGGCCCGTATGCGTCGGGCGCGTAGCGCGCCAGCAGCGGCTGGAGGTGGCCCCCGGCGCAGGGGACGACGGCCGGCGCCCCGCCGGCGTCCGCGCGCACGACGCGCTCGACGAGGTCCGGGTCGAGCAGCGGCAGGTCGCCTGCGCTGACAAGCACCTCGCGCGCCATCTCGGGGATCCCCGCGGCCGCGCCGGCCCCCTCCAGCGCGTGGACGATCCCTGCGAGCGGGTGGCGCGGCTCGGCCGGCTCGATCCAGATCGGAACGCCCGGCAGCGGCGGCAGCGGCGTGCCCTGCTTCGCGACGACGACGACCTCGGCGAGCACCGCCTGGAGCGCCCGCAGCGGATACAGCACGAGCGGCGTGCCGTGCAGCTCGACGACCGCCTTGGAGCCGCCGATGCGGCGTCCGGCGCCGCCGGCGAGCACGACGCCGATCGGATCGCGTGTGTCGCCCATCGCGGCTCGGAGCATAGAATCAGGGCGATGGAGGGATCCACCGACCAGGAGACCGTCCGCGCCTGGCTGCGCTGCTACCGCTGTTGGTCGCAGAACCTCGAGGTGCAGGTGCACTACGAGGGCATCCACCGCATCGACCCCTCGACGGGCGAGCGCGCGGAGGTCGTCGACGAGCTGCAGGAGGCGGTCGTGCAGTGCCTCGACTGCATGCACGACCAGCCGCACCTGGGCTTCCACAACGGCCGTGTCGAGCCGATCGAGGACCGCTGGGAGCGGATGGTGGCCGGCACGCCGTGGGTCGCCTCGTGCACCGTGACGGTCGACGCCGACGACGTCGAGACCTGCTCGGGCCCCGAGGCCGGCGACGCGTTGTCGTATGCCGCCTTCGGCGACCACGGCACACGCGAGTTCTTCACGCACGTGCGCTTCCACAAGCACGACGACGACCAGATCGTCGTGCACCTGCTCGTCGAGCTGTACGCGCGCTCCGCCGAGGAGGCGACCGACGTGCTGGAGACCGCCGCGCGCGGCGCCTTGGCGATCACGTCGCTGGCGGAGGAGTCGCGGCCGCCGGCGTCGAGCGTCGACGACGTGCACTGAGCGCTCGCGGCACGCCGGCGCGCGGCTCGCTCCCGCGTAACCGTTCGCAGTTGCCGCGCGCGGCCGTGACGCACTAACTTCCGGCGCTCGATGGCGGGAGACGTCTCACGCAGCGGCGACCAGCGCGTTGCCGCGATGGCGAAGCGGTTCGAGAAGCCGGTCCTGCTCGCGACCGTCCTCGTGATCCCCGCCTTGATCGTGCAGGCATCGGCCCACGGCGGTGAGCTGCGCGACGCGGCGACGATGCTCAACTGGCTCATTTGGCTTGTCTTCGTGGCCGAGCTGGCCGCGATGCTCGCCGTCGCGCCCGACCGCCGGCACTGGATGCGATCGAACCCGCTGCTCGTGCTGATCGTGCTGGTGACGGCGCCGATCCTGCCGCCGAGCCTCCAGGCCGCGCGCGTCTTCCGGCTCGCAGGACTCCTGCGGCTCGTGCTCGTCGTGCGGCTCGCGCGCCACTTCCTCTCCCCCGCCGGCCTCCAGTTCGCCGCCGTCATCACCGGCATCGGCGTGCTCGGCGGGGCGGCCGCCTTCCAGGCCGCCGAGCGCACCGCGAGAGACGCGCCCACCCTGTGGGACAGCATCTGGTGGGCGATGACGACGGTGACGACCGTCGGCTACGGCGACATCACCGCGAAGACGACGCTCGGCAGAGTCATCGGCATCGCGCTGATGGTCTTGGGCATCGGCTTCGTCGCCCTGCTCACCGGCGCGATCGCCCAGTGGCTGCTGAGAACCGAGGCCAAGCGCATCGAGCAGACGCAGCAGCAGGTCGTCGAGGAGGAGCACACGATCGCCGAGGAGTTCAAAGCGATCGCCGAGCGCCTGGCCGCGCTGGAGCGACGAGTCGAGGCGACCGCGACCGCGCAACGCGACCGCTGAATCAGCCGGGGCGGGGGGGGGGCCCCCGCCCCCCCCCCGGGGGCGCCCCCCCCCCCGGGTCCCCGGCGGGGCGCGCCCCCCCCCCGCGGCCCCCCCCCCCGAACCGGGGTACCCCCCCCCCA
>JBQCIQ010000087.1:0-8168 GCA_051953595.1 Conexibacter sp. | reverse complement strand
ATTAGACCGAGCTGTTCGTGGCCGGGTTCGTCGACGTTTTGTCGGCGTCGGCCGGTCCGGTTGGTCGCTGGATCCAATATGGGCTGACGTCGTCCGATGTCCTCGACACCGCGCTTGCCTTGCAGCTCAAGCGCGCCGGCGAGGCGATCGTGCCGAGCGCGTTCGCGTACGTGCGGGCGCTGGCCGAGCGGGCGCGCGAGCATCGCGACACGCTGTGCGTCGGGCGCACGCACGGCGTCCACGCCGAGCCGACGTCGTTCGGCATCAAGCTCGCCGGCTTCGCGTTCGAGGCGCACCGCAACGCCGTGCGGCTGGAGCGCGCGTTCGCGCAGGCGGCCGTGGGCGCCGTGTCGGGCGCGGTCGGGACCTACTCGGCGACCTCGCCGGAGTTCGAGTCGCGCGTCTTGGCGTCGCTCGGCTTGGAGCGCGAGCCGGTCTCGACGCAGGTCGTCGCGCGCGAACGCCACGCCGAGCTGCTGCAGGCGATCGCGCTGGCCGGCGCGGGGCTGGAGCGCTTCGCGACCGAGCTGCGCCACCTGCAGCGCACGGAGGTGCGCGAGGCGGAGGAGCCGTTCCGCAGAGGGCAGAAGGGCTCCTCGGCGATGCCGCACAAGAGAAACCCGATCAAGTCCGAGCAGCTGAGCGGGTTGGCGCGCGTGCTGCGCGGCAACGCGCAGGCGGCCGTCGAGGACGTCGCCCTGTGGCACGAGCGCGACATCTCGCACAGCTCGGTCGAGCGCGTGATCCTGCCCGACTCGACGATCCTGATCGACTACATGCTCGCGAGGGCGACCGCGTTGGTTGACGGCATGGTCGTGCACAGAGCGCGCATGCAGGAGAACCTGGAGATCACGTGCGGCGCGCTGTTCTCCCAGCGCGTGCTGCTCGCCCTGATCGAGCAGGTCGGGATGGTCCGCGACGACGCCTACCGGATCGTGCAGCGGACGGCGCAGGAGGCGTGGGACACCCGCACGCCCTTGCGTTCGCTGCTTGCGTCAGAGCCGGCGGCGTCTGGCCTGGATCTCGACGCCCTGTTCGACTACCGGCCCTACATCCGCCACGCCGACGAGATCTTCTCGCGGTTGGACGAGATCGCGTAGAGCGCCGCCCCGGCCGGGTTGGCCGGCGGACGTTCGCCGATGGCCACGAGGGGGAGGGAAGCGGCTGGGGCGCCGCCGGTCGCGTGCCCTTCCTCGCTCCAAATTCACGTGTGTGCATCAGGGTCCCTATACGACCCCCTGATGCACACACGTAGATCCGGTGCATGACGGGCCGGGGAAGGTCCCCGGCCGACACGTGTCGCCGACGGCGGCGCCACCGCAACAGCCCTTCCCCCTCGTAGCCAGACAGCGCACGCCGGACCCAGCGGCCCGGCGTGCACTGAACGCCACAAACGTCAGGCGGGAACGGCAGCCCCGTCCAGGTACGGCTCATTCCGCTCCGCCCGCTCCACCAACGAGGCCGGCGGCTCGAACCGCTCCCCATACCGCGCGGCCAGCTCGCGCGCGCGGGCGACGAAGGCTGCGGGGCCGCCGTCGGCGTTGCGCACAGGGTCGCCGTACTGGTTGATGTACTGGAGCACCCCGCCGGTCCAGGCCGGGAAGCCGATGCCGAAGATCGAGCCGATGTTGGCGTCGGCCACCGTCTCCAGCACGCCCTCGTCGAGGCACTTCACCGTCTCCAGCGCCTCGGCGAACATCATCCGCTCCTCCAGATCTCTCAGCGAGATCGAGGACGGATCCTCCACCGGCGGGAACGCCTCGCGCAGCCCGGCCCACAGCCCGACGCGTCTGCCGTCCGCGTACTCGTAGAAGCCGCGGCCCTCCAGCTTCCCGGGCCGGTCGTGCTTGTCGAGCATGTCGTCGATCACCTGCTCGGAGGGGTGGCCCTCCCAGCCGCTGGCCGACTCCATCGCCGCCTTCGCGGCGTCGCGGATCTTGCGCATGAGCTTCAGGTTCAGCTCGTCGCTGAGCTGCAGGACGGGTGCCGGGTAGCCGGCCTGCGAGGAGGCCTGCTCGATCGTGGCCGCGGGGATCCCCTCGGTCAGCATCGAGATGCCCTCGTTGATGAACGTGCCGATCACGCGCGAGGTGAAGAAGCCGCGCGAGTCGTTGACCACGATCGGCGTCTTCTTGATCTGCTTGGCGACGTCCAAAGCACGCCACAGCGTCTCGTCGCTCGTCTGCTCGCCCTTGATGATCTCCAGCAGCGGCATCTTGTCGACGGGCGAGAAGAAGTGCAGGCCGATGAAGTCGTTCGGACGCGAGACGTGCCCGGCGAGGCCGGTGATCGGCAGCGTCGAGGTGTTCGAGCCCAGCAGCGCGTCGGGCGCGAGGTGCGGCTCGATCTCCGCGAACACCTGCTCCTTCACCTTCGGGTCCTCGAACACCGCCTCGATCACGAGGTCGGCGCCCGCGGCCGCCGCCGGGTCGGTCGTCGCGGTGATGCGGGAGAGCAGCGCGTCGCCGTCCTCCTGCGTCGTCTTGCCGCGCGAGACGCCCTTCTCGACCAGTCTCTCGGAGTAGTTCTTGCCGCGATCGGCGGCCTCCTGCGAGACGTCCTTCAGCACGACCTCGATGCCGGCCTTCGCGCACACGTACGCGATCGCGGCGCCCATCATGCCGGCGCCGAGCACGACGACCTTTCTCGCCTTGAACGTCTCGACGTCCTCGCCGCGGCCGCGCGGCCCGTTGACCGCCTGCAGGTCGAAGAAGAACGCCTGGATCATGTTCTTCGAGACCTGGCCGGTCGCGAGGTCGACGAAGTAGCGACCCTCGATCTCCAGCGCGTTGTCGAAGTCGACCTGCGCGCCCTCGACCGCCGCGGCCATGATGTGGTGCGGCGCCGGGTAGTTCGCGCCCTTGATCTGCTTGCGCAGGTTCGCCGGGAACGCCGGCAGGTTCATCGCCAGCGCGGGCGTCGAGGGCGTGCCGCCGGGGATCTTGTGCTTCTTGTCGGCGTCCCACGGCTGCTGCGCGTCCGGATGCTCTGCGATCCACTTCTTCGCGGCGGGGATCAGGTCGTCTCTCGACGCGACCAGCTCGTTCACGATGCCGATCTCGACAGCCTTGCTCGGCTTCACTCTCTGGCCCTGCATCAGCAGCGACATCAGCGCGTTGACGATGCCGATCATGCGCACCGTGCGCACGACGCCGCCGGCGCCGGGGAGCAGGCCGAGCTGCACCTCGGGGAAGCCGAACTGGATCTTCGGGTCGTCGAGCGCGATGCGGTGGTGCGTCGCCAGCGCGATCTCCAGCCCGCCGCCGAGCGCGGTGCCGTTGAGTGCCGCGACGACCGGCTTGCCCAGCGTCTCGAGCCGGCGCAGCAGCGCCTTGTTCGCGCGCACGCCCTCGGCCAGCTGCTCGGCGTGCTCGGGGCCGATCTGTCTGAGGTCGTTGAGGTTCGCGCCCGCGAAGAAGGTCTTCTTCGCTGAGGTGATCACGACGCCGGTGATGGAGTCCTTCTCGGCCTCCAGGCGGTCGAGCGTCGCCGCCATCGACTCGGCGTAGGCGGCGTTCATCGTGTTGGCGCTGCCGCTCGGGTCGTCGAGCGTGAGGATCACGACCCCGTCGGCGTCCTGCTCCCAGCGGATGGTGGTGCTCTCCGGAGCCATGATCAGATCGCCTCCACGACGGTCGCGATGCCCATGCCGCCGCCGACGCACAGCGTCGCGAGGCCGTATCTGCCGCCGGTGCGGTGCAGCTCGTAGACGAGCGTGCCGAGGATCATCGCCCCGGTCGCGCCGAGCGGGTGGCCCATCGCGATCGCGCCGCCGTTGACGTTGACCTTCTCCATGTCGAGGCCCATGTCGCGCACGAAGCGCAGCACGACGGCCGCGAACGCCTCGTTGATCTCGACGAGGTCGAGGTCGTCGACCGTGAGGCCGGCCTTCGCCAGCGCCTTCTTGGAGGCGGGCGCGGGGCCGGTCAGCATGATCGTCGGGTCGGCGCCGCTCAACGCGGTCGCGAGGATGCGGGCGCGCGCTCTGAGCCCCAGCTCCTCGCCGGTCTTCTCGTTGCCGATCGCGACGAGCGCGGCGCCGTCCACGATCCCGGAGCTGTTGCCGGGCGTGTGGACGTGGTTGATCTTCTCGACCCAATGGTACTTCTGCAGCGCCACGGCGTCGAAGCCGCCCATGTCGCCGATCACCTCGAAGCTCGGCTTCAGCCCGCCAAGCGTCTCGACGGTCGTGCCGGGGCGGATGAACTCGTCGTGGTCGAGCACGACGTGGTCGTTGATGTCCGTGACCGGGATCACCGAGTCCTTGAAGCGGCCCTCCGCCTGCGCGGCGGCGGCGCGCTCCTGCGAGCGGACGGCGTAGGAGTCGACGTCCTCGCGCGAGAAGCCCTCGACCGTCGCGATCAGGTCGGCGCTGACGCCCTGCGGGATGAACGAGGTGTCGTAGTTCGTCTCGGGGTCGAGCGCCCACGCGCCGCCGTCCGAGCCCATCGGGCAGCGCGACATCGACTCGACGCCGCCGGCGAAGACAAGGTCCTCCCAGCCGGAGGCGACCTTCTGCGCGGCGACGTTGACGGCCTCCAGCCCGGAGGCGCAGAAGCGGTTGAGCTGGACGCCGGCGACGGTGTCCGGCAGGCCGGCCTTGATCGCGGCCGTCTTGGCGATGTCCAGGCCCTGGTCGCCGACCGGGGTGACGCAGCCGAGCACCACGTCGTCGACCCGCTTCGGGTCAAGCTGCTCGTTGCGGATCAGCATCTCGTGCATCAGGCCGACCACCAGGTCGACCGGCTTGGTCGTGTGCAACGAGCCGTTGCTCTTGCCCTTGCCACGGGGCGTGCGGATCGCGTCGAAGATCAACGCGTCAGTCGATCCCACGGTTTCAGTCTCCTCGTACGAAGGTGCGCGCAAACTTGCGTTCGCGAATGAATGTATCGTGGGAGCGCGATGAGCGCGACACCCGTCCGACGCACGCAGGAGGAGCGCAGCGCCAGCACGCGGGCGGCGCTGCTCGACGCCGCGGTCGCGTGCCTCGTCGAGTACGGCTACGAGGGCACCACGACCGGGCGCGTGTGCGAGCGCGCCGGCCTCTCGCGCGGCGCGCACCTGCACCACTTCGGCACGCGCCCCGCGCTCGTCGCCGGCGCGCTGGAGGAGCTGGCGATGCGGCGGCTTGAGGAGATCCGCGGCGAGCTGGCGAGCCTGCCGACCGGCGCGGCGCGGATCGAGCCGGCGCTCGACGCGATCTGGGGCTGGTTCACCGGCCCGCTGTTCCAGGCCTCGATCGACCTGGCCGCCGCCGCGCGCACGGACGAGGAGCTGCGCGCGCAGCTCGCGCCCGTCGAGGCGCGCCTGTCGCAGGGCACGCTGCTGAGCTGTCGCGAGATGCTTGCCGACGGCGCCGAGGACCGCTCACGCGACCCGCTGATCCAGATGACGCTCGGGACCGTGCGCGGGCTCGCGCTGCTGCCGATCCTCGACCCGGGGAACCGCAGCGCGGCGAAGCAGTGGGCGTTCGCGCGCGCGCGGCTGGCGGAGCTGTTCCGCGTGCAGGCCGGCGCGGGCGCCTGACGGTCAGGGGTCGAGCGGGGCGCGTGCGTCGGCGTGTGCGAGCACGCGCCGCAGCAGCGCGTGGAGCTGGGCGCGCTCGCGCGCGTCGAGCGGGGCGAGCAGTTCGTCGGCGGCGGCGGCGCAGGCGTCGAGCCCGCGCGCGAGCGCGCGCCGGCCGGCCGCGCCGATCGTGACGATCTGCCGCCGCCGGTCGGCGGGATCGCGGCGACGCTGGGCGAGGCCGCGTCGCTCCAGCGCGTCGACGAGCCGGACGACGTCGCCGGGATCGAGCCGCAGGCGCTCCGCCAGCTCGCGCTGCGGCGCCGGCCCGAAGTCGGCGAGCACGGCGAGTGCGGCCAGCTCGTCGAGGCGCAGGGCGCGGGGGGCGAGCGCGTCGACGGCCGCGCCGCGCGCCGCGCGCCCGGCGAGCGAGAGCACGTAGGGCGTCAGCGCCAGCAGGCGCGGCGGGAGCTTGGGCACGGGCGGCGCGATGGCGCGATTCTAATCGGCATCTCCCAATAGTTGGTAGGTTCCAACTATGTCGAGACCTCAGCTCACGCCAGCCCACGCGCGGCTTGCGGCGCTCGCCGGCGACTGGCACGGAAGCGAGCGGCTGGCGGCGTCGCCGTGGGCCGCCGCCGGCGAGGCGACCGCTCGCCTCTCCTTCCGCACGACCGCCGGCGGCTTCGCGCTCGCGCAGGACTACGTCGAGGAGCGCGACGGCGCCGTCGCCGTAAGCGGCCACGGCGTCTTCGCGGTCGACCTCGACGGCGAGACGGTGCTGTGGTGGTGGTTCGACAGCTTCGGCTACCCGCCCGCCGCGCCGGCGTCCGGGCGCTGGGAGGGGGAGTCGCTGGCGCTCGTCAAGCAGACCCCGCGCGGCACGACCCGCACGACCTTCGCGCTCGCGGCCGCTGGCCTGACGCAGCGCATCGAGACGCGCCTGCCGGACGCGGACGACTTCGCGCTGCTCGTAGACGGGCTCTACACACGGACCTGAGGAGCGCAATTCACCGGCTGGCGTTGTAGATTCGACGGCGGCGATGGTGGATCTCGACACACGCCTGCTGCGTGCGTTCGTGACGGTCGCGGAGGAGCTGAGCTTCACCCGCGCGGCGGAGCGGCTGTTCGTCGCCCAGCAGGCGCTCTCCGCGCAGATCCAGCAGCTGGAGGGGCGGCTCGCGGTGAGGCTGTTCGACCGCACGACGCGCCGCGTCGACCTCACGGACGCGGGCGAGCGGCTGCTGCCCCACGCCGTCGCGACGCTCCAGGCGCTGGACGCGGGCGTCGGCGCGATCGAGGCGCTGCGGCGCAGCGAGCGCGCGACGCTCCGCGTCGGGCTGTCCGGCACGGCGATGGTGCCGGTGGTGAGCGAGACGCTGCGGCGCTTCCGCGAGCGCCATCCCGAGGTCGAGCTGAAGATCTCCAACGCGGGGCTGAACGAGCCGGCGGCCGGTCTCCGGGAGGGCACCGTCGACGTGGGGTTCGTGCGCCCGCCGTTCGTCGACGACGGCATCTCGATGGTCACCATCCTCACCGAGGACCGCTACGCCGTGCTGCCGAGCAGCCATCCGCTCGCCGGGCGCGAGTCCGTGCGTCCCGAGGACGTCGTCGGCGAGCCGTGGATCTGGGTCGAGGGCGCCGACCCGAAGGCGCGCGCGTTCTGGTCGCTCCAGGAGTTCCGCGAGGGAGAGCCGCTGCGCAGCGGGACGCCGATCAACTCGACGGAGGAGGCGTTCGGCGCGGTCGCCGCCGGCCTCGCGATCACCTGCCAGGGGGAGTCCGCCGTGCGCGCGGTCGGGGCCGGCTTCCCGCAGCTCGCGTTCATCCCGCTGCGCGGGGCGCCGCCCGCCCACGTCGCGGTGGCGTGGCGCACCGCGCACGAGACCGAGCTGGCGCGCGCGTTCGTGCGGGTCGCGCTGGAGGTCGGCCAGCAGGGCGTTGATTGACAACGAGCGGCGGTCGCCGACGCGGCCGATCGCTGTTTCCCTCCGGCGCCGCGCGGCGGCACAGTCGGCGCCATGTCAACCATCACCACACACACCACCACTGCTGCCGCCGCCGAGCCCCACGTCTCCCATCAGGGGGAGGCGCGCTGGTACGGCGACAGCCTGTTCGAGTTCCTGATCCCCGACGAGGCCACCGGCGGGGCGATGTCAGTGCTGCGCGCGACGATGCCGGAGGGCTTCAGCCCGCCGCGGCACGTCCACACCCGCGAGGACGAGGTGTTCGTCGTGCTCGACGGCGACATCTGCTTCGAGATCGACGGGCGGCGGCTGCTCGCCGGTCCCGGCACGAGCGTCTTCATGCCGCGCGGGGTCCCGCACAGCTTCCGCGTCGAAAGCGCGGTCGCGTGCGTTCTCGGGTTCATGGCGCCCGGGCAGTTCGAGCAGCTGTTCCGCAACCTCAGCGTCCCCGCGGGCGCCCGGACGCTGCCGCCGCCGGGGACGGTGCCGTTCGACGTGCCGGCCGTGATGGCCGAGCAGGCGCGGCTCGGCACCGAGGTCGTCGGCCCGCCGATGGGGCCGGACGACGCGTGAGCGGAAGGGGGTCGGCGCGCCCTTCGCCCTCGCCCCCCGCGGCTAGCATCGCGCCCCCTGACCCCCCCCGCCCATATCCCCCGCAACGCTTCGGGGGCGGTCCGGGGGGTGTACCACCAGGGG
>JBQCIQ010000086.1:0-2613 GCA_051953595.1 Conexibacter sp. | reverse complement strand
CGCTGACATGCTCAACCGCCGCCCCGCGCAACTTTCGGGGGGACAGCGCCAGCGTGTCGCGATGGGCCGCGCCATCGTGCGTGAGCCCAAGGCATTTCTGATGGACGAGCCCCTCTCGAATCTCGACGCGAAGCTCCGTGTGCAGACGCGCGCCGAGATCCTGAAGCTCCAAGACGGCCTCGGCACGACGACGATCTACGTCACGCACGACCAGGTCGAGGCGATGACGATGGGCGACCGCGTCGCCGTCATGCGCAGAGGCGTGCTGCAGCAGGTCGCCCCGCCGCAGGAGCTGTACGACCGCCCCGTGAACGTGTTCGTGGGCGGCTTCATCGGCAGCCCCGCGATGAACCTGCTGCAGGGCCGGATCGAGGACGGCAACGGCCGCGGGCCGGTGCTGCGGCTCGGCGAGCAGTCGCTGGCGCTGGAGCACGAGCTGCTTGACGGCCGTCCCGCGTTGCAGGCGTGGGCCGGGCGCGAGCTGATCGTCGGCATCCGCCCCGAGGACCTGCACGACGCCGCGCTGGAGCCCGACGCGCCGGAGGACCGCCGTCTGCGACTCGACGTGCAGCTGCGCGAGGCCCTGGGCTCGGAGGTGATCGTGCACGCGCGCGTCGACGTGCCGCCCGCCGAGACCGAGCAGATCGAGGAGCTGACAGAGGACCTTGGCGTGCGCACGCTCGACGGAGGCGGCGCCGAGGGGGGAGGCGAGGCGACCGTCGTGGCGCGGCTGTCGCCGCATTCGGCGATGCGCGAGGGGGAGACGGCGGAGGTCGCGGTCGACACGCGCCAGCTGCACTTCTTCGATCCCGAGACTGGGCTCGGGATCTACGACGAAACCCCCGATGGGAGGACTGATCTGTGAGGACGCATCGTCTCCATCTCTACGCGCCGCTCGCCTTCGCGGCGGCGGCGCTGCTCGCGCTGGCCGGCTGCGGCGGGGGCGGCGGCAACAACGGGGGCGGCGGCACGTCCACCACCTCCGCCAACACGAACGTCTCGGGCAGCGTGTCCGTCGTCGGCGTCTGGACCGGCGACGAGCAGAGATCGTTCCAGGCCGTCATCGACAAGTTCAACCAGACGTATCCGAACGTGAGAGTGAAGTACACCTCGGCGGGCGACAACGTCCCGACCGTGGTGGGCACCGCGGTGCAGGGCGGCAACCCGCCCGACATCGCGACGATCGCGCAGCCCGGGCTGATCAGAGAGTTCCAGGCGAAGGGCGCGGTGAAGCCGATCGACTACGTCAGATCGACGCTCGCCGCGAACTACCCGCCCGACCTCGTGAGACTCGGGCAGATCAACGGCAAGCTCTACAGCTTCGTCTTCAAGGGCGCCAACAAGTCGACCGTCTGGTACAACGTCTCCGCGTTCAGAAGCGCCGGCATCACGCCGCCGAGAACGTGGGCGGACTTCCTCAGAGACGGCAGAACGCTGAAGGCCTCGGGCGTCCCCGCGTACGCGATCGGCGGATCCGACGGCTGGCCGCTCACCGACCTGTTCGAGAACATCTACCTGCGGCAGGCCGGCCCGACGAAGTACGACCAGCTCTCGACGCACAGCATCAAGTGGACGGACCCGTCCGTCAGAACCGCGCTCAGAACGATGGCGCAGGTGCTGAGCGACACGTCCAACCTCGCCGGCAGAACGAGCGCGACGCAGACCGACTTCACCACCTCGGTCGAGGTCGTCTTCCAGGACCCGCCGAAGGCCGCGCAGGTGATCGAGGGCGATTTCGTCCCCGGCGTCGTCGCCAGCAAGACGAAGCTCAGAGCGGGCACCGGGTACGGCGTCTTCCCGTTCCCGTCGGTGAGAGCCGGTGACGAGAACGACGTCGTCGGCGGTGGCGACTCGATCACCGTCTTCAAGGACACGCCGGCCGTGAGAGCGTTCGTGAGATTCCTCGCGACGCCGCAGGCGGCGCAGGTGTGGGCCGCACGCGGCGGCTTCTCCTCGCCGAACAAGGGCGTGAGCGCGAGCACGTACCCGGACGAGATCACGCGCACGGTGGCGACCGCGGTCGCGAACGCGAGAACCTTCCGCTTCGACATGTCCGACCTCGCGCCGGCGGCGTTCGGCGGCACGCCGGGGCAGGGCGAGTGGAAGATCCTGCAGGACTTCGCGTCCAACCCGAGCGACGTCAACGGCACGGCCTCCAAGCTCGAGGCGGCCGCGGCGAGAGCGTACGGCCAGGGGTAGGCAGTGGAGGCGTCGGCGCTTCGGAGCAGCAGGGCGGGCCGCGGTCACGAGCGGCTCGTCCCGCTGCTGTTCCTGGCGCCGGCGCTGATCTTCCTGCTCGTGTGGCTCGTCTATCCGACGATCCGCACGATCGTGCGCTCGTTCTTCGGGCGCAGCGGCAGCGACTTCGTCGGCCTGCAGAACTACAAGGACCTGTTCACGACCGACACGCTGCTGACCGCGATCAAGAACAACGTCCTGTGGGTCGCGATCGTGCCGGCGTTCGTGACCGCGATCGGCCTGATCTTCGCGGTGCTGACCGAGCGGATCCGCTGGTCGTCGGCGTTCAAGATCGCGGTCTTCATGCCGATGGCGATCTCGCTGTTCGCGGCGGGCGTCATCTGGCATCTCATGCTGCAGAAGGACCCGCAGACC
>JBQCIQ010000085.1:0-2557 GCA_051953595.1 Conexibacter sp. | reverse complement strand
GCAGCCGCTTTGCGCCGAGCCACGCGCCGAGCGACTTCGTCGCGATCGCGAGCGCGGTGAGCCCCGCGAACAGCGCGAGCGCGCCGCCGTGACCGAGCGTGCCGAGGTCAAGCTCGGCGCCGATGAAGGCGAAGAAGAACGGCGGGAAGAACGCGTACAGCGGCGCGACCTCGCGCTCGATCGGGTGCTGCTCGCGCGTCTCGGCGACGATCATCCCGGCGAGGAACGCCCCGATCACGGCCGCCAGCCCGACCTCGGCCGCGAGCGCGGCGAGCCCCAGGCACACGATCACGGCGGGCAGCAGGGGGGACTCGGAGAAGCGCGGCGCGTGCAGCAGGCGCGGCCAGCGCTGCGTCACGCGCGTGCCGATCAGCGCGAAGAAGGCGACGAACGCGAGCGAGATGCCGAGCACGAGCGCGAGGTCGCCGACGTCGAGCCCGCCGCCGTTCGCGAGGCCGGTCGCGACCGCGAGCAGCAGCAGCGCGAGCACGTCGTCGATCACCGCCGCGCCGAGGATCGTGCGCGCCGCGGCGGTGCGCACCACGCCCAGCTCGACCAGCACCGCCGAGGTGATGCCGACGCTCGTCGCCACGAGCGCGACGCCGAGGAAGATCGCCTCCGCGCTGTCGTCGCCGAGCGCGAAGCCGAGTGCGATCCCGCCCGCGAACGGGAACACGACGCCGAGCACGCCGACCGCCGTCGCGGAGGCGCCGACCGCGCGCATGTCCGACAGTCTCGTCTCCAGGCCGACCCAGAACAGCAGGAACACGACGCCCAGCTCGGCGAACACCTTGAAGACCTCGGTCGGCTCCACGAGCCCCAGCACCGACGGCCCGATCAGCACGCCGGCCAGGATCTCGCCGACGATCGCCGGCTGTCCGATCCGCCGGAACAGCTCGTCGCCGAGCTTGGCGGCGAGGAGGATCGTGAAGAGGTCGAGCAGGACGCCGGCGAGGTTGCCCTCGGCCGCCGCGGCCAACGGCAGGTGCACGGGCGGAGCGTATCCGTCCGTGCACCCGGCGCTAGGTCCGCGGCGTCCGGCGGCGTCCTTCGTAGAGCGCGGCGACGGTGACGCCGAGCGCGTCGGCCAGGCGCACGACCGTCGTCGAGCGCGGGTCCTTGTTGGCCCGCTCGATCTCGCTGAGGTGCTTCGGGTGGATGTCGGCCGCGAAGGCCAGCGCCTCCTGCGACAGCTCGCGCTCGCGCCGCAGGTGCCGGATCGCTCCGGCCAGCGCAAGCAGCTCGGGCGCGGGCTGCGTGAACCGTCTGTGCATCGTCATTGCCCCATGTCCCGCTGTTCGAACAACACGAACATATGTTCGCATACGGCGCAAGTCCCTGCGCCGGTTCTTGTCAGAGCGAGTCAGGAGCGGAGTCGATCCTCGAACGCATGCAGCAGCTCGCTCGACTGCAGCTCCAGCGCTCTGGCGATCTTCAGCACCGTGGTGAGGCGCGGGTCCTTGTTCGCGCGCTCGATCTCGCCGATGTGCTTGGCGCTCAGGCCGGCTTCGTCGGCCAGCGCCTCCTGCGAGAGATCGCGATCGCGGCGGGCCTTGCGCACCGTGCGGCCGAAGGCTTGCAGCTGGGGAGAGGTGGCGGTGCGCATGTGCACCAGAAACCTTCACCACCGATGACGGTTCAGCCACCGTCAGCGGACGGTAAATCTCCACCCGAAGATGGTTTGCCCAACCGTCTGGGTGCTTCTAGATACCGGAGCGTTCGCCATTTGCGGGATGCGTCTGCGCCTGTCGGTCCTTGACGTACGTCGAGTATCGCGATATATCTTTTATCCATCGAGATACTTCAACGTAAGGGAGGCGGCATGCATCGCATGACGCACCACGGCGCCGGGCCATGCGGCCGCGGCGCCTACCAGGGCGCGCACCGCGCGCACGAGCGCCACGGCGGCTGGGGCGGACCGCCCTTCGGCGGCGGCGGCTTCCGCGGTCGCGGTCGGGCACGACGGGGCGACGTCCGCACCGCCGTCCTGCTGCTGCTCGCGGAGGAGCCGCGCAACGGCTACCAGATCATGCAGGCGCTCGAGGAGCTCAGCCGGGGCACCTGGCGGCCCAGCGCCGGCTCGATCTACCCCGCCCTCCAGCTGCTCGAGGACGAGGGCCTGATCCGCTCCGAGCAGGTCGACGGGCGCAAGCTGCTGCACGTCACCGACGCCGGTCGCAAGGTGGTCGAGCAGCGCGACAGCGACCAGCCGGCCCCGTGGGACGAGCTGGCCGGTGACGTGTCCGACGACGCACGCGCCATCATGAAGGTGGCGAAAGAGGTGATGATCGCGGCGGCACAGGTGATGCAGACGGGCAGCGAGTCCCAGCGCGCGCAGGCGCGCAGACTGCTCGTCGGCCTGCGCCGCGACCTCTACCGCATCCTCGCGGAAGGCGACGAGGCGGAGGGCGCGTGAGCGAGCCCGATCTGGCCGTCGAGGTCCGCGGGCTGGTGAAGCGCTTCGGCGACGTCGAGGCGGTGCGCGGCATCGACCTCGACGTCCTCGCCGGCGAGACGTTCGGCTTCCTCGGCCCAAACGGGGCGGGGAAGTCGACGA
>JBQCIQ010000084.1:0-27021 GCA_051953595.1 Conexibacter sp. | reverse complement strand
GCTTCACACGCGAGAGGTCGGTGGTTCGAAACCACCCGCGCCCATGGGGATTGCGGCGATTCGCAGAGGTCTGTTTGCGCGCCATTGGGTCAATCCTTGGGTCAAACGCTGCCCGCGGTACGTCTCGATCGGCCCAATGCTCGGGCTCGTCGGCGAAAGACGCCGCCCGACTGGCCCACCAAGACGCAGCCGAGCGAGCCGTGCGACGATCGCGGACGCTGCGGTCACAGCAACTCGCGCAGCTCGTCACGGCTGACGCCGGCGGTCTTGAGGATGCTGAGGAGGAGGCCGGGCTTGACGTCGCGGTTGTGGACCGGGACGGCGATGGCGTCGCGGCGCTCGGGATGGACGAGGTAGTGGTGGCTGCCGCGCGTGCGGCGATGCTGCCAGCCCTTTGCTTCGAGGACGCGGATCAGCCGTTGGGGCTTGATCGCGGGGAGCTTGTCGCTCACGCAGCTTCGACGGCGACGCGCTCGCGGCGGACGGTCGGCACCGGCCAGCCCTCCTCGCGCATGATCTCGAGGTAGCCCTCGATCGCGTCGCGGGCCATGTCGAGCGCCTCCTCGACCGTCTCGCCCTGGGTGGCGACGCTCGGGAGGTCGGGCACGAAGACGCTGAAGCCGCCCTCGGCCTCGGGGATCAGCACCACGTCGTACTCGCGTCGCTCCATGTAAGGCAGCTTACGTCAGCGCTTGCGGAGGTCAACCACATCTGAATGGGAAGTACTGCCCGAATCGAGCCGGATCCGTCCCGATCCGACCACGTCGCCGGCGCCTCCGCAGCTCGCGTCGAACGCGAGCATCGCTCGGAGCGGCGGGCTATTCGGCCGCTCCGTCGCCTCCGCGCCCAGCCTCTTCACACGCGAGAGGTCGCTGGTTCGAAACCAGCCGCGCCCACTACAACCGCTTCTTTAGAACCAACGCCGTGGCTGGCCTTCGCTGGCTCGGCGTTCGGTTCCGGCGGTGCGGTGGTGAGGCTATCGAGCAGTTCGCGGCCCAACAGGTCCCGGTACAGCTCGGAAAACTCGGCGTCCACGATGATGGCGCCGCCGTCTTCGTCCTCGCGGGCGAACAGCTTGCAGAAGAACGCCTGATTGCACTGGCGGCGAGTGTGCGCGTCTGCGCGCAGATAGATGCCCTCAACGTCTCGCGCCAGCCGAAGCGCTGCGTCGAGGCCCTGCTGGACCTTGGCGAACTCGCCTTGCGCGGATGCGATGGTGTCTTCGGCGGCGGCCAGCTCACGGGCGATGCGGTCCTGCTCTCTCTTGAGCTGGTCGAGCGGCACCGCCCCGGCGTAGTGGGCGTGCAGCAGCTTGTCGCGCTGGCCGGTCAAGGCAGCGAGCCGACGCCGCGCCCGGTCGGCGGCCTGCTTGCGCTGCCGCTCCAAGGGTCCGATGCTCTCGGCCAAGAAGGCTTCGACCTGGCGGTGCTCGTCGTCGCTCAACCGGACCTGTGCGTAGTAGCGGGTAACGGCCAACTCGACGGCCTCGACGCGCAGGTAGGGCTGATCGCAGACGGTACGTCTGACGTGGCGGCCGATACAGAAGAAGTAGCGGTAGGTGCCGCCGTTGCCTCTGGCGTTCGCCAGGCTCATACGAGAACCACACCGAGCGCAGTAGAGCGTCCCTTTCAGGTAGTGCCCATGCTTACGGTCTTTCTCGCCCGCGCTGCGGTGGGCGGCGAAGACCGCCTCGACGCGCTCGAACAGGCGGCGTGGAATCAGCGGCTCATGGCGTCCTTGGTACGCGACACCGCGATAGACGACCGTGCCGACGTAGTAGGGGTTTTGCAGCATCATGGACAGGTACGCGCGAGTGATGGGCTTGGCGGGCATCTTCGGCCCCGGCCGCGTGGTCAGGCCCTTGGCCGTCAGCGCGTCGAGCAGGGTATCCAGCGTGTAGTTGCCGCTGGCATACGCGGCGAAGGCCCACTGGACCAACGGGGCGCGTTCGGGATCGACGGCGATGGTGCGTATCTCGCGCCCGTCTACGACCTTGCGGACATTGAGGTAGCCGACCGGCGCGCGGAACGGCGTACCGCCGAGCTTCGCCTTCTCCGTCGTGCCCTTCAAGACCTCGGTTTTGAGGTTGCGCGAATGGAAGGCGTTGATGCTCGCCAGGATGCCGTGGACGAGCATGCCGGACGGCGTGTCGTCAATCGACTCACTCACCGAGACGAGCTGCGCGCCCGCCGCCCGAATCTCGGCGTATGCCTGGAAGTCGCTCAGCTCGTCGCGGGCCAGGCGGTCGAGCTTGTGCAGCACTACGAAGTCGATATCGCGGTCACGGGCCAAGTCGGCCAGCAGCTCGCGCACGGTTGGCGGCACGCCAACGCTCGCCCGCTCGGCGGGCGCGACGTACTCGCGCACGACCTCGGCGCCCAGCTCGCCAGCCTTATCAGTACAGGCGGTGCGCTGCGCGCTGATCGACAGCCCGTCCGGGGCCGAATCCGTGAGCTGCCCGGACGAGGAGACGCGCAAGAGGATTACGGCCTTCTTCATGCCGCCACCCGTGCCGGTTCGTGCAGCTTCAAGGCGTCGAGCCGTACCCGCATGGCGGCCACGCTCACGTCGAAGACCCGCGCCAGGGCGCGTTCGTGACGGATGCCCTGGTCGTAGAAAGTGCGCTTGAGCATGGCGCGCGGCATCAGGAAGCAGGCGGCGAAGTAGTCGGCGGCCTGCTCGGCGATCCGGGCGGCGTCGCCGTCGAAGCGCGGGCCGTAGAGGGTGTCGGCGAGCGGCGCATCGAGCGCGTGTTTCAGCTCATGGGCGAGCGAGAAGCGCTGCCGCACCCAGGCATCGTCAGCGTTGACGACGATCTGCCAGGCGCCGTCCTGCCAGGCCACGGAACCGGACAGCTCGCGGGCAAGCCGGTAGCGGACGCGAACACGCGGCAGGTACTCAATGGCCTGCTCCGGCACGGGCGGTTCGGTCACGCCTTGGAGCGCGAGCAGCCGGGACGCCTGCCGCTCGGCGACCTGGCGGGCTTCCCACGGGACGAGTCGGCGCGGCGGGCAGAGCCGCCGCAGCTCACTAAGCGCGCTTGGCACCGTCGCCCCCTTCCTTCGGATACTTCTTCTCCAAGCGCTTGAAGAAGCGCTTGGCCTCGGCGACCGCCTCATCGGAGAAGCCATAGCGGCGGCGCAGGTAGGGCTCCAGGGCGGGCACGCCGTCCGGCAGCTCGTCTCCGGCCAGTTCCAGCAGGTCTTCGAAGTCGTCGCCGAAGACCTCGGCCAAGCGGCCGATGTTCTCCATGCGCGGCGTCTTCGTGCCCTTCTCCCACTCGGCGACCACCTGCTTGCTCACCCCGCCGACCGCGGCGGCGAGCTGCGCCAGCGACAGCCCGCGCGCCGCGCGCTGGCGGGCGATGTAGGCGCCAAGGTCGGGGGTTCGGGGGCTCATGCGGGGTCGTTCTCCTTTCTTCCAGTATACCAGAATCGTCAACTGACGGTTGACGCTCGCTTGGTTTCGTCAGCGCTCGTGAGCGCGGCCACGGCGGCGGCTGCCAACGCCACCCGAAACAGCGGACGGACGGGCGCCGGTTGCCGGGCGATGAGGGCGGCCAACGCCGCGCGGCGGGACTCGTCGGGGACGAGGAAGACCACCTGCGGGAAGAAGCCGAAGCGGGCTTGCTCGGCACCATTTCGGAAGTGGCGGACGTAGGCGCGGAGCTTGCGCGTGATGGCCGGGCCGCTCTCCGTGGCGCGGTCCAGCTCCACGAAGGCGGCATGTTCGTATGCGCCGACTCCGAGCCGCACGAAAGCGTCGGGTTTGAGGGTGTCGGTGCCGGAGCGGCGCCAGCAGAAGGGCTCGGCGTCGAAGGCCAGCAGTTCGAGGGCTCCGGTCCGCTCCGCTTCGACCAGCTCGACGTAGACCTCGGAGACGGCCAAGCGATGCGCGATGAAGGCGAGGCCCGGTGTCCAGGGACGACGCAGACGACGGCCCCCGGCCGGACCGGCCATCGAGGCGAGGTACTGACCGGCGACGTCGAGCGTATAGACGTAGGCAGCCGATCCGGCGCGGACACCGCCCACCTGGCGATCGAGCCGGGAGACGACGCCGAGCGAGACGAGCCGGGCCAGGACGCGGCGAATCTGGCGGGCGTTCGATGCCGGGGTGCCGTCCGTGACGTGGAGCCGTCCGAGCTGCGCCGTGGTAGCCAGCCGGAGCCGGTCGAGCGTGTCCACGATGGCGTAGTCGCGGGCAGTGAGCTGGCGGCGCAGCAGCTCGACGCGGGCGGCAGTGACCGGACGCGGAGAGTCGTTGGCGCGGCGCGCGGAACTGCCCCGCCGGGTGGGCGATGCGGCGGCCGGTTCGCTGACGCGATGGGACGAGCGAGCGGACATCTAGGACTCCCGCCGGCGTCGGCCAATCAGGGCAGGTTCACCCAGTCCGTCACGGCGGGCTATGAGGGCCGCTTCGACCTCTCCGGCATCGCGTCCGTACCGCTCGCGGGAGCGCTCGCGGACACGGGCACCTTCACCGCTCGGCGGGGGCGGCGGATAGGTGGCAATGGAGACGGGCGGCAGGACACGGGGCGGGTCGGCGGCAGCGAAGTACGCCTCAAACGGCCCCAGGCCCATCAGGTCGGCCGCCTCAACGTGCGGGGCGAACTCGCGCGCCAGCAGCCGCGCATCGGTGGCGCTCGTCTGGAAGACCAGCTTGGAACGGGCGTTGTTGAGAAGCGCCGCGCGTACGTCCGGCGGAAGCTGCGTCAGGCTTTGATTAGCCAGCACGAAGCCGACCTTGTACGAGCGCGCCTGCGCGAGCCCATCGGCGAAGCTCGTGCCCAGGCCGACGTAATCCTGGAACTCGTCGACGATGACGACGACGGGGCGGCGCTGCTCGGCAGGAACCGCCGCGCGAGCAAGCGCGAGCTGCCAGAGACGGGCCACCAGCACGCCGCCGACGAGCCCCGCCACGTCTTCGCCGAGCACCCCTTTGCGCAGGGCACCGAAGAAGATGCCGCCGCGCTCCAAGACGCCCGCCAGGTCGAGCCCGCCGCGCGGTTGGCCGACGAGCTGGCGCACCCGGCGCCGCAAAATGAACGGGTCCAGCTTGTTACGCAGCGGGTCAATGACCTGGCGCTGCTCGCCGTCCGGCAGCGACTCGTACCACTGCCAGAACGGGCCGAGGCCGAGCGGGTCGTCCACGCGCGCGAGCAGCCGCCGCCGAAAGCCCGGCTCGGAGAGCAACAAGGGCAGCTCGCAGATGGTCAGCTCTGGGTCGTATGAGAGCGTCAGGAGCCCGGCCCGAAGAACCGACTCGCTACGCGGGCCGAGATACGAGCCGAACCGCTGGCGGAAGATGGACACCACGTCATCAACGGTGCGCTCGGCGTCGGTACCGGAAATGAGGTTGACGCCGACCGGGCGCGCGGCGTCGGCGGGGTCAAGCAGCACCACGTCATCGACGCGAGCGGCGGGCACGCGCGCTACCAAGTCGTCTACCAAGTCGCCTTTGGACTCCAAAACGACGAGGCCGACGCCCGCCGCCATGAGCTGCGTAGCGAGGTTCAAAAGGGCGGTGCTTTTACCGGCACCCGTAGGCGCCAGTACGGCCATATGGCGCATGAGCGCATCGAGACTGAGTGCCGCTTCGCGCTCGGTTCCGGCCGCCAGCGTCCGGCCCAGGACAATTCCGGTATGGGCCAGCGGCGCCGGGGGTGGCAGCACCCGCGCCGTCGTCAGGGTGAGCCCCGGAAGCTGCGGGCCACCCGCCGGAATGCCGACGAGTCCCGCGAGCTCGGCGGCGTCGAGCACCCCCGCCGCCCCGAAGGAAGGCAAACCGCGCCGCAACCGTCGCGCGGCCAGGCGAGACGGCAGAAAGCGGCGCGTAAGGCGGGCATCGTCACCTTCGCTGACGCGCACGGCGGCCACCAGCGCCGAGACGAGCTGCCCGGCCCGGCGGCCCGTGGACGCATCGGCCCCCGCCCGGCCCCCAACGGCAAAGACCGGCTCGGCCGGACGCGCCTTCGAGCGCTCCGGCGAGGTAGACCAGCGCTCGGCCAACGCCGCCCACGGCAGACGCGCGAGCGGCGAGACGACCCATTGCAGCCGGACGACCTCACCGGCACCGAGCGGCTGCGTGGCGGCCAGTACCCCGGCGGCCACCGAGGACAGGGCATCGGTGCGCAGGGTGCCGCTACCCCGGCGGGCCAGCTCGACGCCGCGACGGCAACGCGGCAGCGCGGGCGCGTCCACCGGCTCGATGCGCAGGCCCGGCAGCGCCGCCCGAAGCTGGCCGGTGACGAACGCGGCGTGCGTGCGCGGCATCGCGACGTACTGCGTGATGCCCTGGTCGGTGGCGACCAGCTCGAAGGCAACGCTCGGCGTCTGCACGAGCGCGCGCAGGAAGCCCGGCCGCAGTCCGGCAAGGGCGCGGATCGCGGCGACGGCCGCTTGCTCCGTCAGCTCGCGCGGGAAGGTCAGCCGGAAGAAGACCCGGCTCGACGCATCGCGGTACGCGAGCAGCAGCCGTGCCACGAGCAGCCCGCCGACGCACGCCGTAGCCAGTCCGAGAACGGCGCCCAGCTCACCCATCGGCGCCGTCCTCTCTCTCGTCGTCCAGCTCGCGAAGCACCATCGCCAGAAGCGCCGCCGCGAAGCGCTCAAGGTCGCGCGGGTGGCGGTGCTCGGCCGAGACGACCACCCGCCGACCAGCTGGAGCGGCTACCGGCGGGCGTCCTTTTCTGCGGGTGGGTTGCTGCTGCTTACTCATATTTCTAGTATCGTCAACCAGCGGTTGACGGTCTAGGGGTTGAGCAGCGTTTTGGCATGACAGGCGTGCCTCCCGTTCCCTATCGCCGCCGACCCTTCGGCCAGAGCAGATGCGCCAGGCCGACGAGGACGAGCAGACCGACCAAGAAGGGCACGACCGCTTGGGCAGCTCGCGCGATGGCGGGCAGAAGCAGGCAGACGAGGAGCGCCAGCGACAGCAGCCGAATCAGTGACTCCATCGTTCCTCCAAGGACACGACGGAGCCCTCTACGTCGGCGTGGCGGTCGGCTTCGGCGTGCATCATGCATTCGGCGTCGAAGGCGGCCTGTGCCACGCGCAGCATCGCGGCTACCGTCTCGCTCTCGGTGGCGACCGCCTCGGACGGGTGCGGCTCGGCCCAGCCGATGCCGACGCCGACGCCGAAGGCCACGGCGGCGATCACGACGGCCACGGCCGCCACTACCTCTACGAGCGCCATTAGAACAGCCCTTCCGAGGACGACAGGCCCAAAACCTCGCTCGACGCCTTGGCCGTGAAGGCTTCACAGATGGCGGCGAAGCGATGTTCGGCCGCCGGGGCGAACAGCCGCAGTCGGCTTTCCTGCATCGCCAGGCGGCCGGTTTCGAGCAAGCCCAGCTCGGCGAGGGCCGACGCACCCTTGATGCGCGCGGCGCCGACCACCGCATCGTCGCGGACTCCATCGACGCGGCGTACCAGCGCGCGGTCAGCGCGGGAGAGGCCCACCCGGCGGGGAACCGGACTGAATTGGGACATACCTAGTCCTTCCGTTTCGTCGGATTACAAATACGTATGTAACGCGGCGATTGCGGAGCCTCTCTCCTGTTGAGGCTCGGCAAGAACGGAAGGGCGCCGGTTGCGCACCTAAGAGCCGACGACGGCGCAGTCGCGCGGGGCGCTTCCTATGTCATGCGCGAGGTCGGCGACCGCGCGAAACGTCTGTCTGTGGCGGTCGCGCACCGTACAGCATGGAACCGCCCGGATGCAAGGGTCGATATGCAGGTTTGTAGGTCAGGGCGCGAACATTGCCAGCGGGCCGAATCCGTGACAGATTTGCGGGGTTCGCCCGATGGGCGCATCTTCCCTTGCGTAACTATTCCTACCGGGTTACGCTAATTCACACCTTTACAACTTCCGTTCCCGGCGGGGATCAGTGCGACGCCTAGCGTCGTTGCAGTTCCTTTCTGGCGTCTGTTTGTGGTGAACAACCCAGAACCGTCCGGAACGGTAGACGCGGGGCCTCGCGCCCTGCTACGGCTGCTCTGTGCGGATTGCGCTCCACGCCTTCGGCGGTGGAAACCATCGAGGCCGCGCGTTCGCACGCCCCCACGGAGCAGACGGGCGGACGGCTCCCGGCAGATCGCTTCATGCGTGACGCCGGGAGTCCCCGCCGCTCGAACCACCTTCACAACTTCCGTTCCCGACGGGGATCAGTGCGACGCATGGCGTCGTTGCAGTTCCTTCTGGCTGCGTGTTGGCGATACGAACCAGAACCGCCGGAACGGTAGAGCGGACGCATTCGCGCCCGCATACGTCGCGGACCCCTGGCCTGCTCGTCTCGTACGACTGGCCGGGGGTACCGCGCACCTTTCCGCATCGAGCCTTCGCCCGCGCGCCCGCGATCCGTGAAGCCCGATGCCCGAGACGACCTAGCGCCGCAACCGACACCCTTCTGTCGCTTGCCTCCCCCGCTAGGTCTTCTTTCTTATGCGCGCCGATGCACTTGGAAGGCGCGGCGGCCGGGCTCGCGTGCCTGCCAGCGCGTGCCGTACCAGTGCGCCCGCTTGACGGCGGGGTGCGTCGGGTGGTCTACGAAGTACAGCGTCGCCCCGTCCTGCTCGGCCTTGCCCGTGTCGGGGTCAATGGACAACAGAACGAGCGTGGCGCTCATGCGCTTGCGAACACGTCGCATGACTCACCCCCACAGCTCGATAGCGCGGACGCCCGCCCGCGTGGCGAAGGCGAAGTCGTCCACGCGATGCGCGAGCCCGAAGTGGAACAGCCGCTCGACGGCCTCGGCCACGAACTGCGGCGGCGAGCTGATATGCGGCTGTGCCGGAAACGTCAGCTCGCGCACCAGCTCGGCAATCGGTACCAAGGCGGGGTGCTGCTCTACGAGCATGTGGAACACCTCGCTCTCGATGGTGTCTGAATCGGTAGCGCGGGGGTCGAGCGTAGGATTCTGGTCGGGCATGGGGAGCTAGTACCTCCTTGTGCTCACGACCCCGGCGGCGCTCCAACGTCGCCGGGGTCAACTTTGTTCGGTGTCTCTATCCGCCCGTGATGCCAGGCGGGAAGGTGCAGAGATACGACGGGCCGAGTACGAGCGTGCAGCTGGGGCGCGTCGTCGGGCGCCAGGGGTAGGCGATGCGCTGGACGTGCCGGCGGTTGCCGCCCGAGCGGGCCGTCACGGTCACGACGACGCGGAAGCGCATCCCGCTCCGGATCGCTTGCCGGATCGCGTCCAGCTTGTCGAGCAGGTTCAGGTACACCGCGCCGGTATCGACCGTGTACGGGTCGAGCACATGCCGCCGCTTCGAGTCGGCCTGCTTCGAGAGGTACCAGCGCGTCCCGCTCTCATGCTCGATCGCCACCGTCGCCCGCCACGTCACGGACGAGGGCGACGAGAAGCGGACGTAGGCGATGAGGTACGGCGCAGGCGGACGCAGACGGAGACTCACGCTCTGCTGGATCAGCGCCGGTGGATACAGGACGAAGCCGTGTACGCGGCTTGAGGCGACGTCGACCGGGACGACGGCCTGCGTGGTGCCATCGGCGCCTTGGCTCGCCATCGTCAGGTCATATCGGCCAGGCGGTGCCGTCTCCACGTGCATGAAGTGGTGGTAGCGGCTGGACGCATCGGGACCCGTGCGGCGGATCTCGTAGGCGAAGATTTCGCCCGTCGGCGTGAAGCCGCCCGGCACGAGCGGGATGGGCGCGTTCGGATCGGGTGCCGGTGCCGGTGGCTTGATCCAGGCGGCGAAGTGGTCCCGGCCGGCGGCGACGACCTCGAGCGTCTGCGGCAGGTGCAGGCTCGGCGAGCCGACGAGCTGCGGCGGTGGGGCGGCGGTGGCCGGAGCGGAGAGCGCGAGCAGCAGGACAAGGACGGCGGGCAGAGACAGGCGCTTCCAGGCTCGGGGCACGAGCGGTTCTCCAATCGGCGGGGTTCCGTACCCAGGGGTGGGAACTTTAGACCGGGGAACTCTAGACCGTGGCTATGTAGGCCGCAAGCCTCAAGGCTCCCGGCATGCCGCTTTCACCGGCCGAAGCCTTCGGGCGCGCCATCCGCGACGTCCGCAGAGAGCGGAGACTGAGCCAAGAGGACGCCGCCCTGGCCAGCGGCATTGACCGCGCCTACTACGGCCACGTCGAGCGGGCTACCAAGACGCCGACGCTCACGACGGTTTGGAGAATCGCTAGAGCCTTGGACACCCGACCGTCCGAGCTACTGCGGCGGGCGGAAGAACTGCTGGCGCCGTAACGGCACGGCGGCGTCCCCTCTCTCGTGGAGAGAAGGGAGCAACCGCCTTGGGGGACGGGCAGCCGGGGGCGTGTGACGCCGCCACGGATTTGGGGGGTTCTGCCCGTGGGGCGCGCGGGGACGCGAGCTAGTGGCGGGGGAAGCCGGTCGCGTCTGTCCGATTCGCGCGGCGAGAAGCTAGCAGACTAGAAAAGAGAATCACACCGATAGCGGTGGATTCCCTCATCGCCCTATACGAGACGACGGGCATGTTCGGTTCGGAAGTTGGCACGGCCCCGTCTGACAGAATTTCGCCCTGCCGTATGTCGCCCGATGCGTACCGCGAAGAACTCCGCGCCGTGGGGCAGGCGCTGCGGGCGACCGAGCGGCACGGCTCCTGCCTGGTGCTCCGGTTCGTGCCCGGCGGCAATCTCACCGACCGGCTGGCGGCCATCGTGCGGTCGGAGACGCGGGCGCATCCGGCACTCGCGATGACGCTGCAAGCCAACCCCGCCGAAGTCGTCCTAACCGTGGAGCCGACCGACGGCGACGAGTCAGCCATGCAGGCGTTGGTCGCGGCGATGGAGGCGGCAGACGGGAAGACCGTTTGAAGTCAGGAGCCCCGGTCAGCCAGGCGCCTAAGCTGGGCTAGGACTTCCGGGTTCGAAAGCCGTCTAGCCAAGTCCATAGTGTTTCGAACCGATGGCGCGGCGTTGGTTCGTCGAGCTCGCGACGCGCACCGACATTGGCCGCTCGCACAGGCCCGCAACGTCTGCGGTCGATGTCTACCGAGGCTCTCCTGCAACGCAGGTCCCGAGGGATCGGACTAGAGCAATCTGACGGCGCTCGTGCCCTGTATGAATCGGTACTCCCGCTCCTCGGCGCGGGTCATCGCGATGATGTGCACCGGGGGTTTCGTCTCCGACCACCGTTGAGCACCTCGGACCGCGACGATGGAGGCCCGGGTGTCATAGAGCAGCAGCACGTCGAGATCGTGCGGATCGTCTTGTCGGAGCGCCGAACCGAATGCCCAGACTTCGAGATCGGCGAAACCCTCGGCAACTCGGCAGAGTGCGTCGAACTGAGGCCATCTCGTCCTTATGTCCATCACAGGTGAAGCGCACCGAGAAAGTCGTTGAGCAGCAGAACGTGAACGCCAGCTTGTTCGCCGGCCCGTTTCGCGTCGCTCGAGATGCCGCGAGCGTTCGGGTTGGTGAGTACGACGGCGTTGAGGGCCAGGTTCGCGTAGCTCTCCAAGAGGGAGTAGACGTGGTCTGCGGTGATCTCGTACTCGTCTGTGGCGACGATTGTTAGTGCCGAAAGCTTGGGTCGCTCGATCTCGTAGGCGCTGGGGCCATATCGGCGCACCGAGCGGACCGCCCTGTGTTGGTGCAGTCGGCGCAGTACATATGCCTGCTCGCGTCGGAGATGACCCGCTACGTCTTCGTCCTCCCAGAGTGCCGCGACGAGCTCTCCGAAGCCGTCCACGCACACGCCGAGTTCCTCAGCGTGCACAAAGACCTCGTGGTCGATTCGCGTCGGGACGACGACAACGAACTGGGCATCGGAGAGCACACCCAGCGCATGCTCCAGGTCTTGAAGGCTGAAGGTCTCGCCGTGTTCTACGCCGGCGCAATAGACCAGCGCATCCGGCCGCGCCTTTCGGACGATCCGCAGACCGTTTCCGCCGACAGGCTCCAACTGGAGGTCGCTCAGCTCGCCGTCCTCTGCTTGCAACTTCCTGATGACCCACGGACGAGGGTTGCTCACTGGTCCGGGTCCAGGATCGAAGTCAGACGTTCGGGAAAACGGGTGGCTCCCGCCGTCCAGTCGTTCAGGAGATGGCGATATGCCAGCTCGCGGACGTGCAAGGAGAACAGGGCGAGCGTCCCGCGCTCTTCGCTGGTGAGCAGATCCTGATTCCGTTCAAGGATCCGCAGGATGGCACGGTTGTTGGGAAGGACGGTCGCGACCATGTGGCGGTGCCAGCGCTCGGCTGTCGCGTCTGAGAAGACTCCCGGCGTGGGGGCGTAGCGGCGATGGATCACCCCGTTTTGCTCCATCAGCGGAGCGATGTGCTCGCGTGCTTGCTGCCGATTGGCGTACTTCGGGGTGCCGAGCGTTCGCTCGAGCAGGGCCTTGCGGTCCTGCTTCCAGTCCCGCATGAGCTCGGCGGGAAACGTCCCAGGATCCTTGTCGACGATCGTGTGGCAGTTGGCGCACAGCAGGACGACATTCTTGTGGTGCGCCCGATCCTGCGCTGAAAGCTGGTCGTGGGGAATGTCACGCGGGCCACCACTGCTCGCCGGAATGATGTGGGCCATCTCTGCGAAGTCGACATCGGAGCCATCGGCGAACAGATCACGCGCGCACGATGGGTTCTGACAGTAGCCGCCTGACTCGCTCCAAAGGCGGCGCTTGGACTCAATCGACAATGCGACTCGGCTGCACGTGCTCGACCCCACGCTGTTCTCCTCTGTTCCGCGCACACGATGACAGCGCTCGGGTACAGCCGCGCCGGAGCTTGGTGGGCGCGGATTCCCGAGATAGCGGCTTCGGGTGTCGTCGATGTCGTGGCGCGGCTCAGGTCCGCATGCCTCTCGGCGGCGCCGGCGGGTCGCGATGCGTCTCCGGCGGTCGGACGGGTTCGGCGCCGGGGATGGCGATGTTGTCACGGAAGAGGCAGAGCGCTCGGTGCTCGGGGCGGGCGGCGCTGGCATAGAGAATGCCGCGGCAGCCATCGCGGGCGAGCTGCTCGCCGGCTTCTTGGAACGGCGTCCAGGTGTGCTGGCTCGGACATAGCGGCTGCAGATCGAGCGCGGCGAGCTTCGCGGGAGTGGTTAGGTCGGCGATGTCGTCGACGGCGATCGTCCAGTGCCAGAGGTCGCGCGGCATGCCGTGGGTAGGCGGCATACCGATTTCGGCGATGGCGCGGTACCACTCGGCCCAGGCGGTTTCAGGCTCGTCGGCGAAGTAGAGCGCTGCGACGCGTTCGCCGCGTTGCCAGCGGCCGCTCGAGGGCGGTGTGGCGAGCCAGAGTGGGTCGGATCCGTGCGGGGTCTGCCGCCACCAGGTGCCGGCGACCGAGATTCGATCGACCTTGAGCGCCACCGGACTGGAAGTGGCCTATGTGAAGGGGGCCTCTTCGAGCGCCGAGATCAGTCTCGCGACGCGCATGTATTGCCCGCGCGCGATCAGGTCGATCGGCTTCTCATCACCGAGTGCCGGCACGGGCTTACGCAACCAGACGGCGATGTAGGAGGGCTCCATCACCCGCGCGAGCCGCTCGACCATCGCCGAGAGCTCGATCAACCGCTCCGCGCGATCACCGGTCGGCTGGCGTGTGTGCCCGAGCCACGCTCGCGCCGTGCTGCGCGCGACGCCGGTCGCCCGGGCGATATCCGCATCGCTGAGCTGCGCGATCTCGTGCAGGTAGACCGCCTCGCGGATGAGGGGGCGGGTGGTGAGCGTTGCTGTGGCCATGGCAAGACTGTAGCAAGATTGCAGCAAAAACCGCTGGCCTGAGTCAACGCACGAGCCACCGGCGGGTGAGGTAGCGGCGAGCGGAGATGCTTTACCTTCCAGAACGCGACAATGGACGGTGATGACTCGCCGCCTCGCCGCCTTCCTCGACCTCCTTCGCTTCAAGATTCTCCTGAGGTGCGTGTGCTCTCGTGGATGGGTGGGATCGATTGGCGAACCGGCGGGCAGCTGCAACCTGCACCAACGCTCTGTGATCCCTCGATCCTGGACTGCACGGTCGTAGATGTCGCTTCCCGGTGGTGTCGCGGCCAAGCTGGGTGGCCGCTATGAGGCGCGGTGGACTCTCCACTGCCTGCTCGAGGTTCTTGCCGATAGAGCCCGATGGATCCTGGTTGAGCCGCCTGGTGAAGTCGGCGAGGGGATCGAGTTCGTATTCGCGCGGTCGGATCGTGAGGAGCAGTACCAAGTCAGACGCCAGCTCACGGGGGTGGGGCACTGGACGCTCGCGGCATTGCGTAGAGCAGGAGTGCTCGAGCATTTCAAACGTCTGCTGGACCGCGGTGGCAATCCACGCTTCGTGTCTGGACACGATGCGCACGAGCTGCACGAGCTTGGTGATCGCGCCCGCAGATCAAATGATTTCTCGGAGTTTCGGGCCAGATGGCTCCCAGAGGTATGGGAGAGCGCCTTCGAGACTCTGGCCTCGATGTGGGGTTGGAGCGAGATCGAGACCTATGCGGCGCTTCAGCGTTGCGATGTGATCACCGTCGGCGAGGACGAGTTGGACGAGTGGAATCGTTCCGTCGCGGAGCGCTACGTCGATGCCGAGCCGGCGGTTGCGTTGGTCTCACTGGCCCAGGTCGCCATCGACAACATGCAGCAGCCGCTCGACGCTGATCGCCTCTGGCGTGAGCTTGAGCGATGCTACGGGCTGCGACCGCGTAGGTGGGTGGACGCCACTGTGCGTGAGCAGGTTCGCCAGATCTTTCGCGACTACTGTGCGCCACTGGAAGCCGTTCGTCTTCGTCACCTGATCCCTCGCAGAGAGGCAGATCAGGCATTCGAGCGGTTGACGAAGGGCGAGAAGCTGGGGGTATTGCTCGCAGGTCCGGCTGGGTCCGGGAAGAGCGATGTCATCTTGCAGATTGCGCAGAGGGCCGAAGAGTCCGGGTGGCCAGTGCTTGCGCTGCGGGTCGACCGCCTGCGAGACGCGCCTCGGCCGGAGGCTCTGGGCAAACAGCTGGATTTGCAGGCCTCACCGGCGGCGGTACTTGGTGCGCTTGCGCCGGATGGGCCAAGCCTTCTGATCGTCGATCAGCTGGACGCCGTCAGCCTCGCGTCGGGGCGCTTGCGTCATCTGTGGGAGCCCGTATCGGCGCTGCTTCGCCAAGCCCAGGCTCAGTTGGGCATGCGCGTGCTCGTGGCGTGTCGACAGTTCGACCTCGATAGCGACCACCGGCTGCGGGGCCTCGCCACCGAGGACGGTCCGCTGCAGGCGGTGCCAGTGTCCGGACTGACTGCTGCGCAGATCGATCAGGCCGTCCGTGAGATGGGCGCGAATCCCACACGTCTCTCGCTTGCGCAGCGAAAGCTGCTTGAGCTGCCTCTCCATCTCGCGCTCCTGGAGCCGCTGGTAGAGGCGGGGGAGTCGTTGACTTTCACAACCAGTAAGGAGCTCTTCGACGCGTTCTGGGCGCGGAAGCGCCAAACGGTAGAGGAGCGCAAGGAGAACGTGTCCTGGAACGGCACCCTGAAACTCCTCAGCGACGAGATGAGCGCGCGACGCACACTCTCCGTTCCGAACTCGGTCCTGGAGCTTTCTGACCGAGACCGCGATGCCAATGTGCTGGCTTCGGAGCATGTGCTCATCCGCGATGGCGATTCGTTTGCCTTCTTCCATGAGAGCTTCTTCGACTACGCATACGCGCGGTACTTCATCGCAGAGGGCAAACGCGTCATGGATCTGCTCGCGGACGATGATCAAGATCTCTTCCGTCGGGCGCAGGTCCGTCAGGTACTTCTGTTGGAGCGTGATGCGAATCGCCACGCCTACTTGCACGACCTCAGAGAGCTGTTGCTGGACAAGGGTGTCCGCTTCCACATCCGCCAAGTCACGCTTGCACTGCTGCGGACGATTCAGGACCCGACCCGCGAGGAGCTGGCGCTCCTGCGGCCAATCCTTGAGGGCGATCCAGCGAATCCGATTTGGCACCTGGTCTGGCGAGCGATCGCCGCACCCGCATGGTTCTCAGTCGCAGACGACGACGGGCTCATCGCAGCGTGGCTCTCGAGCGACGATCCCGTGCTCATCAACGCCGCAGTCCGGCTGCTGCCTGATGTGGCGACCAGTCATCCCGGCCGCGTGGCGACGCACATCCGCCAGGCTGATGATGGGGGCGCCGATTGGCTCCAGCGCATCGGCTACGTGCTCCGGTATGCGGAGGTCGACGGCGACCGAGCACTCTTTGATTTGCTCTTGGACTACGTCGCACGCGCCCCGCTTGACCAGGGCGACCACGAGTTGTGGCTCACCGTCCACGACCTGCCGTCCAAGCATCCGGATTGGGCTGTTGAGGTTCTTGCAGCATTGCTGGCGCGAGCGCAGTCCCAGGCGCTGCAGCAGGGCAGGGTTCATGCTCTCGAACAGGACGGCCCGCTGCAACACGACCACAGCGCGACGGAGTTCATCCGCACGCTTCGTGAGACGCGACCGCTCGGCCTTGTCACCGTGGCCATGCCCTGGGTGCTGGAAGTCGCGCGTGCTGATGTGGACGCCCGAGGTCCGCGTGAGGAGGATCCCGAGCGCCTCGTTCGGGACCGCGTCTGGGGAACGCGCTTCACAAACGTTGAGCACGACTTCAGCGACGTCTTGCTCGCCGTGCTCGTCGAGAGCTTGCGCGAGGTTGCGGCCCACCATCCACAGCAGTTCTCAACCTGGGCAGAAACGCTCGCAGCCAGCGACTTGGACGTGGCGCAATACCTGCTCTACAAGAGCATCACCGGCAACCCCGCGCCTTTCGCAGAGTGGGTTGCAAAGAGACTCCTCGAACGTCCATCACGATGGTGCTCCGGCTACTACGACGATCGTTGGTGGGCAACGCGGGAGCTCCTCGATGCGACTTCGCCGTACCTCACGCCGGTCACGTTCGCGAGACTTGAGAGAGCCATCTTGGAATGGACGCCTCGCACAGAGAAGCAAGCGATCGCGAGGCGGATGCGTGGCAAGAGCCAATTGACGCTCTTGAGCGGGCTCGATCGCTCACGCCTGTCTACGAGGGCGAGACGACGTCTCGCGGAGCTGCGCCGCAAGCTCGGCACCGATCTCGAACCCCCACGCGGCCTGATTGTTGGACCCGTCGAGTCCCCGATCGGGGAGGGGGCGGCCACAAAGATGTCCGACGAGCGGTGGCTGGAGGCGATCGCCAAGCATCGCGGGAGCTGGGCAGACAGCCGCAGTGACGACCTCGTCGGCGGCGCAGAGGAGCTTTCGAGCACCATGAGCCGTCTCGCGCAGGCGGATCCTGCCCGATGGGCGCGCCTCGGCTTGCGGTTCCCCGACAACACGCTTTCGACCTACTTCGAGCAGCTTCTCATCGGGTTGTCCCAGCCCACGAGAGAGGCGGAGCGTGCGACGCGCGAGGAGGTGTTCGCGCTTGTTCGACATGTCGCAGCTCTTCCTGCTCGTCCAGCTCAACGGGAGCTTGCATGGCTCGTGTCCCGGTATGCCCAAGACGAGATTCCCGCGGATCTCCTGCGCATCGTCAGCGACATAGCGTGCGACGCAGAAGACCCCGATCGAGAGCTTTGGAACGTGGATGCCGGCGGCGGAGAGCCTTACTACGGGGGCGACCCGTGGCACCATGGGATGAACACCGCACGGGGAGCTGCGGCAGAGACGATCGGACAGCTCATCTATGCGGATGAATCCCGGGTCGATGGCTTGATGCCCGCCATCTGCGCACTTGTAGCGGATAGCTCCACAGCCGTCAGGACGTGCGCTGGCACCGCTCTCGCAGCTCTCATGCGTTGGCGGCGAGACGAAGCCGTTGCTTTGCTTGTCAACCTGCTCGATGCCGAGCCGGCCGTCGTCGCGTCGCGAGACGTCGGCCGGGCAATGGCGGCTGCGACTGCCACCCATTGGCATGTCCTTCACCCGGTCGTAGAGCGGATGTTGTCAAGCGAAGCCGAGGCGGTACAGCGGGTCAGCGCGCGGGTTGCTTGCCTTGCGGCGTTGCAAGAGCAAGACGCCGAATCCCTGCTGGATCGATGTGTGAAAAACCACAAACCCACGGTCCGCTGCGGCGCCGCGCAAGTGCTCACCGCGAATCTGAGCAAGGCCTATCTCGCCGAACGATGTGCGAGTGCTCTCATCATGCTCTTCGACGACGAGGTCGAGCAAGTCCGGGCGGAGGCCGTGAAGGTCTTCTGGCACATGGACGGCGGCGACCTGGCTGGGCAGGCGGACATCGTCCATGCCGTGCTTGCCAGCGCTGCGTTTCCCCAGGCGCGCGGATACCTCATTCGCGCTCTTGAGACCAGTACGGCCAATGTCACGGAACTCACGCTTGCCCTTGCCCGGCGGATGCTCGAACAGGACCGGGAAACGCTCGGCGACATCCGCGAAGCTACCGCCGGGGAGGCCAAGGACCTCAGTGATCTGTTGATCCGCGCGCTCGGAGACAGTGAAGGCGACTCCGCCGCACGCCGTGAGGCCTTGGACGCTCTCGATACGTTGACGGCCGCCGGCGCATGGGGCGTCGTCGATGCGATGGAGGCCGTGGACCGTTAGAAGAGGAGCGACGGCTACGCCGGCTCGTCGAAGGTGTCCTGGCGGCTGCTTCGAGTTGTGGAACCGCCGGCGCGAGGTTGCGTTCCGCCCCATCCGCGTCGCATTTGTTCGGTGATGGTGTTGGGGGTGGGGTGGCCGTAGAGCTTGATGACGAGGGTGCCGTCGTCGGCGTGGCGGAGTTGTTTGGCGATGACCCAGGGCGGGATGCTGAGGTTGTTGAGGGCGTGGCTTGCGCCCATGTGGCGCAGCTCGTGGAAGTCGAGCTTGTCGTCGGGGTCGATCGTGAGGCGTTGGTGGAGGTGGTGGGTTGCGGGGAGCTCGCGGGTGAACAGGTTGCGGATGGGGTCCCAGGCGAGCCACCAGGACGATTTGCGGAATTGCTTTCCGCTCTTAGTGTGGAAGAAGAGGTCGTCGTCGCCGTGCAGGGTTTGGGGGAGGCGTTGGACGGTCTCGCGGGCGATCTCGGGGACGTAGATGACGCCGAGGCTGTCGTGCTTGGGGGTGGTCTCGCGGCCGAGGGTGGAGTTCATCTGGCTGCGCAGGTGGTAGACGTCGCCGTGCAGCAGTGAGCGGCGTGCGGCGTAGGTCTCGCCGGGGCGGCACATCGTGTAGGCGGCCCAGATGATCGCGGCGCAGACCTCTTGGCCGAACGTGTTGTTGCCGTGCAGCTCGATCGCGATCTCGGCAAGGCGGTGGACCTCTTCGAGCGTGAGAACGGTGATGTCGACGCGGCCCTTGCGTCGTTCGAGGCCGAGGCAGGCGAAGACGTTCTCGTCGACGAGTCTGTCGCTGGCCGCGTCGTTCCATGCGGCGCGCAGCGGTGAGACCGTTGCCTCGTGTGCGATGGCCTGCTCGTGCGCTTCGGCGCGGGTGATCGAGCGCAGCGTGCGGTCGCGATAGCGCTCGGCGAATCTGCGCACCCGCTCTTGGTAGTGCACGAGCGTGCTCTCTCCACGCCCGGCGGCGAAGTCGCGCGTCCAGCGCCCGCGGCCCGTGAGGCCGTTCTGTGACCACGGCTCCAGGAAGAAGCTCTCCAGCGTCTCCTCGTTGAATGGGCCTCTGCGGGTACGGGCCTCGAGCGCGTTCTTGGCGAGCCGCTCGAGCTCTTTGGCCTGGCGCATTGTCGTCGGCGCCTGCATGCCGTGGTCGCCGGGCTTGATGTAGACCTTCTGTCTGACCGCCGGGTCGTAGACCTCGACGATCAGCTTGCCGCGGCTGTTGCGTCGGATGCTCATCTGTCGCCTCCTTGCTCGTGATGCCATCTCTCGGCCGCGCTGATGCGGTAGCGGCGTACGCCACCGACGAGCAGGGAGGGCATTCCGGCAGAGCGCCAGCGACGGACAGTGCGGGTGGAGACGCTGAAGTGCCGCGCGAGCGCCTGCTCGTCGACCCAGCTCTCCCACAACTCGCCGTCCACGTAGCGTCTCGGGAACCGCAGCACCTGGCCGGCTCCATCATCCGAGCCCATCGCCGTCGCATACGCGCGACGACGGGACGACGGATCGGAACCGGGCTCGTAACCAACAGCTCGCGCCGAAAGATGGCGTGGGGACATGTATGGCTGTAGGCGCTCAGACGGAAAACACCCCATCCGATTCGCCCGCCCGCTCACACACGTCGGGGGACGACGACTGAGCGCCGTGACGCCAAAACGGGAACGCGATGGGAACCGTGTTACCGAGAACGCCGTCGCGCCAGCGATGTCCGCCCGATCAGACCACCCGCGCCCATGCGTCGGACTCGTGCGCGGAGCGGCAGCGGGTCGGCGCGCGGCGCTCGTCTGATCGTCCATCTGCACTGGTGCGACGGCATCGACCGCGTTACCCATGAGGTGTGGACGTCGATGACCTCGTGGCCGCCCTCGACGACGCGCTCGTCGAGGCGGGTTTCGGGCGCTCACGTAAGCCTCGCGACGTTGCTTGGCTGGCGGAGATCAATGCGACGGTCGCGCCGTTGCGACTGCCCGAGCAGCTTGTCCGCTTCTGGCAGCTTGTCGATCCCGCAAGCCTGCGAGCCACGGTTTTCCCGCGGTTCGTCGATCCTCCGTTCGCGCTGCGCCACTGGAGGACGCAGCGCGAAGAGCTTCCGAATCTCGAGCCGCGCAATCTGCTGCTCGTCGGCTACGAGAGCTGGAACTGCATGTGGATCGAGCTCGATGACCAGGAGGGGCGTGGTGGGACCCTGTTCGACGGGCGCCTGGACGCTGACGCGTTCTGGCGCCGCTACAACTCCCTCGCGGACTGGCTCGCTCGCATCCTCGAGCTGATCGCGGTCGGATCTGTCGATGAGTGGGGCAGGGCCGAGGACCCGTATCTGCGCATCGTCGATCCAGATGACGACCGCGCGCTCGCAGCGCCCCGCGAGTTGCCGCCCAGCCCGGTCTACAGAGATCAGGTCGAGATCGGTCGTGCCCCGCTGGAATGGCCGGTGCGTTGGCAGCGCGCGTCGGGCATCAACCCTGCCGACGCCGAGCCTGGCAGTCGGTCGGCAGGTTGAGCTCGGGTCCTACGCCCGCGCCATCGACACGCGCACGAGGTTGCCGCGTGGGAGGGCGCGCTGCTCGACGAGGTCGCACAGCTGGTTCACGAGGAAGAGGCCGTAGCGGCCGAGCTGGCCCGCGTGGGGGAGCGCGCGTCCGGCGAGCGGGTCGGTGAGGCGGCCGGCGTCGGTCACCTCGCAGACGAGCGCGGCGGACGTCTCCCAGATCAGCAGCGTCCCCGCGCCGCCGCCGTGACGAATGCTGTTCGTCGCCAGCTCGTTGACGGCCAGCACCAGGTCCTCGCGCCGCTGCGGCGTCAGGCCGGCGCGCTCGGCACGGCGCGCGACCATCGCGCGCATCGCCGGCAGACCCGCCGGCATGATCGGGATCGTCTGGGCGTCCTCCGGCGGCGCGGGCAGCGGTGCGCGACACGCCTCGCTCGCCGCCGTCACGCCGTGGAACGCGGTGCTGCGGTGCACCGCGCCATCGACGTCGCGCACGAGCGGATGCGTGCAGCGCGCCTGCGCCACGACCGACGGGTCGAGCGCGCCGACGTCGTACGGGCACAGCAGCCGGAAGTTCGTCGCATGCGCGAAGGCGAGGTTCAGCAGCGACTCGTGCCGCTCGCACTCGGCCAGCTCCGCGTCGGAGCGGTCGAGATCCACCGGCTCGCCGATCCCCCGCAGCGCCTTCGCCTCGCCGCCCGCCTCGCGCACGAACCGCGTCCACGCGGGGATGATGCGCGCCGGGTTGGCGCCAAGGCGGTGCATGTCCTCGAAGCGCACGCGCTCCGCGTCGGCCCCCAGCGCCTCGCGCAGCAGCGCGATCTTGCGCGCGTCGACCATCACCATCGCGGGCTCGCCGCGCGCGAGCCCCTCGCGCAGGAACCGCAGCGCGCCCTCGAGGAAGTCCTCGTCGCCGGCGTAGAGCATCGCCTCGTGCTGGAAGCCGGGCGCGACGGCGTCTGCCGCTCCGGTCGGAGCGCCCCCGCACAGCCGCGTGTGGTCGATGTCGATGCTCGTGCTGGTCATGGCAGGTGGATGCGTGGTCCAGGAGAACGGCGTGCCCCCGCCCGTTCGCTCCCGAGCCTCGTGCCCGTGCGCTCGCATCCGCTGCTCTCTCTGCGTCATGACTCGATACCCCGCTGCCGCTCGCCGCATGCGAGCGGATTCGTGCCACCTCACTCGTCCAGCTTCTCCCGCTTCGGGCCCTCCCAACCGATCGCCTCCGGATCCTGCGAGGGGTGCGGTTCGCTCGTGCTCCTGCTGCCGGTCTGCGGATGCGGCTCCTCGCCGAACGGCAGCCCGTCCGGATCCTCCGGATCGCGCGGGTCCTCGCGCTTGTCGTAGGGGTCCGGCCACTCGGTCGGATCCGGGTCGCGCGCCGGGTTGTTGAGCGCGTGATGTGGATCGCGTCGGTCGTCCATGCCTTCGGCGCTACCCGGCCCCGATGGCCCGAAACGCCTCGGCGTCACCGCTCGTTTGGCGCGCGCCGTTCGGCGGTAGCTGCACCGACATGGCGATCGAGCTCGGCTACACGCTCGCGTGCGAGGAGCACGGCCCGCGCGACCTCGTCGCGTACGCGCGGCGCGCCGAGGAGGCCGGCTTCCCGTTCGCGATGATCTCCGACCACTTCCATCCGTGGACCGACCGGCAGGGTCACAGCCCGCACGTCTGGAGCGTGATCGGCGCGATCGCGGCCGCGACCGAGCGGCTGCGCGTCGGCACCGCCGTCACCTGCCCGACGGTCCGCCAGCACCCCGCGATCGTGGCGCAGGCGGCGGCCACCTGCCAGGACATGCTGGAGGGTCGCTTCGTGCTCGGGGTCGGCACCGGCGAGGCGCTGAACGAGCACATCCTCGGTGGTCCGTGGCCGAGCGCGGCCGTGCGGCGCGAGCTGCTGGAGGAGGCGGTCGAGGTGATCCGCGCGCTGTGGACCGGCAGGCTGGTCGAGCACCGCGGCCGCCACTACACGGTGCAGAACGCGCGCCTCTACACGCTGCCGGAGACGCCACCGCCGATCGTCGTCGCGGCGGCCGGGCCGGAGGCGGCGGAGCTGGCGGGCCGCATCGGCGACGGCTTCTGCGGCACCTCGCCGGACGAGGAGCTGATCGCGCGCTTCGAGGCGGGCGCGCGCGACGGCGGCGCGCCGCGACCGCGCTACGGGCAGATCACCGTCTGCTGGGCCGAGTCCGAGCAGGAGGCGCGCCGCACGGCGCTGGAGTGGTGGCCGAACGCGGCGCTCCCCGGCGAGCGGGGGCAGGTGCTGCCGCAGCCGGCGCACTTCGAGCAGGCGGCGCAGCTGGCGACCGAGGAGCAGGTCGCGCAGTCGATCGCGTGCGGGCCCGACGCCGAGGTCCACCTCGACGTCATCCGCAGCTTCGTCGCGGCCGGCTACGACCGCGTCTTCCTGCACCAGGTCGGGCCCGATCAGGAGGGCTTCTTCCGCTTCGCCGAGCGCGAGCTGCTGCCCCAGGCGGCGGCGCTTACGGCTTGAGCACGACCTTGATCGCGCCGTCCTGCTTCTTCTGGAAGACCTCGTACATGTGCGGGGCCTCCTCCAGCGGGACCTTGTGCGTGGCGAGCCCTTCGACGTCGAGCGGGTCGTCCTCGCCGGTCAGCAGCGGCAGGATCTCGTCGACCCATCTCTTCACGTTCGCCTGACCCATCCGCAGCTGGATCTACTTGTCGAACAGGTCCATCATCGGCAGCGGGTCCATCATCCCGCCGTAGACGCCGCTCAAGGAGATCGTGCCGCCGCGGCGGACCGCGTCGATCGCGTTGTAGAGGACGGACAGCCGGTCGACGCCGCCCTTCTCGATCAGCTTCGCGGCGATCTGGTCCGGCAGGTAGCCGGCGAGCGTGTGCGCGAGCTTGCCGAACGGCGCGCCGTGCGCCTCCATCCCGACCGCGTCGATCACGGAGTCCGGCCCGCGGCCGTCGGTCTTCTCGCGCAGCAGGTCGGCGACGCCGTCGCGCGCGGCGACCTCGATCGTGTCGATGCCGTGGTCCTGCGCCATTCTCAGGCGCTCGGGCACGAGGTCGATCCCGATCACCTGTCTCGCGCCCTTGTGCTTGGCGATCCGCGCGGACATCTGCCCGATCGGGCCGAGGCCGAAGACGGCGACGCTGCCGCCCTCGGGGATCGCCGCATAGTCGACCGCCTGCCATGCGGTGGGGAGCACGTCTGAGAGGTAGAGGAAGCGCTCGTCCGGCGGGCCGTCCGGGACCTTGATCGGCCCGAACTGCGCCTGCGGCACGCGCAGCAGCTCGGCCTGGCCGCCGGGCACCTCGCCGTACAGTCTCGTGTAGCCGAACAGGGCGGCGCCCTTGTGCTGGTCGCGCACCTGGGTCGTCTCGCACTGCGAGTAGTGGCCGCGGTCGCACATCCAGCAGTGGCCGCAGGAGATGTTGAAGGGGATCACGACGCGGTCGCCCGGTCTGATGTGGGTGACCTCGGAGCCGACCGCCTCGACGACCCCCATCGGCTCGTGGCCGAGGATGTCGCCCTCTGCGATGAACGGCGCAAGCACCTCGTAGAGGTGCAGGTCGCTGCCGCAGATCGCGGTCGAGGTGATGCGCACGATCGCGTCCGTCGGCTCCTGGATCGTGGGGTCGGGGACCGTGTCGACGCGTACGTCGCGTCTGCCGTGGAACGTGACCGCCTTCATGACCGCGGGCTCCTCTCGCTCGTTCGTCGCTTCCTGCGTGCGTTTCCGCGATGGCGACTCGCGAAGCGTGCGCGTCCGCGTGCCGACCGCGGCTCGCGGGTAACAGGAGCGACATGGACGATCCTGCGGTCCGCGTGACGCCCTACCGCGACGGTCCGTACCTGCTGCGCGGGCCGTTCGAGCTGGTCGACCAGGACGGCAACGTGATCGAGACCGGCCGCCGCACCGTCGCGCTGTGCCGCTGCGGCCGCTCCCAGACGCGCCCCTTCTGCGACGGCACTCACAAGCTGATCGGCTTCGCGGCGCCGAGCGGCGCGGAACGCGATCGGTCCGACGCCGCCCGGGCTGCAAGGTGACCCTTAGATTAGGGTGACTGTGATCCTGGCCGTGGAATTTAGAACCGTGACCGGTCCCCTGTCAGAGCTGAGCGTGCCGGCCTCGCCGAAGCATTCCGCTCCCGTCCTTATCGTGCCGGCCAGTTCTGCAGTCAAGACCGCGCCGCCGTTTTCGCGGGCGAAGGAGATCAGTACAGGTTCGGCCGCAGTGCTCCTCACTAGGCAGACGTTGAGGCCGGGTTCCCTGACCCGGAACGACACATCGACGACGTTTACCCTTATCGAGTTTATAAATTCAGGTAGCGTTCCGCTGAAGGCTAGGTACCTGACGTGCCAGGGGAGGGTTTCCGCTAGCACCGTTGCCGTGCCGGACGTGCACGGTGCGCCGAATGCGGCCCTGGTGACGTAGCCGATTAGCGACCCGGCGACTTTCGCGATCGTTCTGCTGTGGAACGTGCCTTCGAGCGTCGCCGGGCAGACGGTGTCACCGAAGGGAAGCCTGAACCTGATTTCCCTGAATGTACTTCTCCAAGTCTGGTTCGTCAGCTGGAGGTTCCTGGCCGATGCGGTGGACACCAGCGCGCCAAGGAGCACGGTCGCACCCAGGGCGCCCAGAAGCAACTTGTAGGGTTTCATCGTTCCCCCAATTTAGATTGAGTGAGAGCACGCGGAGCGGAGCCTCAAGACGTCTGTGTCAGGCCGGCCTCCTTTCGCCGACGACGTACTGCCCCCGCACGCAGCGTAGGCAGTCAGTCAGATAGTGTCAAGAAACTCTAATTTACTGTGTCTAGGGGTGCCGCCGCGCGAGCAGCGACGACGCGCCGCGCTCCCAGGCGTCGAGCAGGTGGCGCGCCCAGCGCGCTTCGAGGTCGAGCAGGGCGGCGGCGCCCCAGAGGATGTCGTCGGTCAGCTCGGGCTCGGCGCTTGCGAGGCCGCCGGCGAGGTCCCAGGCGGCGACCTGCTCGTGGACCGCGTCGGCCGTGACGTGCTCGTCGAAGAAGTCGGTCGCGTCCGAACCAAAGCCGAGCCGGCGCAGGCCGTTTCCGTAGCGGCGGTTCGGCAGCGAGGAGGTCATCTCGAACGCCGCCAGGTGGCCGACGATCGCGCCGCGCAGCCGCCGGTGCAGCCCGCACAGCGACATCAAGTTCACGGTCGCGAGCGTGATCCCCGGCAGCCGCTCGACGTAGGAGCCGTAGCGCGGGTCGAGCCCGAGCGCCGCCATCGCCTGCGCGAACAGCGTCGCGTGCACGCGCTCCGCGCGCCCGCCACCGTACTCGTCCATCTGCACCTCCACGAGCGCCGCCTTCGGCGGGCCGCTCAGCCGCGCGATCGCCCACGAGTGCGGGTCGGCCTCCTTGAGCTGGTAGGCCGAGCGGTGCACGACGAACTCGCGCACCTGCTCGCGCGTCGCGCGCGTCTCGACGAAGCGCGACAGCGGCGGGCCGTCGTCGGCCGCGACGAGCCGCTGCAGCGCGGCGCCGACGTCGCCCGGATCGGCGGCCGGCGGCCGCTCGACGGCCGCGCGCAGCGCCGCCTCGAACGCGCGCTCCAGCACGGCGCGGAAGGCGAGCAGGCCGGGATCCCACTCCCAGTCGTCGTGCACGCCTTCCAGCTCGCCGTAGTGCAGCTCGTAGCAGAGGTAGAGCGCGAGCTGGACGTCGTCGTCGGCCAGCAGCGCGGGCGTCGCGTCGAGCACCGGCAGCTCGACCGGCATGCCGGGCGCGCAGCGCAGCACGTCGAGCACGATCGCGGAGACCGGTCCGCGCGCGGGCGGCAGCGCGGTGCGTCGCGCCGGCACCGGGGTCGCGGCGCAGGGGGTGGCGGGACCGGCGCTCACGGCCCGCTGGGTACCCGGCCGGCGGCGCTTCCAAGCGCAGCGGGCGCGTCGGCGTCGAGCGTCGCCGGCAGCGGATCGCCGTAGCGCTCGGCCATCCAGGCGACGAGCCCGCGCACGCCGCGCGCGTCGGCGACCGCGCGCTGGCGCGCCGCGCCGTTGCGCGCGGCGAGCGCGCGCGCATGCGGCAGCAGCGCACCCGCGCCGAGCCGCTCGGCGACCGGGGCGAGCGTGTCG
>JBQCIQ010000083.1:0-21189 GCA_051953595.1 Conexibacter sp. | reverse complement strand
CCAGCGTCGGCCCCTCGCCCGCGCGCGCCCGCGCGACCGCCTCGCTCACGACCTCGTGCACGGCGCCGACGTCGTTGCCGTCGACGCGCACGCCCGGCATCCCGTAGCTCTTCGCGCGCTCGGCCAGCACCTCGATCGGCGTCGTGTGCGACCAGTGCGAGTACTCGCCGTAGACGTTGTTCTCGCACAGGAAGATCACGGGCAGCTTCCAGATCCCGGCGAGGTTCAGCGCCTCGTGGAAGGCGCCGATGTTCGTCGAGCCGTCGCCGAAGAAGCACAGCGCGACCTCGTCGGTGCCCTGGTACTTGGAGGCGAACGCGAAGCCGGTCGCGATCGGCAGGTGCGCGCCGACGATCGCGAACGAGCCGTAGGCGCCGACGCTCACGTCGGTGAGGTGCATCGAGCCGCCCTTGCCGCCGCAGAGGCCGTCGGCGCGGCCAAGGATCTCGGCGAACGTGCGGTCGAGCGGCGCGCCCATCGCGAGCACGGCGCCGTGGCCGCGGTAGGTGCAGACCATCGCATCGCCCTCGCGCAGCGCGCGGCAGGCGCCGACCTCGGCGGCCTCCTGGCCCGAGCAGAGGTGCGTCGAGCCGCGCACGAGGTTGCGCGTGAAGAGGCCCTGGATCTCCTCCTCGAACAGGCGGATCTCGATCATGCGCGGCAGGAAGTCGAGCAGCTGCTCAACCGGTACCGCGTGGGCGCTCCCTGCATCAGTCGACTTGGTGGCAGCCAAACCGTTCCTCCTTCCTTTCGCGTGATGGGTGCGCGGACTCAACGCGACGCGCGGGCGAGTGCCGTCGCGACCGCGTCGGCGTCCGACGCGTCCGGGTCGATCCCGGCGATGACGTCGAGCAGCGTCGCGACGATCTCGTCGCGCGAGCGCCGGAAGCGCTCGGTCGGCATCGAGACGCCGTAGGCGGCGACGATGCGTCCCTGCTCGAGCAGCGGCGCGGCGACGCACGAGACGCCCTCCGCGAACTCCTCTCGGTCGAACGCGACGCCGCGCTCGCGGATCTCCGCCAGCTCGCGCTCGAAGGCGGCGCCGTCGACGATCGTCGACGGCGTCAGGCGGCGCAGCGGATGCGCGCGCAGGTACGTGGCGCGCAGCTCGGGCCAGGCGTAGGCGAGCAGCACCTTGCCGCTCGCGCGCGCGTGACCCTCCGCGTAGGGGCCGCCGGCGACCTCGGCGACGCGCAGGATGTTCGAGCCTTCGACGGAGGCGAGCACGCGGATCTCGTGCTCGCCCCAGTCCGCCAGGTAAGTCGTCTCGCCCGTGCGGCGCGCGAGCTCGCGCAGTCCGGACAGCAGGCTGGCGGGCACCGAGCGGCCGCGCAGGTAGGCCTGCGCGAGGATCGAGGTGCTGCGGCCGAGCACGTAGCGGCGCTCGGCGTTCTTGCGCAGCAGGCCCGCGTCGACGAGCGTGTTGAGCAGGTGGTAGGTCGTCGGCAGCGCGAGGCGATGGCCGAACGCCACCTCCTTCGCGGTCGCCCCGTGGGGCTCTTGGGCGATCCACATCAGCAGCTGGCAGGCGCGCGCGACGGACTGGATGCGCGTCGGCTTGGCGCCGTCCTCGGCCGCCGCCGTCACCGCGAAGTTTTCAGATGGTGAATCTGCTTCCAACACTATGAAAGGGTAACAGTGAGCTTCGTCACGCGTCAACCGGCCCGTCCCGGCGCCGGAACCCCGCCGAAGACCCCCTCTGCCTCAAGCGCGTCGATCTCCGCCTGCGCGTAGCCGCAGCGCTCGCGCAGGACCGCGTGGGTGTGCTCGCCGCGGTGCGGCGCGCGTCGCGGCGCCTCGCGGTGGTCGCCGACGCGCATCGCCGGCGCGGCGGTGCGCACCGTGCCGAGCTGCGGGTGCTCGTAACGCTCGACGAGCCCGCGGGCGACCGCCTGCGGATCCGCGAAGGCGCTCGCGATGTCGTTGACCGGCCCGCACGGCACGCCGGCCGCCTCCAGCTCCTCCAGCCACGCCGCCGTCGGCCGCTCGCGCAGCCGCTCGGACAGCACCTCGACCGCAAGCCCGCGGTTGCGGTCGCGCGCGGCGAAGCTGTCGTAGCGCTCGTCCTCGCCCATCCACTCCAGCCCGAGCACGCCAAGCATCCGCCGGAACAGCGCCTCCTTCGCACAGCAGATGACGATCCAGCCGTCGGCCGTCGGGAACAGCTGGAACGGCACGAGCGAGGGGTGCGCCGACTGCGGCATGCGCGCCGGCTCCCACGCGCGCGAGAGCGCCCACGTCGCGACGTAGGTGTTGAGCGCGAGCGCGACGTCGAACAGCGCCACGTCGCAGTCGCAGCCGCGGCCCGTGCGCTCGGCCTGTCGCAGGCCCGCGAGCATCGCGATCGCCGCGGCGAAGCCGCCGGAGAAGTCGACCAGCGAGAGGCCGCTGCGCATCGGCGGGCCGTCCGGCTCGCCGGTCACGCTCATCCACCCGGCGCGCCCCTGGATCGCGTAGTCGTAGGCGCCCTGGCCGGCGCGCGGCCCGTCGGGCCCGTAGCCGGAGAGCGCGCAGCAGACGATCGCCGGGTTCGCCGCCGCGAGCGCGTCGTAGGTGAGCCCGAGCCGCGCCGGCAGGTCGCCGCGCAGGTTCGAGAAGACGACGTCGCTGGCCGCCACGAGGCGGTGCAGGACGGCGGTCGCCGCGGGGTGGCGCAGGTCGAGCGAGAGCGACTGCTTGCCGCGGTTGAACGTCTCGAAGAAGAGCGAGCTCTCGCCCTCCTGGAACGGCACCACGTAGCGGCCGACGTCGCCGCCGACCGTCGGGTCCTCGACCTTCAGCACCTCCGCCCCCAGCGCGGTCAGCTGGCGCGTGGCCCACGGCCCCGCGCCGAACTGCTCGACCGCGAGGATCCGCACGCCGGCGAGCGGGCCGGCCTGCGCCGGCCCCCGCCCGTCCTCGGACGCTTCGCTCATCGGCCGGCCTCAGGCGATGCCGTAGCGCTCGACGGCGTCCTCGCGGACGCGCACGCCGAGGCCGGGCTCGTCGCGCAGCTCCAGCATGCCGTCGCGCTGGACCCACGGGTCCTCGACGAGGTCGTGCTGCATCGGCGACTCGTGCGGCTTGAAGTCGAGCGTGTCGCCCTGCGTCGAGATCGCCAGCACGTGCAGGCTCGCGGCCGTGTTGAGCGCGCCGCTCCAGCTGTGCATCGAGTATCTGACGCCCGCGTTCTCGATCAGCTTGACCGTCTCGCGGCAGCCGGTGATGCCGAGGCAGCGACCGGGGTCGAGCTGCAGCACGTCCGCACCGCCCGCGTCGAGGATGCGCTTGTACGTCTCCGGGCTCCACTCGTCCTCGCCGGTGCCGATCGGCGTGCCGAGCCCGGCCGCGCGCAGGCGCGCGTAGGCGTCGAGGTCGGACGGCAGCAGCGGCTGCTCGACCCAGCGCAGGTCGAAGCGCTCCCACTCGCGCAAGCGGCGCAGCGCCTCGGGCAGGTCCCACAGGGCGCGCGCGCCGGGCGTGTCGACGACGAGCGAGATCTCGTCGCCGATCGTCTCGCGCACCGCCTCCAGGTAGCGCAGGTCCTCCTTCGCGTCCGCCCCGAAGACGCGGTCCGGCTTCATCCCCCAGCCGGCCTTGACGATCTTGTAGCCCTCGTCCTTGAACGAGCGGAACTCGTTCAGCGTCCAGTCGAGGTCGTCCATGTCGAAGATGATCGAGGCCATCGCCGGGATCTCGCGCTTGAGCCGGCCGCCGAGCAGCGTCGCGACGGGCTGGCCGAGCAGCTTGCCCTTGAGGTCCCACAGCGCCATGTCGATCGCGCTGATCGCGAAGGCCGCGATCCCCTCGACGCCGAACCAGTAGGCGTAGGTGCACATCGAGCGCCACAGCGGCTCGACGTCGATCGGGTCCTTGCCGACGATCAGCGGCGCGAAGCCCTCGTCGACCAGCAGCTTCGTCGCCAGCGAGGCCTCGCGGAACTGCGAGATCGCCTCACCCCAGCCGACGGTGCCGTCCTCCGCCTCGATGCGCACCAACGTCACGCACCGCACCATCCCGCGGTAATGGGGCTCCTCGTAGGCGAGGGGAAACGCGTCGACACGACGGATCACCGGCAGACTCCTCACATCCCATGAAACAGTTTCTGGATTCGTTTCCAGAAACCTAGCTGTATGCTTCTGCGCTGTCAAGCGGGCCGACAGCGGAGGAGCGGTGCCGAGACAGCGACAGCAGACCGTGGACGACGACGAGCGGCAAGGGCGACGCCCCAACATCCGCGACGTCGCGCAGCTCGCCGGCGTGGCCGTCTCCTCGGCCTCGCGCGTGCTCTCGGACCACCCCGACGTGAGCCCGGCGATGCGCCGGCGCGTGCTCGACGCGGTCGCGCAGCTCGGCTACGAGCCCGACTTCCTCGCGCAGAGCCTGCGCCGCGGCGCGACGCTGTCGGTCGGCTTCGTCGTGCGCGACATCTCCAGCCCACTGCTGGCCGAGATCGCGCTCGGCGCGGAGACGACCCTGCGCCGCGGCGGCGGCTACTCGATGCTCGTGCTCAACTCCGAGGCCGACCCCGCGCTCGACGTCGAGCACATCCGCCTGCTGGAGCGCCGCCGCGGCGACGGCCTGCTGATCTCGCTCGCCGACGAGCGTCACCCCGACACGCTCGCCGCGCTGCGGAGCCTGTCGGTGCCGGCCGTGCTGATCGACCGCGACGTGCCGGAGGCCGAGGACGCGAGCGCCGTGCTGGCTGACCACGAGTCCGGCATGCGCGAGGTCGTCGCACACCTGGCCGAGCTGGGCCACAGAGCGATCGGCCTCGCCGCCGGCCCGCTGCAGGTGCGGCCCGGCCGCGAGGCGGTGCGCGCGTTCCGCACCTGCTGCGACGCGCTCGGCGTCGAGGCGACCGTCGAGGCCGGCGGGTTCGCCGCCGAGCACGGCTACACGGCCGCGAACCGCATGCTCGACGCGTCGGCGCCGCCGACCGCGCTGATCGCCGGCTCGAACCAGATCTTCCCCGGCGTGCTGCGCGCGCTGCGCGAGCGCAGACTGCGGATCCCGCGCGACCTGTCGCTGGCGACGTTCGACGAGCTGGCGCTGCTCGGGCTGCTCGACCCGCCGATCGACGTCGTGCGCCGCGGCCCGCAGGCGTTCGGCGAACGCGCCGCCGAGCTGCTGCTGAAGCGGGGCGGCGGCGAGCCGCCGGAGCGCGTCGTCGTGCCGACGACGTTCGAGGCGCGCGGCAGCTCCGCGCCGCCGCGGGCGCGCTGAGCGTCCGGCTTCGCGCCGCGCGCGCCCTCGCCCGCATTGCGCGGCAGGCCCCGATGGTGCTAGCTTGCGCGCCATGCTGGAAACGAATCCGGGAACGAACCCGGCCACGACTGCAGACGAGCTTGCCTCGATCCGCGACGGGATCCGTCAGCTGTGCAGCCGCTTCCCCGACGCCTACTGGCGCGAGCTGGAGCCCGAGGGCTATCCGACCGCGTTCGTCGAGGCGCTCACGCGCGACGGCTGGCTCGCCGCGCTGATCCCCGAGCAGTACGGCGGCCACGGCCTGTCGCTGACGGCGGCGAGCGTGATCCTCGAGGAGATCAACGCCTCCGGCGGCAACGCCGCCGCCTGCCACGCGCAGATGTACACGATGGGCACGATCCTGCGCCACGGCAGCGACGAGCAGAAGCAGCGCTGGCTGCCGCGCATCGCGAGCGGCGAGCTGCGGCTGCAGGCGTTCGGCGTGACCGAGCCGACCGCCGGCTCCGACACGACCCGCATCCAGACGCGCGCGCGCCGCACCGACGACGGCTACGTGATCAACGGCCAGAAGATCTGGACCTCGCGCGCGCTGCACTCGGACCTGATGATCGTGCTCGCGCGCACGACCGCCCGCGAGCAGGCGGAGAAGCCGACGGCCGGCCTGTCGGTCTTCCTGATCGACCTGCGCGAGGCCGGCGACGCGGTGCGCATCACGCCGATCGAGACGATGATGAACCACAACACGACCGAGGTCTTCATCGACGACCTGCACGTCCCCCACGACGCGCTGATCGGCGAGGAGGGCAGGGGCTTCCGCTACATCCTCGACGGCATGAACGCGGAGCGGATCCTGATCGCCGCCGAGTGCGTCGGCGACGGCCGCTGGTTCGTCGAGCGCGCCTGCAGATACGCCTCCGAGCGCGTCGTCTTCGGCCGCCCGATCGGCGCCAACCAGGGCGTGCAGTTCCCCCTCGCGCAGGCGCACGTCGCGATTCGCGCGGCCGACCTGATGCGCTTCGAGGCGGCGCGCCGCTTCGACGCCGGCCTGCCGTGCGCGGAGGAGGCCAACTCCGCCAAGTACCTCGCCTCGGAGGCGTCGTGGGCGGCCGCGAACGTGGCGCTCGACGTGCACGGCGGCTTCGGCTTCGCGCGCGAGTACGACGTCGAGCGCAAGCTGCGCGAGACGCGCCTCTACAAGGTCGCGCCGGTCTCGAACAACCTCGTGCTGAGCTACGTCGGCCAGCACGTGCTCGGCCTGCCGCGCTCGTACTGAGCGGCGGCAGGCCGGCCGTGCCGGCTACGACGGCAGGCTGACGGCGCTCGCCGGCGTGACCTTGAGGCTCAGCGCCGGCTGCTCGCGCCGGCGGCCGGGCAGCTCCACGCGCGCGCCCTGCGGCGAGGGCGCCCACGCGAGCGCGCTCGGGCCGCCCAGCAGCGACACCTGCGCACCCGGCGCGATCGCCACGTCGAGGTCGACGGCATCGGCGCGCGGTGTGCCGAGGACGGTCGCGTAGAACGCCTCGTCCGTGGTCGTGAAGCGCAGCTGCAGGCCCTCGGTCGTGACGCCGCGGGCGCGCTGCCACTTGCGCGTTCTGTAGATCGCCTCGCCGTTGACGCGCAGCCATCTGCCGAGCGCGATCAGCCGCTTGGCCTGCGCCTGCGGGATGTCGCCGTCGCCGGTGGGACCGACGTTGATGAGCAGGTTGCCGCCGCGCGCGACGATGTCGACGAACATGTACAGCAGCTCGGTCGCGCTCATGTAACTGTCGTCGTCCTCGAGCTGGTTGTAGCCGAACGAGGTGCCGATGCCGCGGCACGTCTCCCACTTGGCGTCGTCGGGGCCGTCGGTCGCGTACTCGACCGTGACGAAGTCGCGCTGCAGGTCGCCGCTGCCCTGACTCGGGTCGAAGCGGTCGTTGACGACGCCGTCCGGGACCGCGTCGAAGTAGGTCTCGAACAGCGGCGCCGCGTCCGGGTTGGGCAGGAACGGATAGTCGTCCCACAGCACGCTCGGCTGGTAGCGGTCGATCAGCTCGCGCCAGTGCGCGTCGCAGTAGGCGCGGTACTCGTCGCTCGTCGGGATCGCCGCGATCAGCGAGGCGGTGTCGGCGATCGGCCCGTCGTTGAACGTCCAGTCCATGCCGCCGCAGTAGTAGGTGCCGAAGCGCAGGCCCTTCGCGCGCACCGCGGCGGCCAGCTCGCCGAGGACGTCGCGCTCCGCCTGCCAGCCTCTGCGGTGCGGATTTCTGTGCGCGCTCGGCCACAGCAGGAAGCCGTCCTCCGTCTTCGTCGTGAGGACGACGTAGTTCGCGCCCGATCTGTCGAACACGTCCGCCCACGGCGCCGGGTCCCAGCGCCGCAGCGTGCGCGTGCGGAACTGGCGGACGAAGTCGGCGTAGGGCGCGTTGCCGTAGCGCTCGGCGTGGTAGCGCGCCGTCTCGCTGCCGGGGATGCGCATCGTGTTCTCGTACATCTCGGCGTAGGGCAGCACGCGCCACGCCTCTCTCTGCACCCACTCGGGCCCGGAGATGAAGCTGTCGCCGAGATCGCGCAGCGAGAAGATCGGCGCGAACGCCGGGATCGCGGCGGGGTTCCAGTGCACGAACACGCCGAGCTTGGCGTCGTCGTACCAGCCGGGCGTCGGGCGGGTGGCGGCCGCCGCGATCCGCGCACGCGGCCTGGCGGCGGCAGCGGCGCGGGTGGGCACGCCGCCGGCGACGGCGACGCCGGCCGCGCCGACCGCGGCGGACTGCAGGAAGCCGCGGCGGCTCAGCTCCGACGGCGAGGACGACGCGGGCGTGCGGCGTCCTCCCGCTGCATGCGGGGACTTCGGGAACACAACTGCCTCCTCTGTCGATCAGGGATCGTTCTGCACGACGCCCGGCGCGTCGGGATCGCCCGTCCAGGGGATCCAGCCGAAGGCGGTCCAGCCGCCGTCGGGAACCAGCGTCTGGCCCGTCGTGAAGCTGGAGCGATCAGAGGCGAGGTAGAGGACCGCCTCGGCGATCTCCTCCGGGCGGCCGAGCCGGCGCAGCGGCGTGCGCGCCTCGTAGGCCGCGACGTCGATCAGCCCCTGATCGATCGCCTCCTGCACCATCGCGGTTCTCGTGTTGCCGGGGGCGACCGCGTTGACACGGATCCCGTAGGAGGCCCACTCGACCGCGAGCACCTGCGTCATCGAGATCACCGCCGCCTTGCCGGCGCTGTAGGAGAGCCGCATCGGGAACGCGGTCAGCCCGTTGATCGACGCGATGTTGACGATCGAGCCGCCGCCGCTCTCGCGCAGCGCGCGGCCGAACTCGCGGCTGCAGAGGAAGACCCCCGTCGCGAGCACGTCGAGCGACATGCGCCAGTCGGCGAGCGAGTAGTCCATGCTCGGGCCGAGGCGGCCGATGCCGGCGTTGTTGATCAGCACGTCGAGGCGGCCGAAGTCGGCGACGACCTGCTCGGCCGCGGTCGTCACGGCCTGCTCGTCGGTCACGTCCATCGTGTAGGCGCGCGCCTCGGCGCCGCCGGCCGCGAGCCGCGCCGCCGTCTCGTCGCCGAGCGCCGCCACCCGCTCGAGGATCGCGACGCGCGCGCCCACGGCGACGAAACGCACGGCGATCGCGGCGCCGATGCCGCGGCCGGCGCCCGTGATCGCGCAGACGCGCCCCTCCAGCTCTCCCGCGCGCGCGCTCACGCCGCCGCTCCCTCCGGCAGCTGCACCAGCTCGACGCGGATGTCGTCGGGGTCCTTCAGGTAGACGACCTTGCCGCCCTTCAGCGGACCGGCGTCGGAGGTCTGCACCGCGGAGACGAACTCGACGCCGGCCGCCGACATCCGCTCGTACATGCCGTCGAGGTCGTCGACGAACAGCGAGAAGTGCGCCGTCCCGGGATTCGCCGGGGCCGGGTCGATCGGCGTGCCGTCGACGCCGCGGTACTCGATGATCTCCAGCTCGACGCTCGTGCCGGGGATGCGCAGCATCGCGATCTCAAGCGTCACGTCCGGGTGGTAGCCGACGACGCGCTGGACGTACGGCTCGGAGCGCGCGACGCGCGCGTAGCGCTCGAAGCCCAGGTGCTGCTCGTAGAAGCGCGCGGAGCGCTCGACGTCGCGCACCTGGATCCCCACGTGCTCGAATCCCGTGACCATCGACTGACTGACCTCCTTGTCGGGGTTGGAACGAGGGCGCCGCCGTCAGGCGACGGCCGCCTCCGCCTCGGGCTCGTCGAGCGCGGCGAACGCGCGCGCGACCTCGCCGACGTCCGCCTTGCGCGAGGCGCGCACGTACAGCAGCAGCGCGACGCCGACGCCGGCCCAGCCGGCGACGATCGCGGTCAGCAGCGGATACGGGGCGGCCGGCAGCGGATGGACGGTGCGGTAGAGCGGGTACAGCACGCCGATCATCGCGACGAGCGGCAGCACGACGTGGCGGGGAATCGAGAACGTGTGCGGCTCGTGGCGCTTGACGAAGCGCGCGAGCGCGACGTTCGTGAGCGCGTACACGACGAGGAACGCGATCGCCGTCATGAAGCCGTAGTACCCGAACAGCGTGAGCGGGCCGGCGAGCGCCGAGCCGATGAACGCGGCCGGCAGCACGACGGCGGCGAACAGCACGATCGCGGCGCTCGGCGTCTTGTGCGTCGGGTGCGTGCGCGCGAACGCCGGCGGCAGCAGCCGCACGCGGCCGAGCGAGTAGATCACGCGCATGCCGGCGTTGAACGACGTCTGCCCGAGCGCGAGCGCGCTGAGGATCACGACGACGGAGATGATCCCGCCGAAGCTGTGCCAGACCTCCGTCGCGAGCGTCTGGGCGGCGAGCGGGTCGGCGGCGAACTTGTCGATCGAGCCGTAGCTCGTGACGAGCACGTAGCTGACGACGATGAAGAACAGCGGCGTGACGATCGCGGCCATCCACAGCCCGCGCGAGACGGAGCGGCGCGCGTCTCTCGCCTCCTCGGCGAGCGTCGCGGCCTCCTCGTAGCCGACCATCGACAGCACGCCGAAGCTCATCGCGAGCCCGACGCCGGCCCAGCCGCCCGGCGCGCTGCCCGGGTCGAACGGCGCCGACTGGACGTCGACGTGACCGGTCACCGCCAGCCATGCGACGAGCAGCAGCAGCACGCCGACCTCGAACGCGAGCAGCACCAGCGCCGACTCGACCGTCTGCGCGACGCCGCGCCACGAGAGCACGAAGATGTAGGCCGCGCAGGCGGCGGAGAAGACCCACCAGGGCAGGTCGATGCCAAGGCTGCCGTCGAAGTAGTCGTGCGCGAAGCCGCCGAAGGCCGCGATGCCGGTGGCGGCGATCAGCAGGTAGCCGCCGACGAAGAACCAGCCGAACACGAAGCCGACGTTCGAGCCGAGCCCGGCGGAGTTCCACGCGAGCAGCGAGCCGGCGGAGGGGATCCGCTTCGAGAACTCGACGAACGTGTTCGTGAGCATGAGGATGACCCCGAGCGTCAGCACGAGCGCGAACACGAGCGCCTTGCCGGCCAGCCCGGCCATCGCGGGGACGGTGAGCGCGATGCCGGCGGCGGGGCCGGTCGCCGCGATCGAGACGACGGCGACCTGGACGGCGCTGACGCTGTTGCGCGCGAGTCCGGTGTGCTCAGGCGTGACGTCGGCTACGGACGTCGTGCGGTCCTGCATCTGGGATCCCTCTCTCCTCGCTCGTACCAGGCCGCACCGCGTTCCTGGAAACAATTCCGGGCCAGCATAGGGTCGGGCGCCTCCCCCGGCAACGAGCGTTTTCGTCGCCATCTGAAAGCGGCCCGACCCCCGGGCCCTCGGCCGCTACTGCTCGATGCTGCCCTTCGCCAAGAGCCCGCCGTCGACGACGAGCTGCGAGCCCGTCACGTACGACGAGCGGTCGCTCAGCAGCCACGTGATCGCAGCGGCGATCTCCTCCGGCTCGCCGAGCCGGCCGAGCGCGATCTGCTCCTCCACGCGCGCGCGCATGGCGGGGATCTCGTCCTCCGGCACGCCGGCCCACATCAGCTGCGTGTCGACCGGGCCGGGCAGCACCGCGTTCACGCGGATGCCGCGCGGCGCGTAGTCGAGCGCGGCGGCGCGCACCCACGAGGAGACGCCGCCCTTCGAGGCCGAGTACGGCGAGGCACCCGGCACGGACACCTGCGCCCACGGCGAGGAGACGGCGACGATCGAGCCGCCGCGGTCGTGGTCGAGCATGTGCCGCAGCGCGGCGCGCGCCGCCAGGAACGTGCCGGTCAGGTTCGTGCGGATGACGGCGTTCCAGTCGTCGCTGGACAGCTCGTGAACGGGCCCGCCGCGGTCGATCCCGGCGCTCGTGACGAGGCCGCGCAGGGGGCCGACGCGGCGCGCGGCCTCGCCGATCGCCGCCTCGACCGAGTCCTCCTCGCAGACGTCGCACGCGATGCCGGCGGCCGCGAGCGCGCCGAGCGCCTGCGCCTCCGCGGCGACCTCCGCCGCGAGGTCGGCGTCGCGGTCGAGCACCGCGACGCTCGCGCCGGCGCGTGCGCAGGCGAGCGCCGCCGCACGGCCGAGGCCGCGCGCGCCGCCGGTGACGGCGACGCCGCCCTCCAGCCGTTCGCCGACCGCCTGTCCGCTTGCGGCGCTCACAGCGACCACACCTCCTCCAGCACGAGCGGCCAGCCGGTCGACGGGTCCGCCTCGACGTACTCGATCAGCTCGCCGACCGCCTCCTCCCAGCGCTGCGCGGCCGGGTCGGCGTTGAAGCGCGCGGCCATCGCCTCGTAGTCCTCGACCTCCATGTGGCTGAAGATGACGTCGCCCCAGCGGTACATGACGTACTTCGTCACGCCGCCGTCGCGCAGCACCTGCTCCACCTCGGGCCACACCTGCGCGTGGAAGCGCGCGTACTCCTCCGCCTTGCCCGGCTTCGTGCGCCAGGCATGTCCGATCTGCTGCATCGTCCTCCTCCGTCCTTCAGGTCTCTCCAGTTCGGCCGCTCAGCGCACGAGCGCGACGAAGCGCCAGTCGAGCACGTCGACGGCGCCCCCCTCGCGCTCGGCGCGCACCCGCGAGCGCAGGTGCGCCAGCCCGCCCGTCGCCAGCGGCTCGACCGCCTCCAGCTCCAGCTCGCTGCGCAGCGTGTCGCCCTCGGAGACGGGCGCGAGGTGATCGCAGCCGTGCCAGCCGAGGACCGTCACGAGGTTCGGCAGCGCGCGCGAGGCCTGCGCCGCCGCGACGCCGATCGTGTGGCCGCCGTAGACGAGCCGCCTGCCGACCGCCTGCGCCGGCGCGTCGTGGTGCACGACCGCGACGTTGAGCGAGAGCCGCGCCAGCTCCGGCGCGCAGCTGACGACGTCGCCGCCGGCGACCGTCCAGCGCGCGCCGACGCGCAGGTCGGCGAACGTCTCGCCGGCGACCGGCTCCAGCGCGTCGAGCCGCCACTCCGACGCCGCCGCCGCGAGCAGTTCGGCGTCGAGCTGCTCGGGGATCGCGTCGAACGCGTCGTCGCGGCCGGTGCGGCCGGCGGGGTCGCGCAGCGGCAGCATCGCGCAGCGCCAGAAGTCGAGCACCGGACGCTCCTGCTGGTCGCGCGTGCGGATGCGCAGGACCGCGAGCCCCGTCGCCGGGCGCTCGGGCCGCGGCGTCGTCTGGCGCAGCGCGACGACCTCGGTGCTCGTGCGCAGCGTGTCGCCGACGCGCGGCGCGCGCCGCAGCACGAAGCCGCGGTAGAAGAGGTTCGCGATCACGCGCTCGGTCACGAGCGTCGACTGGCCGATCGCGACGTCCCACACGAGCGCCGGATGCGCGAGCGGCGCCTCCCCGCCCAGCACGCGCCGCGCGAGCGGCGCGTCGAGCGTCAGCCGCAGGCGGTCGCCGAGGATCGCGCGGTGCGCGGCGGCGAGCCCGTCCGTGAGCGTCACGCCCGGCGCGGCCGTGTCGACGGCGCCGACGGCGAGGTCTTCGAAGAAGGGCGCGGGCGGCAGCGTCATGCGGCGACCTCGGTCGGTTCGCGGGCGCTCGCGCGTGCCAGCAGCGCGCCCACCGCGCGCAGGTCGTCCAGCCGCTCCAGCCCGTTCAGCAGCTGCTCCAGCTCCAGCACGTCGGGCTCCGCGAGCGCGAGCGCCGCGTTCGCGCGGAACTTGCCGACGACCTCGTCGGCGCTCAGCGGCGCCTCGGCGCCGCCGCGCTGGTGCGGGACCTCGATCGTCACCGCATCCTCGGCCGTGCGCACCGTCACGCGCGCGGGGAAGGCCGCCGGAAACGTCGCGAACGCGCCGGCGCGGTGGTGGACGCGCGCGGCGAGCGCCAGCGTGCGCTCGTCCGCGATCGCCGCCGGCTCGTAGCTGGCGACGCCGACCGCGCCGTGCACGAGCATCGCCGCGACGGAGTACTGGACGCTGAACTTGCCCTCGTAGGGCGTGCGCGGGCGCACCTTCGCGGCGCGCGGCTCGCACACGAGCGGCAGCGCCGGCTCGGGCAGCTCCAGCTCGACGGCGGTCACACGCTCAGGAGCGCCGAGCACCCCCAGCTGCTCGGCGGCGGCGCGCGCGCCGTCGAGCGAGCTGTGGATGAAGTGACAGGCGGGATACGGCTTGAACGCGGTGCGCGGCGTCTCCCACCGCGTGCCGAGGTCGTCGAGCCAGTCGGCCGGCGGGTCGTCGAGGCGGAAGAAGCTCGCGAACGCGCCGAAGCGGCCCTCGAAGATCGCCGCCGGCCCGTCCGCGCCGTGCGCCGCGAGGCGGGCCGCGAGCACGCCAGCGCGCGCGGCCGCGCCGGCGTTGACGGCCTTCGCGGTCGAGCCGTCGTCGAGGAAGGCGAGGCTGCCGGAGGCGAGGCTGCCGCAGATCCCCAGCGCGTGCGCCATGCGCTCGGCGTCCAGCCCGAGCAGCCGCGCCGCCGCGACGGTGGCGCCGAACGCGCCGCACACGGAGGTGTGGTGGAAGCCGGTGCGCATGTACGCCGGCGCGGCGACGGCGCCGATCCGCACGATCGCCTCGCTGCCGGCGACGACGGCCGTCAGCAGCTCCGCGCCGCTGCGTCCCTCCGCCTGCGCGAGCGCGAGCGCGGCCGGCGCCACGACCGTGCTGACGTGACAGATCGCGTCCCCGTGCGTGTCGTCGAAGTCGAGGGCGTGGCACTGTGCCGCGTTCGCGAACGCCGCCGTCTCGACGCCGCGCTCGCCGCGCAGGCCGAGCACGCTGCACGCCCCGCCGTCCCCCTCGGCCGCCGCGGTCGCGGCGAACGGCGCGCCGGCGCCCGTGCCGACGGCGGCGAGGCCGCAGCCGAGCGTGTCGAGCACGTGCAGCGCCGCGGCGGCGCGCACCGGAGCGGGCACGTCGGCGGGGCGCAGGCCCACCGCGAACGCCGCGATGCGGGCCGCGGATGAGTGGTCGCTCATTGGCGGTTCGCCCGATCCGCGCGAACGAACGATTCTGGTACCGTTTCCAGCATTATATGGGGGATCTTAGCGTGGACCGCGACAGGAAGGCCGGGTTGCTGACATGAACTTCGCGCGCGACATCGTCGAAGCCGCCGATCCGGCGGCGCGTGCGCTGCTGGAGCGCGCCCGCGACGGCAGCCGCCGCGAATGGAGCTTCGGCGCGGTCGCGGAGCGCAGCGGCGCGCTCGCGGGCACGCTCCTCGCGCACGGCGCCCGCCGCGGCGAGGTCGTGATGACGCTGATCGGCAACCGCCCCGAGTGGGTCTTCGCGATGGTCGCCTGCTTCCGCATCGGCGCCGTCGTGCTGCCGTGCACCGAGCAGCTGCGCGCGAAGGACCTGCGGCTGCGCGTCGAGGCGACGCGCCCGCGCGTCGTGCTCGTCGACGAGCGCAACCGCGCGGTGCTGGAGGAGGCGCTGGCCGGTCGCGACGACGTCGCGGTGCTGACGATCCCCGACGAGGCGCTGTTCCGCGCCCCCGCGCCGCCGGCGGTCGAGCTGGCGCCGGACGACCCCTGCCTGATCACGTTCACGAGCGGCACCTCCGGCGAGCCGAAGGCGGCCGTCCACGCGCAGCGCTACCTCGCCGGCCAGCGCCTGCAGGCCGAGCACTGGCTCGACGCGCGCCCCGGCGACCTCGTCTGGTGCACGGCCGCGAGCGGCTGGTCGAAGTCGGCGCGCAACGTCTTCATCGCGCCGTGGATCCGCGGCGCCGCAGGGCTGCTCCACGACGCGCGCTTCGACCCGGCCGAGCGGCTGGAGCTGCTGCGCGAGGAGCGCGTAGACCTGCTGTGCATGGCGCCGACCGAGTACCGCATCATCGCGAAGCGCACGGCGCTGTCGCGCTTCGAGACGCTGCGCGGGCTCGTCGCGGCCGGCGAGGCGCTCGACGCCGACGCGCTGGCGGCCTGGCGCGCGGCGACCGGCCTCGACGTGCGCGACGGCTTCGGGCAGACGGAGACCGGCCAGCTGACCGCGAACCCGCCGGGCGAGGATGCCCGCCCCGGCTCGATGGGGCGGCCGCTCCCCGGCGTCCGCATGTGGATCGAGGACGGCGAGCTGGTGCTCGATCCGGCGACGGTGCCGACGTTCTTCCTCGGCTACCTCGGCGAGCCGGCGCACGACCGCCGCACGCCGTGGCGCACCGGCGATCGCGTGCGGCAGGACGCCGACGGCTACCTGCGCTTCGAGGGCCGCGCCGACGACGTGATCGTCAGCGCCGGCTACCGCATCGGCCCGTTCGAGGTCGAGTCGGCGCTGCTGACGCACCCGGCCGTCGCGGACGCCGCCGTCGTGGCGGCGCCCGACGACGAGCGCGGCAGCGTCGTGCGCGCGATCGTTGTGCTGCGCGGCGAGCGCGGCGGCGACGACGCGCTCGCGCGCGAGCTGCAGGACCACGTCAAGCGGCAGACCGCGCCGTACAAGTACCCGCGCCTGATCGAGTTCCGCGACGAGCTGCCGAAGACGGCCAGCGGCAAGGTGCGGCGCGCGCTGCTGCGCGACGAGCTGCCCGCGTGAGGGCGGACGGGCGGGGCTTGACCCGCCGCACGCGCGGTGTACCATCCTGGAACTGATGCTGGAAACGAATCCAGCTTGAGCGCGGGCACGCCTGCGCTCAAGCTGCGGGTAGGAGGAGCGAAGTGATGAAGATCGCGGCTGAGCGCAAGGCGCTCGTGACCGGTGGCGCGTCCGGCCTCGGACTGGCGGCGGCGAAGGGCCTGCTGCGCGAAGGGGCGAGCGTCGCGCTGCTCGACGTCAACGCGCAACGCTGCGAGACGCTTGCGGAGCAGCTTGGCCCGAACGCGTACGCGGCGGCCGCCGACGTGCGCTCGCCGGCCGAGGTGCGCGAAGCCGTCGAGCGCGCGACCGCGCAGATGGGCGGCCTCGACACGCTCGTGCTGTCGGCCGGCGTGATCCACGTCAAGCCGATCGCCGACGTCACCGAGTCCGACTGGGACCGCGTGCTCGACATCAACCTCAAGGGCGCGTTCCTGACCTGCCAGGCCGCCGCGCCGGCGCTGACGGCGAGCGGGCGCGGGCGCATCGTCGCGATCAGCTCCGACGCCGGCCGCCGCGGCGCCCCGCTGCTGCACGCCTACAGCGCCTCGAAGTTCGGCCTGATCGGATTGATGGAGTCGCTTGCCGGCGAGCTGGCCCCGCACGTGACCGCCAACAGCGTCTGCCCCGTCGGCGTCGCCAGCACCGGGATGGGCCAGCAGATGCTGTCGTGGAAGGTCGACCACACCGGCAAGTCGGCCGATCAGGTGATGGAGAGCATCGCGCACAACCTGCCGCTCGGCCGGCCGGGCAGCGAGGACGACATCACCGAGGCGGTCCTCTACTTCGTCTCCGAGGCCGGCAGCTTCCTCACCGGGATCGCGCTCGACGTCGACGGCGGCGCGCGCCTCAACACGATCCCCGGCTCCAACGCATGACGCCTGCGCCGTTCACGGACGCGCACGTCCACTTCTCCGACCTGCGCGATCCGCGGCTGCGCTACGACTGGCTGCGTCCCGGCGGCGACCCCGACGAGACGGCGATGCTGGGCGAGTACGGCGCGATCCGCGCCGAGCGCTACTGGGCCGACGACTTCCTCGCCGAGACGCGCTTCCAGGCGCTCGGGCGCGTGATCCACATGCAGGCGGCGACGGGGATCGAGGACCCGGTGCAGGAGACGCGCTGGCTGCAGGGCTTCCACGACCGGCTCGGCGTGCCGCACGCCGCGATCGGCGCGGCCGACCTCGCGGCCGACGACGCGCGCGAGACGATCGAGCGGCACATGGCGTTCCCGATCTTCCGCGGGATCCGCGACATCCGCTACGACGGCTACCTGAGCGATCCGGCGTGGGAGCGCGGCTTCGCGGTGCTGGCCGAGCACGGGCTCGTCTGCTGCGACGACCCGCTGCTGGAGCACGTGCCGGCCGCCGCCGCGCTCGCCGCGCGGCACCCCGGCGCGACGTTCTGCGTCGACCACGCGCTCGTGCCGCGCAGACGCGACGCCGAGTACTTCGCGACGTGGCGCGAGGCGCTGCGCACGCTCGCGGCCGTCCCGAGCACGGTGATCAAGATCTCCGGCCTCGGGATGGTCGACCACGCCTGGACGGTCGACTCGCTGCGCCCGTGGGCGCTCGCGTGCATCGAGGCGTTCGGCGTCGAGCGCGCGTTCTTCGGCACCAACTGGCCGGTCGACCGGCTCTACAGCTCCTACGGCGACCTCGTCGACGCCTACCGCGCGATCGTCGCCGACTTCTCCGAGGCCGAGCAGCGCGCGCTGCTCGGCGGCAACGCAAACCGGATCTTCAAGGTGGTGGAGTGATGCAGGCTCACAACGACGGCCGCGCCCCGCGGCGGCTGGCGGTCCTCACCGGCGCCGCCTCGGGCATGGGGCTCGCGACGGCGAAGCTGCTGCTGGAGCGCGGCACGACGGTCGTCGGCGTCGACCTCGCGCAGATGCCCGCCGAGCTGCGCGGGCACGAGCGACTGGCGTGGGTGCGCGGCGACGTGGCCGCGCAGGAGACGTGGGACCGCGCGCACGCGGTCGCGCTGGAGCACGACGCCGACGGCGCCGACTGCCTCATCACGTGCGCGGCCGACATCGTGATCGCGCCGTTCCTGGAGATCCCGCTCGATGAGTGGCAGCGGCTGTTCGAGGTCAACGTGCTCGGCGTGCTGCGCGGCATGCGCACGTTCATGCCGGCGATGATCGAGCGGCGCGCCGGCGCGATCGCCGTCGTCTGCAGCGTCAACTCGCTGTTCGCCGAGGACGCCAACAGCGCCTACTCGACCTCGAAGGCGGCGCTGCTGCACGTCGTGCGCTCGGCCGCGCTGGAGCACGCGCGCGACGGGCTCGTGATCAACGCCGTCTGCCCCGGCATCGTCGAGACGCCGCTGCTGCAGCGCCACTTCGACTCGCTGGAGGACCCGGCCGCCGCGCGCGCCGACTGCGTGCGCCGCTCCCCCACCGGCCGGCTCCTGCAGCCGGAGGAGATCGCCGAGACGCTGTGCTTCCTCGTCGGCCCCGGCGCCTCCGCGCTGTCGGGCGCCGCGGTCGTCGTCGACGGCGGCCTCACGACCGCCTACGACTTCGCCCTGCCGGCGCCCGTCGCCGCTCACGTCTCGTCGTAGGGGCGCACGGCGCCGGCGGGCGCGAGCCGCACGCTCACCGCCGGGCGCTCGTCGAGCGCCTGGCGCAGCGTGAAGCGCGTGCCGCAGGGGGTCGGCTCCCACGGCAGCGGGTCGTCGCTGCCGGCGAGCGTCGCGACCGCGCCCTCCTCCAGGCGCACGTCCAGCTCCAGCTCGGCCTGGCGCGGCGTGCCGAGCACGATCGCGTGGACCGCGTCGCGCGAGGTCGTGTAGCGCACGCCGAGCCCGTCGCCGGTCACGCCCGCGGTGCGCGTCCACGGGCGCGTCGCGTAGATCGCCTCGCCGTTCGTGCGCAGCCACCACCCCAGCTCCAGCAGCCGCTGCGCCTGCGCCCACGGGATCTCGCCGGCCCCGGTCGGCCCGACGTTGATCAGCAGGTTGCCGCCGCGCGCGACGACGTCGGCGAGCATGTGGATCAGCTCGGTCGCGTTCATGTACGTCGCGTCCGACTCGAGCTGGTTGTAGCCGAACGAGGTGCCGATGCCGCGGCACGCCTCCCACTTCAGCTCCGGCGAGCCCTCGGTCGAGTACTCCGGCGTGACGAAGTCGGAGTACAGCTCGGACGGCTCCAGCACCTTCGGCGGCCCGGCCTGGAAGCGGTTGTTGACGACGCCGTCGGCGACGTGCTTCCAGTAGTAGCGGAAGAGGCCCGCGACGTCGGCGCCCTCCGGGTAGGCGTAGTCGTTCCACATCACGCACGGCGCGTAGCGGTCGATCAGCTCGCGCCAGTGCGCGTCCGCGTAGCGGATGTACTGCTCGCCGCCGGCCAGCGCCGTCTCCAGCGAGGCGATCCGCGTCATCGGGAAGTCGCCGCCGAAGGTGCGGTCGATGCCGCCGCTGTAGTAGGTGCCGAAGCGCAGCTCGCGCGCGCGCACCGCATCGGCCAGCTCGCCGACGACGTCGCGCTCGGACTGCCAGCGCGGCTTGTGCGGGTTGGGGTGCGCGCTCGGCCACAGCAGGAAGCCGTCCTCGGTCTTGGTCGTCAGCACGACGTAGCGCGCGCCCGCGCGCGCGAACAGGTCGGCCCACGGCGCGGGGTCCCAGGCGGGGATCGTGCGCGTGCGGAACTGCTCGCCGAAGTCGTCGTAGGTGAGGTCGCCGTAGTGGGCGGCGTGGTGGCGCGCCGTCGGGCTGCCCGGGATGTCCATCGAGTTCTCGTACATCTCCGCGTACGGGTTGCGACGGAAGCCGCGGACCCCGTCCGGGTCGTTCGGCACCCCGTGCAGCCGCGTCAGCGGCGCGAACGCCGGGATCGCGGCCGGGTTCCAGTGGATGAAGATGCCGAGCTTGGCCTCGTCGAACCACGCGGGGGTGGTGCGGTCCGGCAGCTCGGTCGTGGTGGTGGTCATGCGGCGCTCTCCTCGCCCCCGCGGGGCGCGTCGGATGGTCGAAGCAGATGGCGGTTCCGGTCAGCCCCGCACGCCGCTGACGAATCCCTTGAGGATGTAGCGCTGCAGGAATCCGTAGATGACGAGGATCGGCGCGAGCGCGATCACGATGCTCGCGAAGATCAGCTGCCAGTTGGTGACGTACTGGCCGACGAACCCGTAGATCGCGACCGGCAGCGTCAGGTTGCCGGTGCCGCCGACGAAGATCAGCGGCGTGAAGAAGTCCTTCCACACGAGCAGCCCGCACAGCACCGCGACGGTGCCCGTGACGGGCCGCACGAGCGGCAGCACGACGTGCGCGAACACCTGCAGGTGCGAGGCGCCGTCGACGCGCGCCGCCTCCTCGTAGTCGCGCGGCAGCGTGCGGAAGAAGCCGGTGTAGAGGAACACCGCCAGCGGCAGCAGCAGCCCGAGGTAGACGAGCACGAGCGAGAGCTTCGTGCCGCTCAGGCCGAGCTTGCCCATCAGCACGAACAGCGGGATCAGGCCGAGCTGCGCCGGCAGGATGATGCCGACGACGAAGACGCCGAACAGCGCGCCCGAGAGGCGCGAGGTGCGGCGCGCGAGCGCGTAGCCGGCGGGCGCGCCGAGCACGACGAGCAGCACGACGACGACCGTCGTGATCAGCACGCTGTTGACGAGCGCGCCGGAGAACGAGACGGTGCCGGCGGCGCCCTGGCTCCACGCCTGCGAGTAGTTGTCGAGCGTCGGGTGGGCGGGCAGCGACAGCGGCGCGGAGGCCGCCTCGTCCTGGTGCTTGAGCGACAGCTCGACGAGGAAGTAGACGGGCACCAGGATCGGCACGAGGGCGAGCCAGTAGGCGGCCTCGCGCAGCGCCGTCCAGCGCGTGTAGCGGTGCATCGCGGTCTAGCCCTCCCGCCGCCGCATCGCGCGCATCTGCAGGGCCGACAGGATCCCGACGCCGACCGCCAGCACGAGCGCGAGCGCCGCGCTGTAGCCGTAGCGGCCGTTCACGAACGCCTGCGCGTAGACCTGCGTGGCGATCGTCTCGGTGGCGCTGCCGGGGCCGCCGCCGGTGAGCGCGACGACCTGGTCGAAGATCGTCAGCCCGGCGATCAGCGACAGGCTCA
>JBQCIQ010000082.1:0-5973 GCA_051953595.1 Conexibacter sp. | reverse complement strand
GACCAGAGCGCCCGCAAGCGCTGCGGCCGCCGGCACGACGCTCGCGATCGTCAGTCGAGCTCGACGCGCATCGCCGCCGCGAGCCCGCCGCCGAGCACGTGCTCCGCGTCGCCGAAGCGGACCGTGAGCGGGCCGCCGAACGGCTGGCGCTCGACGACCTCCAGCGCATCCCCCAGCCGCACCCCGCGCTCGGACAGGTAGCGCAGCATCTCCGGATCGGAGTCCGAGATCCGCACGAAGCGCCCGCGCGCGCCCGGCTCCAGCTCGGCGAGCCGCTGCGTGACGCCCTCCTCCATCACGAGATCGGCGTCCGGGATCGGGTCGCCGTGCGGGTCGTGCGTCGGGTGGCCGAGCTTGGCCGCGATGCGCGCCTCCAGGTCCTCGGAGATCACGTGCTCCAGCGCCTCCGCCTCTTCGTGCACGCGGTCCCACGGCACGCCCAGGTGCTCCGCCAGGTACAGCTCCAGCAGGCGGTGGTGGCGCAGCACCTCCAGCGCGACCCGCTCGCCCTCCGGCGTCAGCACGACGCCCTTGTAGCGCTCGTGCACGACGAGCCCGCGCTCGGCGAGCTTCTTGAGCATCGCCGAGACCGACGCGGGCGTCACGCGCAGCCGCTCGGCAAGATCGTTCGTCGAGACCCCTCCCTCGCCGCCGGCATGGCGCTGCAGCGCGTAGATCGCCTTCGCGTAGTCCTCGATCGCCTCAGACGGGCGCGTCACAGGGTCGCTGGACATCCGTGCGGAGGATACGGGCCCGGCTCGCCACCGAGCAGCGGCGTGAGCCTGCCCTCACGCGCTATCTGATCGCGTCGTAGACCTTGAACAGCGGCATGTACATCGAGATCACGATGAAGCCGACGATGCCGCCGACGACGATGATCATCAGCGGCTCCAGCAGCGACGTGAGGCCCTTGACCGCCGCCGCCACCTCGTCCTCGTAGAAGTCGGCGACCTTGCTCAGCATCGTCTCAAGGGCGCCCGTCTCCTCGCCGACGCCGACCATCTGCACGACCATCGCCGGGAACACCGGCGCGTCTCTCAACGGCGCGGAGATCGTGCCGCCGCTCTTGACCGACGCCGTCACGTCCTCCATCGCCTTCTCGACGACGTGGTTGCCCGCCGTCTTGCCGGTGATCTCGATCGCCTGCAGGATCGGCACGCCGGAGGCCACGAGCGAGGACAGCGTGCGCGACCAGCGCGCCAGCGCGACCTTCTGCACGACCGGCCCGATCTTGAAGGGGAAGTGGAGACGGAAGCGATCCCACTGCGGCCGCCCCCACGACGATCTCTTCCATCTTCTGAACGCGACGACCATCAGCACGACGCCCCCGATCAGCAGGTACCACTGCCCGGTGATCAGGTGCGAGAGGCCGACGGTGAACTTCGTGATCGGCGGCAGGTCGCTGCCGAACTCTCTGAAGGTCTTCTCGAAGACGGGGATCAGGAACGCGACCATCGCGATCAGCACGATCGCGGCGAAGCTGAAGATGACCGTCGGGTAGACCATCGCCGACTTGACCTGGCGGCGCAGCGCGTCGTCCTTCTCCAGCTGATCGGCGACGCGCATCAGCGCCTCGGCGAGCCGGCCGCCGCTCTCGCCCGACTCGACCATCGCGACGAACAGCGGGCTGAAGACCTTCGGGTGCCGTGCCAGCGCGCCGGAGAACAGCAGGCCCGCCTCGACGTCCTTGCGCACGCCGACGACCGCCTCTCTCAGCGGTCTCGACTCGGTCTGCTGCTCCAGCACGTAGAGCGCGCGCAGCAGCGTCATGCCGGAGGCGATCATCGTCGCGAGCTGACGCGTCATCACCGTCAGGTCGCCCGGCTTCACGCGCTCGAACAGCGCGAGGTTGATCTCCTTCGAGCTGTGCTTGTCCGCGATGTCGACGACGACGAGCCCGCGCGCCTTCAGCTGGTCGGCGACGGCCTGCTTGGAGGCTGCCTCGACCTCGCCCTTCGCGCTCGCGCCGGCGAGGTCGATCGCTCTGAAGACGTAGGTCGCCACGCGTCAGCTCCGTCGCCCTCAGACCGTCGCGTACGCGCCGTCGCTCGGCATCCCGGCACCGCCCGCGCCGAGCAGGCGCCGCAGCTCCTCCGGCGTCGAGGAGCGCGCCTCGGCGAGCTGCCGCGTGATGCGCCCGGAGCGCACGAGGCCCGCGAGCGCGGCGTCCATCGTCTGCATCCCCTGCGCGCCGCCGGTCTGCATCGTGGAGTAGATCTGATGCGTCTTGCCCTCGCGGATCAGGTTGCGGACCGCGGGCGTCGGCACAAGCACCTCAGCGGCGACGCAGCGCCCGGCGCCGTCCTGCGTCGGCAGCAGCTGCTGCGTGACGACCCCCTGCAGGCCGATCGCGAGCTGCGTGCGGACCTGGCCCTGCTGGAAGCCGGGGAAGACGTCGATGATGCGGTCGATCGTCTGCGGCGCGTCCTGCGTGTGCAGCGTGGCGAACACGAGGTGGCCGGTCTCCGCCGCGGTGATCGCGGTCGAGATCGTCTCCATGTCGCGCATCTCGCCGACGAGGATCACGTCGGGGTCCTGGCGCAGCGCCGCCTTGAGCGCGTCCGCGAACGTCGTCGCGTCGGCGCCGAGCTCGCGCTGGTTGACGATGCACTTCTTGTGGCGATGGAGGAACTCGATCGGGTCCTCGATCGTCATGATGTGCTCCTCGCGCGTCGCGTTGATCACGTCGAGCAGCGAGGCGAGCGTCGTCGACTTGCCCGAGCCGGTCGGGCCCGTCACGAGCACGAGCCCGCGCGGGCGGTTCGCCATCTCGGCGACCGCGGGCGGCAGCCCGAGCGATTCGAGCGGCGCGATCTCGAACGGGATCAGGCGGAAGGCGGCGCCGAGCGCGGAGCGCTGGAAGTACGCGTTGACGCGGAAGCGCGCGCGGCCGGGGACCTGGTAGGCGAAGTCCAGCTGCCAGTTGTTCTCCAGCTTCTGACGCTGGTCGTTGGAGAGGATCGAGTAGACGATCTCGCGCGTGTCGGTGGGCGTGAGCGTCGGGTAGCCGTCGACGGGAGCGAGGCGACCGCGCACGCGCACCATCGGCGGCGCGCCGGCGGTGAGGTGGAGGTCGGAGGCGCGTCGGTCGACGACCTCGAGCAGCAGCTCTGCGAAGTCGATGTCCATCTCCCGCCATATCGGCAGGAGCGGGCCGCGCCCTTAGCAGCGGGCGGCCGGGACCCTCAGACCTCGATCGCGACGGCCGCCGCCTCGTCCGCGCGCTCTTCCACCGGCTGCGGGAGCGCGGGCTTCGTCCTCGGCAGGAACAGCGCCGGGATCGCCGCCAGCAGGATCAGCGCGAACGCCCACCAGTACGTCTGCCCGAACGCGTCGGCGACGCGCGGCGCAAGCGCCTCCCGCGCGGCCGGCGGGATCGAGTGCGCGGCCTGCAGCCCCTCCCCCGCGTTCGCCGCACCCGGCAGGCGGTCGGCGAGCTGGTTGGCGAGGATCACCGACATCAGCGCCACGCCGAGCGCGCCGAAGCCGCGCTGGACGATGTTGAACGCGGTCGTCGCGCGCGAGACCTCGGCATGCGAGAGCGTCTGGTACGCGGCGGCCATCGTCGGCATCATCGTCGCGCCGATCCCAAGGCCGGCGACGAACGACGCGATCCCCAGCTCCACGTACGGCGTGTCGGCGGCGACCTGCGTGAAGAAGCCGAAGCCGAGCAGCGTCAGCGCCAAGCCGGGCAGCACCACGCGCGCGGCGCCCGTTCTGTCGACGATGCGGCCGGCGAGCGGCATCATGATCGCCGCGCCGACGCCCTGCGGGATCAGCAGCAGGCCGGCGTGCAGCGCCGACTGCCCGCGCGCCACCTGGTAGTAGAGCGGCAGCAGCAGCATCGCGCCGAAGAAGGCGGCCGCGAACAGCGCCATCGTGATGCCCGAGACGGCCGGCACCTTGCGCTTGAACAGCCGCACGTCGATCAGCGGATCCTCCGCGCGCAGCGCGTGCCACACGAACGCGGCGATCAGCGCGCCGCCGGCGAACGTCGGCAGCACCTCCTTCGGGCCGCTGAAGCCGCCGTGCGAGCCGGTCTCGGCGAGCCCGTAGACGAGCGCCGCGAGGCCGGGCGAGAGCAGCAGCAGGCCGAGCACGTCGAGCGTGTGGTGCGGTCTCGGCTGATCGGGCTTGAGGATCCGCTGCGCGAGCACGAGCGCGACCGCGCCGATCGGGACGTTGACGTAGAAGATCCAGCGCCAGCTGACGTCGTCGACGAGCCAGCCGCCGAGCACCGGGCCGAGGATCGGCCCGAGCAGCATCGGCGCCCCAACGACGCTCATCACCCGCCCGACGCGCGCCGGCCCGGCCGCCTGCGTGAGGATCGTCATGCCGGCCGGCATGATCATGCCGCCGCCGAGGCCCTGGAGCACGCCGAAGGCGATCAGCGAGTGCGCCGACCACGCCATGCCCGACAGGGCGGAGCCGGCGAGGAAGAGGACGAGCGAGGTCATGTAGAGGCGCTTCGTGCCGAAGCGGTCGGCCGCCCAGCCGGTGAGCGGGATCACCGTCGCGAGCGCGAGCAGGTAGCCGGTCGCAACCCACTGGATCGTCGGCAGCGGCGCGTCGAAGTCCTCGGACAGGTGGTTGATCGCGATGTTGACGATCGTCGTGTCGAGGATCGACATGATCGTTCCGAGGACGACGACGGTCGCGATCCCGAGGATGTCGCGGTCGAGCTTCATGGCGCCTCCTCGGCATCCCAGTGGTCGAAGACGGTGCGCAGCGCGCGGGCCAGCGCGTCGCGCTCGCGCTCGCCGAGCGTGCCGGCGAAGCGGCGCAGGCCGACAAGCCGCGCCTCGTTGAGGCGTTCGAGCGTCGCCTTGCCGTGCGCCGTGAGCGCCAGGCGCTTGATGCGCCGGTCGACCGGATCCTCGCTGCGGGAGATCAGCTCGCCGCGCACCATCGCGTCGACCGCGCGGCCGGCGGCGGGGATCGACAGGCCCATCATCGGGGCCAGTTCGGTGAGCGCGAGCGCGTGATCGGTCGTGTCGAGCACGAACAGCGCGCGCATCTGCGGCAGCGTCAGATCCAGCTCGGCGATCAGCGCGACGAACTCGCTCTGGTCGCCCTTCATCGCACGCGCGCAGAAGCGGTGGAGGTCCTGCGCGAGCTGAGCCGGCGAGACGGCCTTCGACGTTTGCATAGACGCAACTATACGCGTCTACGAGATCTTTGCGCGCTTGCGACGTTTACGTCGTACGTTACGTCGTACCCGTCACGCGCGCGACCTCGGCGAGCGAGGTCAGGCCGGCCTGGACCTTCGCGAAGCCGTCGTCGCGCAGGCGTCGCATGCCCCCGCGGCACGCCAGCTCGGCGATCTCGTCCGCGGGCGCGCGCTGGAGCACGAGCTTGCGGATGTCCTCGTCGAGGACCATCACCTCATAGAGGCCGAGGCGGCCCTTGTAGCCCATCCCCCCGCAGCGCCCGCAGCCGACCGGCTCGTAGCACTCGAGGTCGAGCTGCACGTTGAAGCCGCTCTCGCGCAGGACCTGCGCCGGCACGATCGTGCGCTTCTTGCACGTCGGGCACAGCGTGCGCGCGAGCCGCTGCGCGACGACGCAGTCGATCGCCGAGGCGACGAGGAACGGCTCGATCCCCATCTCGACGAGGCGCGTGATCGCCGTCGGCGCGTCGTTCGTGTGCAGCGTCGAGAGCACGAGGTGGCCGGTCAGCGCCGACTCGACCGCGATCTGTGCCGTCTCGCCGTCGCGGATCTCGCCGACCATGATGATGTCGGGGTCGGCGCGCATCATCGAGCGCAGGCCGGTCGCGAACGTGAGCCCGGCCTTCGGGTTCGTCTGCACCTGCGTGATGCCTTCGAGCTGGTACTCGACCGGGTCCTCGATCGTGATGATGTTCTTCTCGGGCGATTTGATCTCGGTCAGCGCCGCGTAGAGCGACGTCGACTTGCCGGAACCCGTCGGGCCCGTCACGAGCACGGCGCCGTAGGCCTGGCGGATGGCGCGC
>JBQCIQ010000081.1:0-9834 GCA_051953595.1 Conexibacter sp. | reverse complement strand
TCATCGAGTCGACCAAGGGCGTGATCCTCTACCAGGAGCAGGCGATGCAGATCGCCAAGTCGCTCGCCGGCTTCAGCGGCGCGAAGGCGGACGACCTGCGCAAGGCGATCGGCAAGAAGAACCGCGCCGCGATGGCCGAGCTGAAGCCGGAGTTCGTCTCCGGCTGCCAGGCGGCGGGCGTCGCCGGCTCGGTGATCGAGCAGCTGTGGCAGACGAACGAGCGCTCGGCCGACTACTCGTTCAACAAGTCGCACGCCGCCTGCTACGCGCTGATCTCCTACCGCACCGCGTGGCTGAAGGCGAACTACCCGGCCGAGTACATGGCCGCGCTGATCTCGTCGGTGATGGACACGAAGGACAAGGTCCCGTTCTTCGTCGCGCAGACCGAGCAGATGGGGATCGAGATCCTGCCGCCGGACGTCAACGAGTCCGACCACGAGTTCATGGTGATCGACGGCAAGATCCGCTTCGGCCTCGACGCCGTGAAGGGCGTCGGCTTCTCAGCGGTCGAGGCGATCAAGGCCGCGCGCCAGGAGGGCGGGCCGTTCACCTCGATCTGGGACTTCTGCGAGCGCGTCGACAACCGCACCGTCAACAAGAAGGCGATCGAGGCGCTGATCAAGTGCGGCGCGTTCGGCTCGACCGGCGCGACCCGCAAGGGCATGCTGACGGTGCTCGAGCAGGCGCAGTCGGCCGGCCAGCGCGCGCAGCAGGACGCGCAGCTCGGGCAGGGCTCGATCTTCGACCTCGGCATGGAGGACCCGGCGGCGGCCAGCGGCGCCGCGGCGGCGTTCGCCGCGCCGAGCCACCCGCCGATCCCGACCGAGGAATTCGAGCAGGCCGAGCTGCTGGCGGTCGAGAAGGAGTCGATCGGCCTGTTCGTCTCCGCCCACCCGCTCAAGCGCGTGCGCGAGGCGATGCGCGTGAGAGTCGACTGCGGGCTCGCGCAGCTGGCCGACCGCAAGGACGGCGAATGGGTCACCGTCGGCGGCATCATCACGCAGTGCAAGAAGATCCGCACGAAGAGAGGCGACCCGATGATGTTCGCCACGCTCGACGACCTCGAGGGGACGACCGAGCTGCTGGTCTTCGGCAGAGCGCTCGCGGCGCACGAGGAGGCGCTGATGCTCGACTCGGTCGTGCTCGTGCGCGGCAAGGTCGACCACAAGGACGCCAGCTCGACGTGTGTGATCCTGCAGGAGGCGTCGAGATTCGAGCCGACCGAGGCCGAGGTCGAGAAGGCGCGCGAGCAGGCGCGCGCGATCCCCGTCGGGCCGCCGCCCGTGCGCCTGCGACTTGACGCGACCGCGCTGCCGGCCTCGATCATCGAGGACCTGAAGGCGCTGATCGCGCTGCACCCCGGCGAGTCGGACGTCGTGCTCGACCTGCAGACGACGCGCGGCCTGCGCAAGCTCAAGCTCGGCGCCGAGTACCGCGTCGCCGCCGCGAACGCCGCCCTGCGCGCCGAGCTGGACCACCTGCTCGGCGGCGCGATGCTCGACGCCGTCGCCGCGTAGCGACCGCTCGGGCGAACGCCGCGAGCGGGATCAGCGCGCCGTCCCGCGCAGCAGCGCGCGCAGCGTCGAGCCGTGCCGGAAGCCGACGAGCGGGGCGATCTGGTCGTAGCTCAGCTGCGTCGTGCGCCGCAGATGCTGCGCGCGCTCGACGCGCAGCGCCGTCACGAGCTGGTGCGGGCTGCGGCCCGTGCGGGCACGGCAGCGCCGCTCCAGCGTGCGGCGCGTCGTGCCGATTGCGGCGGCCGCGCTCTCGATCGTCAGCTCGCCGTCGAGGTGCGCGCGCGCCCACGTCTCGAAGTCGGACACGAGCGCGTCGGCGTCGGCCAGGTGCGCGGCGGCGGCCGCGACGCTGATCGCCGGGCGCTCGTCGATCAGCAGATAGCGGGCGACGGCGTCGGCGAGCTGGGGGCTGACGCGCCCGACGAGGCTCATGCCGAGGTCGATGTGCGCGAACGCGGCGCCCGCGGTCGTGACCGGGCCGCTGGAGAGCACCATGCGCGAGAGGTCCAGCTCGACCTGCGGGTAGCGGCGCCGGAACTCGCCGGCGAGCCACCAGGTCGTCGTCGCGCGGCGGCCGTCGAGCGCGCCGGCGTCCGCGAGCACGAACGTCCCGGTGCACGCGGCCGCGAGCGGCAGGCCGTCGGCGTCCGCGAGCCGCCGGTGCAGGCGGCGGACCGGGGTGGTGGCAAGCGCCTCCGACAGCGCCGCCGGCGTGACCGCGCCGAGGCCGGGCACGACCAGCAGCTCGAGCCCGGTCAGCGCCTCCGCGTCCCCGATCGCGCAGTCCGGCGCGAGCGTCAGTCCTCCCGCGGTCGCGACGCGGCTTCCGGCGCCGATCAGCCGCACCTCGACCGGCGCGATCGCGCGGTCGACGCGCGTGCGCAGCGCCTCGGCGGTGCGCAGCACGTCGAGCAGCGCCACGAGGCCCGAGTCGAAGCATCCCGGGAGGACGGCGACGCCGACGCGCATGTCGCAAACGCTATCGGAGCGGTCGCATCTCGTACCCTGCTCGCGCGTACGCTCCGACGGCGACGAAGGTCACGCAGCTCAACGGCGGCTGGCTGACGGCGCCGGCCGGCGTCTTCCGGCAGGGGGAGCCGCTCGACCGCGAGATCCGCTTTCCCGTGCCGGTCTACCTGGTCGAGACCGCGAGCGAGCGGATCCTCATCGACACCGGGCTGCATCCCGGCGCGGCGCAGGATCCGGCGGGCCGCTACGGGCGTCCCGACGCGCTCGGCCCGGTCCAGGCCGAGCTGGAGCGCAGCGTCGCCGAGCAGCTTGACCTCTCGACGCTCACGCGCGTCGTGCTCACGCACCTGCACTACGACCACGCCGGCGGGCTCGCGCTGCTGCCCAGGAGGGTCCCGATCGTGCTGCAGCGCCGCGAGTGGGAGGCGGCGCACGACCGCGCCGCAATCGCCCGCAACTTCTTCCTGCCGGTCGACTACGCGGCGGTCGCGGAGCAGGTGATGCTCGTCGACGGCGACCACGACCTGCTCGGCGACGGCTCGATCGAGCTGTTGCCGACGCCCGGCCACACGCCGGGACACCAGTCGGTCCGCGTCGGCGAGCGGCTTGTGATCGGCGGCGACGTGACGCACTTCGCCGCCGGCCTCGACGACCACCGCTTCCCGCTGTTCGCCGACGACCACGCCGCACAGGCCGCCTCGGCGGAGCGCCTGCGCGCGCTGCGCGACGCCGGCGCCACGGTGCGGCCGGGGCACGACCCGGACGTGCTCGCGCCCGGGCCGGTTCCCGTCTGACTAGATCCCGCGCGCGGCGAGCCCGCGCTCGCGCAGCTCGAACGCGTAGCGGACCTCCTCGGCGGTCGTGCCTCTCTTGTCGGGGCCGGGCGTCTCCATCACGACCGGCAGCCCGTCGAAGCGCGGCTCGGACAGGAACGCCATGCAGCCCTCCTCGCCCAGCTCGCCGTCGCCGAGGCAGGCGTGGCGGTCGCGGTTGGAGCCGAGCGGCGCCTGCGAGTCGTTGAGGTGCAGCGAGCCGAGGCGGTCGAGCCCGACGACCTCGTCGCAGCGCTCCAGCGTCTCCTCCAACCCCGCGGCAGTGCGGATGTCGAAGCCCGACGCGAGCAGGTGGCAGGAGTCGAGGCAGATGCCGAGCCGGGGATCGCCGCCGCCGGCCTCGATCAGCGCCGCCAGCTCCTCGAACGAGCGCCCGAGCGTGCCGCCGGCTCCCGCCGTGTTCTCGAAGTGCAGCGGACACGACTCGCTCTCCGCCAGCGCCTCGCGGAACAGCTCGCCGGCGCGCTCGATCGCCGGCCCGACCTCGCCTCTCAGCGCCGACCCGGGGTGCAGCACGACGCAGCACGCGCCGATCGCATCGCCGATCCGCAGCGAGTGGATCAGCGACGCCAGCGACTTCTCGCGGATGTCGGGATCCTCGCTGGCGCAGTTGAGCAGGTAGACGGCGTGGATCATCGTCGCGCCGATGTTGGTCTCGGCGAGGGCCGCGCGGAAGGCCGCGAAGTCCTCCTCGCCGTATCTCGTCGGCTTCCACATGCGCGGCGACTGGTTGAAGATCTGGATCGCCAGGCAGCCTCTCTCGACGCCGCGCTCGACGGCCTTCGCCAGACCGCCCGCCGGACTCACGTGGGCGCCGATTAGCATTGCGGCTTCATGCGACTGCGCTTCGCTCCTTCCCCCACCGGTGCGCTGCACATCGGCGGGGCTCGTACGGCTCTCTATAACTGGCTGCTCGCACGTGGCAGTGGGGGCGCCCTCGTGCTGCGGGTCGAGGATACGGACCGGGAGCGATCGACCCCGGAGAACGTCGAGCAGATCCTCGACGCGCTCAGATGGCTGGAGCTGGACTGGGACGAGGGGCCGATCTTCCAGACGCAGAACGCGCAGCGCCACCAGGACGCGCTGCAGCAGTTGCTGGATTCCGGCCACGCCTACCGCACGACCGCGACCGCCGCGGACGTCAGAGCGTTCAAGGACGCGCACGGCCACGACCGCGGCTTCCGCGGCGAGGCGGAGGCCGAGGGGGCGGTGCGCCTGCGCGTGCCGGACGAGGGGGAGACCGTCGTCGACGACGCGATCCGCGGCGAGACGCGCTTCCAGCACGTGCACATGGACGATCCGGTCATCGCGCGCGCTGACGGCTCGGTCCTCTACAACTTCGCCGTCGCGATCGACGACCTCGACGCCGGCATCACGCACGTCGTGCGCGGCGAGGACCACCTCTCGAACACGCCCAAGCAGCTGCTCGTGTTCGAGGCGCTGGGAGCCGCGCCGCCCCGCTACGCGCACCTGCCGCTGCTGCACGGTCCCGACGGCAAGAAGCTCTCCAAGCGCCACGGCGCCGCCTCCGTCCAGGAGCTGCGCGAGGCCGGCTACCTGCCGGAGGCGGTCGTCAACTACGTCGCGCTGCTCGGCGCCGGCTTCGACGCCGAGGAGGAGATCTTCCCGCGCGAGGAGCTGGCGCGGCGCCTGCGCCTGGAGCGCATCTCGAAGTCGCCGGCCGTCTTCGACGAGAAGAAGCTGCGCCACTTCAACGGCCACTACCTGCGCGGCCTCAGCGTCGACGAGCTGACCGCGCGGATCGAGGCGTTCAGCGGCCGCGACGGCCTGCGCGGCGGGGTCGAGATCAGCCGCGAGAAGATCCAGACGCTGGCCGACTTCTGGCCGCTCGCGGGCTTCCTCTACGACGGCCCGGTCGACGATCCGACCGCGTGGGCGAAGACGATCGGCGCCGAGGGTGGCAGCGACGCGCTCGCCGCCGCGCGCGAGGCGCTGGCCGCGATCGCGCCCGAGGCGTTCGACCAGGAGGCCGTCGAGGCGACGCTGCGCGCCCTCGTCGAGGAGCGCGGCTGGAAGCCGAAGCAGGTCTTCCAGCCGGTGCGCGTCGCGATCGCGGGCACGACGATCTCGCCCGGCATCTTCGAGAGCGTCGCGCTGCTCGGCCGCGAGGAGACGCTGCGGCGCATCGACGCGGCGCTCGCACGCGCCCATCGCGCCGCCGCCTGAACGAAAGCGTCCAGGCAAATGGGTACACGACCCTAAACCGGTCGGCCACGCCTGCCGATAGAGGACCCGGGACGCGGCGTTGCCGTCGCGGTCCGCTCGCACGCCAAGCAGAGGGACTCTACGATCGCAATGACGCCTGCCACCTCGACCGCACCTGCACCCGCCCCTACGAGCTTGCCCGCCCCGAGCAGCCCCACCGCCGACCCGCCGATGGTGCGGCACCACAACGAGGGCCACGGCCGTCGCCTGACGGCCGCCTTCGAAGCGCTCGAGGCGTTCCCGGTGCTGGCCGAGTCGCGCAACCGCGTCCTGCGGCTGTTCGCGCAGGAGCGCCCCGCGACGGCCGACGTCGTCAACGCCGTCGAGTCCGACGTGGCGCTCGCGATCGCGACGCTGCGCCTCGCCAACCGCGTCGACGGCCGCGCCCGCGGCAGGGTCGACAGCGTCGTGCGCGCCGTCAGCGTGCTCTCGCCGGCGGCCGTCCAGGCGCTCGCGAGCCGTGCGCGCACGTTCGACTTCTTCGAGCGCTCCGGCATCTGGGAAGGCACCCCCGAGCGCTTCCGCCTCCACGGTGTCGCGACGCAGCGCGCCGCCGACCGGCTCGCCGCCGAGCTGGGCTACGAGGACCGCGACCGGCTGATGATCACCTCGCTGCTGCACGACGTCGGCAAGCTCGTGCTCGCCCACGCCTACCCGGGCTACCCGCGCCAGGTTCACGGCGACGCGAGAACGCCGGAGGAGCGGATCCACCGCGAGCGGCGCGAGCTGGGCGTCGACCACGCTCTGGTGGGCGGCGTGCTCGCGCGCCGCTGGGGGCTGCCGAAGTCGATCGCCTCGACGATCGAGCGCCACCACGGCGAGGACGCCGACGGCGAGGCCGCGCTCGTGCGGCTGGCCGACATGCTCGCCCACTACGGGCAGGGCGACGCCGTCAACCCGAGCGAGCTGCTGCAGTGCGCACGCACGGTCGGGCTCGGCCCGGCGGAGCTGCGCGCCGTCATGTACGACCTGCCGTACCCGTCGAACGGGCAGCGCGTCCGCCAGCTCGACCCGTGCCCGCTCTCGACGCGCGAGATCGAGGTGCTGCGGCGCCTCGGCCAGGGCAAGGTCTACAAGCAGATCGCGCACGAGCTGGCGCTCTCGACCAGCACGGTGCGCACGCACCTGCACAACATCTACGGCAAGCTCGGCGCCGTCGATCGAGCGCAGGCCGTCCTGATCGCGACAGAGCGCGGCTGGATCTAGCCTCTCCGCGCCGTACCATCGGGAGCGCTCGATGCTCTCGATCACGACGAAATCTCCCTACGCCCTGCAGGCGCTCGCCGAGCTGGGGCGCCTCGGCGGGGCGGGGCCGGTGCCGATCGGCGAGCTGGCGAGACGGCGCGACATCCCGGTGCAGTTCCTCGAGCAGCTGTTCGCCGTGCTGCGCCGCGCCGGGATCTTGAGATCGCAGCGCGGGGTGAAGGGCGGCTACAGCTTCGCGCGCGAGCCGTCGCAGATCACCGTGCTGGAGCTGGTGGAGCTGCTGGACGGCACGTTCGGCGCCGGCGCCGACGGCGTCTTCGCCGACGTGGCCGCCGCCGCCCGCACCGTGCTGGAGCAGACGACCGTCGCCGACGTGATCGAGCGCGAGGCGCGCGAAGCCGGCTCGGCGATGTACTACATCTAGCCGTTCGCGTGACCACCGGCCGGGCGTCGTCGTTCATACCGGCCAACTCCGCAACCTGCGGGCAGGTCAGGCGTTCTATGCCGTATGCGACGAATCCCCCTCGCGCTCACCGCGCTCGCCCTCCTGATCCCGGCCACTGCCGCCGCCAAGCCCCGCGACCTGCTGCCGGACCTGGCGCAGGGCAGACCGACCGGCATCGACGTCGTGCTCGACACGTCCACCGGAACGCCGCAGACGCGCCTCGTGTTCGACTCGACGATCGGCAACGTCGGCGAGGGTCCGCTGATCCTCACCGCCAAGCGCAAGCCGGGCTCGGACTTCATGGAGGCGCACCAGGTGATCCGCCGCAGCGACGGCAGCACGCGCGTGGTGAGCAAGGTCGCCGGCATCCTCAAGTACGTCCACGAGCCGGACCACGAGCACTGGCACCTGATGGGGATCGACCACTACGAGCTGTGGACCGCGAACGCGAGCAGACGCCTGCGGCGCGATCGCAAGCAGGGCTTCTGCCTCGGCGACCGCTACCAGCTCACGCCCGGCAGACGGATGAAGAACCAGCCGAAGAAGCCGGCCTATCCGGGCTACTGCGGCAGAAACCATCCCGAGCTGACGAAGATGACCGAGGGCATCACGGTCGGCTGGGGCGACAACTACCCGGCCAACATCGAGGGCCAGTACATCGACATCAGCGGGATCGCGCCCGGCAGATACCTGCTCGTGCACCGCATCAGAGCGGGCGGCCTGCTGCAGAGCTACCCGTACAACGACGTCTCCTGCGTGGCGATCACGTTGAACGCGCCGGCGGTCGTCGGCGGCACGCCGACGGTGACGGCCGCCACCAGCAGCAAGCCGTGCGACCGCACGTACGAACGCTGGGGCATGAAGATCCGCGGCTGAGCGCCGCTCAGGCGAGGAACCGATCCGCGAGCGCGGCGACCGTCCGGGTGAGGTCGCCGCGCTCCGCTTCCTCGCGCCGCTGCCGCGCTGCGCCCGGGTCGGCGGCGAGGCGGCGCACGTCGTCCAGCGCGTCGGCGCAGCCAAGCTCCTCGGCGTGCGGCATCGCCGCCGCCAGCAGGTCCTCCAGCAGCTCGCCGACGGGGCGCAGCGCCTCCTGCGTCGTGTCGATCAGCCGCGCCTGCATCCCGTCGCGCGCGGCGATGAAGCGGTTCTCGGCCAGCACCTCCTCGGCGCCGACGATCGTGCCGGAGACGTAGCCCTCCTCAAGCTCCAAGCGTGCGATCGACTGCACGAGCGCGACGAGCGCGGCCGTGTCCTCGATCCGCGTCTGCGCGTCCATCACGCGCACCTCGACCGTTCCGTGCCGCGGCTGCGGGCGCACGTCCCACCACAGGAACGTCGGCTCCGGCAGCGCGCCGGCGCGGATCTGCAGGTCGACCGCCTCGACCCACTCGTCGTAGGCGAGCCAGCGGCGCGGCATGCCGGTCCGCGGGAAGGCGTGCCACAGGACCGTGCGCGTGGAGGCAAAGCCGGCGTCGCGCCCCTGCCAGTAGGGCGAGTTGCCCGACAGCGCGAGCAGCGTGGGGAGGTGCGCGCGCATGCGGTTGTAGAGGTCGATCGCGCGCTCGGGGTTGCGCACGCCGACGTGCACGTGCAGCGCGTACGTCGGCTCGCGGCCGGCCAGCTCGCGCATCGTCTCGTGGATCAGGGCGTAGCGCTCCGCGGGGGTGATCTCGATCTCCGACCAGAGCGCGGTCGGATGCGTGCCGGCGGCGCCCGCGGCGAGGCCGAGCCCGGCCAGCGCGCCGTGCAGGTCGGCGCGCAGCCGGCGCAGCTGCGCGACCGTCTCGCGCACCGTCCCGTGCGGGTCGGTCTGCAGCTCGACGGCGCTCGCGTGCGTCTCGGCGCCGACGTACGTGCGCATCCCTTCCGGCAGCGCGTCGAGCACGTCGGCGATCCGCTGCGCGAGGCACCAGTCGCCGGGGACGAGCAGCATGACCTCCTCCTCGACGCCGAGAGTGTAGGGCTCGGAGCCCTGCCACTCGGCCCAGCGCGGCGCCTGGCGGGGGGTGGGGCGCGGTCGGACGCTCATGCGGGGGCGCGTGCCGGCTCGCGGCAGGCGTCGATGAACGCGTCGAACAGCACGACGTGCTGCGGCCAGCCGACGAGGTACTCGGCGTGCCACTGGACGGCGATCGCGAACGGGTGCTCCGGCAGCTCGAACGCCTCGATCACGCCGTCGGGCGCGCGGGCGCTCACGCGCAGGTCGCGTCCGAGCGCGTCGACCGCCTGGTGGTGGAACGAGTTGACGCGTCCCTCGGTCCAGCCGAGCAGCTGCGCGAGCCGCGAGTCGGCCTCGACCTCGACCGCGTGCGTGAGCGCGTCGGCCGGCTCGCGCTGGCGGTGCTGGATCGCGTCGCCGACGACGTCGGGCAGGTGCTGGATCAGCGTGCCGCCGCGTGCGACGTTGAGCAGCTGCGCGCCGCGGCAGATCGCCAGGATCGGCGTCCCGCGGCGGTCGGCGGCCTGTGCGAGCGCCAGTTCGAACGCGTCGAGCCGCGGCTCGGTCGGCCCGAGGCAGGGATGCGGCGGCTGGCCGTAGGCCGCCGGGTCGATGTCGGGTCCGCCGGACAGCACGAGCCCGTCGACCGCGTCGAGGAAGTCCTCGATCGCGTCCTCGCGCAGCGGCGGCACGACGACC
>JBQCIQ010000080.1:0-8814 GCA_051953595.1 Conexibacter sp. | reverse complement strand
CGAGCCGCTCGCGCTCGACGTCTTCCACGCCGAGCAGCTTGCGGACGAACGCCTCGACGGCGAGCTGTGCGTGCTCGCCTGCCGGCGCGATCGGCTCGTCGGCGCGGCGATCTGCGAGAGCTGGAACGACGCCGACGGGATCGTCGTCCAGCTCGCGATCGACGCCGACGAGCAGGCGGTGCCGCTCGGGCGCGCGCTGCTGCTGGCGGCCTTCGCGCGCATGCGCAGACGCGGGATCGAGACGGTCGTCGTGCCCGTCGGGGCCCCGGCCGACGGCCGCGCCCCCTCGATCCCCGAGCCGTACGAGTCGGTCGGGCTGCGGCCGGTCTGGCAGCAGACGACCTGGCGCAAGCGGCTGAGCTGACCTACCGGGCGCCGTCGGCTGCGGCGCGGTCGCGTTCGCCGAGGCGGCGGCGCAGGCCGAGGAAGTAGTCGACCCCCGACGCCACGGTCACGACGACGGTCGCGTCGACGAGCAGGTCGAGCCACAGCGGGCTGTCGTCGCCGGCGGCGATCAGGCACAGCACCATCGCGATCTGCAGGCACGTCTTCGCCTTCCCGAACATGCTGGCCTGGATCACGACGCCCTGCGCCCCCGCCGCCATGCGCATCGCCGTGACGGCGAACTCGCGCGCGATGATCACCATCGCGACCCAGGCGGCGAGCCGGTCGAGCGAGACGAGCGCGACGAGCGCCGCGACGATCAGCAGCTTGTCGGCGATCGGGTCCATCAGCTTGCCGAACGTCGTGATCGCGTTGCGGCTGCGCGCGAGGTAGCCGTCGAGCATGTCGGTGAGCGAGGCGACGACGAACACGATCGCCGCGAGCAGGTCGCCGCTCGGCGTCGCGTCGAGCAGCGCGACGACGAGCACCGGCACGAGCAGGATCCGGAAGACCGTCAGGACGTTGGGCACGTTGACCGGGAACACCGCGGCCGGAGCGTACCCGCGCGAGCGCTTGTGCGCGCGGCGTGGCGGTCAGGCCTTCAGCTTGCGCCCGGTGGCGAAGAGGTACGACGACCATGCGACCATCGCGGCCGCGAGCGCGGCGACGATCGCGAGCGCCAGCGCCGGGCTCACGTCGCTCGTGCCGAGGAAGCCGTAGCGGATCGCGCTCACGACGTAGAAGAGCGGGTTCGCGTGCGAGATCTGCTGCCACGGCGCCGGCAGGCGGTCGACCGAGTAGAAGGTCCCGCCGAGGAACGAGAGCGGCACGATCACGATGTTCTGCACGAAGCTGGGGTAGTCCCACGACTGCGCGTAGACGCCGACGATCACGCCGAGCGAGCTGAACAGCACGAGCGCGAGCGCGACGGCGAGCACGAGCACAAGCGGCTCGCGGATCGGCACGTCGGTGACCGGCAGCGCGAGCGCGACGAGCGCGGTCGCGATCAGCAGCGCGCGCACCGCGCCGCCCAGCGACAGCCCGAGGTTGACCTCCCACGAGCGCATCGGGGCGGCGAGCACGTCGTGGATGTAGCGGTCGAAGCGCGCCTGGAAGACGGAGGTCGCGTTGTTCGAGAAGGCTGCCTGCACCATCGCCATCGTGATCAGGCCGGGGACGATGAAGACGTCGTAGGGGATCCCGTGGACGCGCTTGATCGAGCCGCCGAGCGCGAGCCCGAAGACGAGGATGAACAGGAACGAGGCGATCACCGGCGCCGCGATCGTCTGCATCCACAGCTTCGTCACGCGCAGGATCTCGCGGCCGGCGAGCCAGGCGAGGCCGCGGCGGCGGACCGCCAGCGACGGGCGCTCGGCGACGGCGCTCACGCGACGGCCTCCGCCATCGCCTTGACGTAGACGTCCGCCAGCGAGTCGGCCGCGTACGTCTCGCGCAGGCCGGCGGCGCTGTCGCGCGCGAGCAGGTGGCCGCCGCGGATCAGCGCGATCTCCGCGCACAGCTCCTCCGCCTCCTCCAGGTAATGGGTCGTGAGGAGGATCGTCGTGCCGCCCTCGTGCAGCCGACGGATGTAGCGCCACAGGTCGAGTCGCAGCTCGAAGTCGACGCCGGCGGTCGGCTCGTCGAGGATCACGAGCGGCGGCTCGTGCATCAGCGCGCGCGCGAGCAGCAGCCGCCGGCGCATGCCACCGGACAGCTTCGGCGCGCGCACGTGCGCCTTCGCGCGCAGGTCGAAGACGTCCATCATCTCGCGCGCGCGGCGGCGCGCATGCACGCGCTCCATGCCGTAGTAGCCGCCGTGGTAGAGCAGCGTCTCCTCGACGTCGAGGAAGCGGTCGAGGTTGACGTCCTGCTCGGCGAGGCCGATCAGCCGCCGCGCCGCGCTCGTCGCGTGGTCGTGCCCGAAGACGCGGATCTCGCCGCCGGTGACCCGGATGAGGTTGCAGACGGCGCTGATGAGCGTCGTCTTGCCGGCGCCGTTGGGGCCGAGCAGCCCGAAGAACTCGCCGGCGGGAACGGTCAGGTCGAAGTCCTCCAGCGCCAGCAGCCCGTCGTCGTAGCGCTTCGTGAGGCCGCGCAGCTCCAGCGCAGGCGTGGAGGCGGTTGCGCGGTTCATCGCTTTCGAGGCTAGCGGCTGCGCACGTGGGCCCGCACCCACGCGCGGAAGGCCGGCGGCTCCAGCTCCCCTGCGGCCAGGCGCCCGATCACGGCGGCGACCTCCTGCTCCGCGCCCCTCGGCGGTATCCAGATACCTCGGTTTCGCGATACCAATTCGAGCATCGCCAGCAGCGCGACCGGCTTGTTGCCGTAGGGCAGCGGCCGATCGCGCACGATGCGATGACAGAGGACCGCGGCCCCGTCCGCCAGCCCAGCTTCCCGCGCGGCCGCCGCGACGACGGCGCGCGCGACGTCGAGGCGCGTCGTGCGGGCGAGCTGCTCGCCGGGCACGTCGAGCACGACCTCCGCGATAAGCAGCAGGTCTTCAATGGTCAACCGCTCCATATTGGCTGCACGCTACCAAGCAACCAAGTATTGCTGATGCTCAGCACTAAGTGTTTAGTGGTGTCTATAATCCGCGCCAGGATGCCGAAGACGATGACTCTGCGCCTGAGCGACGAGCTGGCGGCCGACCTGGAGGCGATGGCGCGCGTCGACGACATGCCCGTCTCGGAGGCGATCCGCGTCGCGATCGACGAGCGCATCAAGGCGCGCCGGCACGACAAGCAGTTCCAGGCGCGGCTGCGACGGCTGATGGCCGAGAACCAGCGCGCGCTCGAACGGCTCGCGCAGTAGCGCGCAAGCTCGGTGGCTTGCCACCAAGGCACCGCGATGTCACGCAGCTTGCGCGCCGCGCGATCATGAGCGCATGCGCGCGATGGTGCTGGAGGCGCCCGGCGAACCGCTGCGGCGGGTAGAGCTTCCCGACCCGGTCCCCGGCCCGAGCGACGTGCTGCTGCGCGTGCGCGCGTGCGGCGTCTGCCGCACCGACCTGCACCTGCGCGACGGCGAGCTGGAGGGCGGGCGGGACCGGTCTCCGCTCGTGCTCGGCCACCAGATCGTCGGCGAGGTCGTGCAGCCCGACGCAGGTGGCATGCATGCGCGCGGCGCGCGCGTCGGCGTGCCGTGGCTCGGCTGGACCTGCGGGGCGTGCCGCTACTGCCGCAGCGGTCGCGAGAACCTGTGCGAGCGCGCCCGCTTCACCGGCAAGGACCGCGACGGCGGCTTCGCCGAGCTGGCGGTCGCGGATGCGCGCTTCTGCCTGCCGCTGCCGCCGGAGGCCGACTACCCGGACGTGCAGGTCGCACCGCTGCTGTGCGGCGGGCTGATCGGCTACCGCGCGCTGCGAATGGCCGGCGACGCGGAGCGGCTGGGCCTCTACGGCTTCGGCGCTGCAGCCCACATGATCTGCCAGGTCGCCGTCCACGAAGGACGCGACGTGTACGCGTTCACGCGCGCGGGCGACGCCGGCGGGCAGGCGTTCGCGCGCGAGCTGGGCGCCGTATGGGCGGGCGCCAGCGGCGACGCGCCGCCGCAGCCGCTCGACGCCGCGCTGATCTTCGCGCCCGCCGGCGCGCTCGTGCCGACGGCGCTGCGCGCACTCGCGCCCGGCGGGACGGTCGTGTGCGCGGGCATCCACATGAGCGACATCCCGTCGTTCCCCTACGCGGACCTGTGGCGGGAGCGCTCGATCCGCTCCGTCGCCAACCTGACACGCGCCGACGGCGCCGCCTTCCTCGCGCTCGCGCCGCGGATCCCGGTCCGCACGACGGTCACGACGTACGAGCTGGCGCAGGCCGAGCACGCGCTGTCAGACCTGCGCGCCGGCGCCTTCGAGGGCGCAGCGGTGCTGCTGCCATGAATGTGCGAGCCTTCCCGCCATGCCCCTCATCCCCATGGTCATCGAGCGCACCGCCCGCGGCGAGCGCGAGTTCGACATCTACAGCCGCCTGCTCAACGAGCGGATCATCTTCCTCGGCCAGCCGGTCGACGACCAGATCGCGAACCTCGTCGTGGCGCAGCTGCTGCACCTCGAGTCGCAGGATCCCGAGAAGGACATCTCGCTCTACATCAACTCGCCGGGCGGCTCGATCTACGCGGGCCTCGCGATCTACGACACGATGCAGTTCATCAAGCCCGACGTGGCGACGATGTGCGTCGGCATCGCGATGTCGATGGGCTCGCTGCTGCTGACCGGCGGCGCGAGAGGCAAGCGGATGGCGCTGCCGAACAGCCGCATCCTGATCCACCAGCCGTCGGCCGGCTTCGAGGGGCAGTCGACCGACATCGAGATCCACGCGAGAGAGATCCTGAGAACGCGCAAGCGGATCGACGAGATCTACGCGTTCCACACGGGGCAGAGTGAAGACAGAGTCCATACGGACATGGAGCGCGACCGCTTCCTGACCGCACAGCAGTCGGTCGAGTACGGCTTGATCGACCGCGTCATCGAGCACCACTAGAGCGCAGCCGAAAGGGGACGACGGGATGGCGATCGCGGAGCGCAGCGCACAGACGACCTGGAGCGGGAGCCTCACCAAGGGCGAGGGGACGCTCGCAAGCGGCAGCGGCGCGCTCGGCGAGCTGCCGGTCACGTGGGCCTCGCGGACCGAGCGCTCCGACGGCAAGACGAGCCCGGAGGAGCTGATCGCCGCCGCGCACGCCTCCTGCTTCTCGATGGCGCTCTCGCACGAGCTGACGCAGGGCGGCAACGAGCCCGAGCGGCTTGAGGTGACTGCCGTCGTCACGCTCGACAGAGTCAACGACGCGCCGACCGTCACCCGCTCGGCGCTCACCGTCACCGGTCGCGTGCCGGGGATCGACGCCGCCGCGTTCGAGGCGGCCGCGCAGGCAGCCGGCAGAGGATGCCCGATCTCGCGCCTGCTCGCCGGCGGCAGCGCCGAGATCATGGTCGAGGCGACGCTCGCGAGCTGAGACCCGCGAGCGCCGCCGCAGCGCGCTCCGTTATATGCGCGTCACCGTCTGCGTCGGCGAGAGGCCGAACGTGCCGGTCATCGTGCCCGTCCTCGGACACAGGAAGCTCCCTCTCACGAACGGGACGCTGCTCCCCGAGGGGATCGCGTATAGACCCGTGGTGTAGGGGTTCCTCCCGGTGACGCCGAGTAGGCTCGTGACGCTGCCGCCGTATAGGCATTCGAGCCCGATCGTGTTCAGCAGGAAGCCGGTTCTCTGGATCGTCAGCGAGACGCCCGTCACCCCTTCGGGTAGCGTGCCTAGTATCGCGTTGTAGACGACGGGCCACGGCAGCCCTAGCACCGACGCGGTCCCGCCGGAGCATCTGCCGATGGTCACCGACGTGATTTCACCGTAGCTCGTGCCGGCCACCTTCGGCACGCGCGCGCTCGTCACCGTTCCTCTCAGCGTGAGGTTGCAGGTGATCGTGATCCCGTTACCCGAAAAGGTGACGGGCCCTAGCGACGCGCCGGTGATCGCACCGCCAGGTCTGAATTGAAATTCGCCCGCGGCGGCCGATCCGCCGGCGAGCGCCATCGCCGCGATCGCCAACGCGGCGACCGCGAGCAGCCGTGTGCTGCGAGACATGCGTTCCCCCTTGTAGACGCTCGGGCCCACCACAGCCCGAAAGTCGGTGGAACGTATCAGGCGATCGGGTGCTCGATCGCACCCAGGTGCTCGATCTCGATCCGCACGACGTCGCCCGTCTCCAGGAAGCGGCGCGGGTCCATCGACATGCCGACGCCGCTCGGCGTGCCGGTGAGGATCAGGTCGCCGGGCGCGAGCGTGCACGTCTCGGCGACGAAGTCGACGAGCGCCCGGCAGGAGAAGATCAGGTCGGAGGTGCGGCTGTCCTGGCGCAGCTCGCCGTTGACCCATGTGCGCAGCCGCAGGTCCTCCGCGTTCGGCACCTCGTCGGCGGTCGTCACCCACGGGCCCCACGGGCAGAACGTGTCGGCCCCCTTCGCGCGCGTCCATTGCGGCTCGCGGCGCTGCAGGTCGCGCGCGCTGACGTCGTCGGCGACCGCGTAGCCGGCGATCTCGCAGCCGGCGCCCATCACGATCGCCAGCTCGCCCTCGTAGTCGAGCCGCTTGACGACCTGCGGGCAGCGCACGGGACCGCTGGGCGGCGCGGAGGAGCTGGGCAGCTTCATGAACACGATCGGCTGCTCGGGCAGCTCTCTGCCCTGCTCGGCCGCGTGCGCGGCGTAGTTCAAGCCGATCCCGAAGATCGCGCGCGGCTGCGGGACCGGCGCCAGCAGCGTCACGTCGGCGAGCGCATGCTCGGCGCCGTCGGCCGGCGTGCGGTCGCCGCTCGCGAGGCGGTCGAGGACCGTCGAGCCGTCCGCGAACGCGACGACGGACTCGCCGCGCACCTCGCCGCCACGCGGTCCGTCGGTTCCGGGCGGGAGGAAGGTGGCGAGCTTCACGCGGCCCGGGAATCTATCCCGTGGCCGCGGGCTCCTGCTCGCTCGCCTCGACATGCGTCACCGGCAGGCCGGTCCCGCGCGCCTTGCTGACGAGGTCGAGGTGCAGCCAGCGCGAGAGCCGCCGCGGCAGCGTCGAGATGATGATCTCGTCGTATGGCGCGCGGTTGATCGCGTCCTCGATCGCCATCAGCGGCTCGTGGTCTCCCACATGCCCGGTGACCTCCGAGCCCGCCGCCTCGCTCAGCCGCGGCAGCGCCTGCGCGAGCACCCGCTCGGCCTCGCCCGCGTCGCCGTCCTGCGGGTCGACGACCTTGTGGAGGCCGTGCGGGTGCGCCGGCACGACGAGGTGAAAATTGGCCGGACTGCGCCGCGCCCGCGCGCGCACGGCGTCGAGCAGCCCCTCGGTCGCGGCCGTGCGATGGGCGACGAGCAGTACGCGGGTCGGAGCGGGATCGGTCATGACGCGAGCATTCCCGCGGACCGCCTCCGCAACACGACACGCCAAAGCGGAGTAGCGTGTCCACATGCGCCGCTCGCGTGGCCTCAGCACGCGGCTCGTTGTCGCGATCGGATTACTCGCCGCACTGCACCTGGCGGTGTTCACGGTGCTGCTCGCGGCCCTGCACGACCTCGGTGCGGCGGACCGCGAAGCGCGCGCGGCCGCGCACGTGGCGATGGTCTCGAACGACGCGCGGATCGCGCTCGCGCGCGGCGATGCGGCCGCCCTGCGTCACGGCTCCGTCAAGCTCGCGTCGTCCGGCGCAACCGCCGAAGCGCCGGAGGCGGCCACGCTCGCGCGCTCCCTGCGGATCCAGGCCGGCACGGCGCGCCCGATGCTCCCCTGGGGGGGCGCGCAGCGCCGGCTCGACGCGCAGCTCGCAGCGCTCGTCGAGCGCGAACGCGCAACCCGCGCCACCGAGCGCGCGCACGTCACCAAGCTCACGCAGGTCGCCTGGGCCGCGGGGGCGGTCGGCGTCGTCGCGACGATGGTGTGCGCGCTCTGCTTCCTGCTGTACCTGCGGCGCTCGCTGGTCGCGCCGTTGCGCGACGTCGCCGGTGCGGCGCGACGGCTCGCGGCCGGCGACCTGCACGCGCGCGTCGGACGTCACGAAGGCATCGGCGAGGTCGGCGAACTCGCGCGCACGTTCGACCAGATGGCCGATTCGCTCGAGGACAGCCGCGCCGTGCTCGAACGCCAGAACCGCGAGCTGGCGCAGCAGCGCAGCGAGCTGATCGAGGCGGTGCGCTCCGCACGCGAAGGCGCGAGCATCGTGCGCGCCGTCCTCGACACGACGCCCGACGCGATCGCGCTGCTCGACGCGGACGGCGCCGTGATCGTCGACAACCCGCCGATGCGCTCCGTGCGCGCCGAGTTCGCCGCGCGCGCGACGACGCTCGACCCGCGCACGCCGCGGCGAGCGGGCGCGAACGGCAACGGGAACGGCGCCAGGCACCCCGACGGCGAGCGACGCGACGAGGTCGTGCTCGCGGGCGGACGCAGGACCTTCGCCCGCTACGTCGCCCCGGTGCACGACGGCCGCGGACGCCAGATCGGCCGCCTGCTCGTCGTGCGCGACATCACCGGCGAGCGCGAGGCGGAGCGCGCGAAGCAGGACTTCTTCGCGCTCGTCTCGCACGAGCTGCGCACGCCGCTGACCGCGATCCTCGGCTACGTCGAGCTGCTGCTGAGCGAGGACGCGGGGAGCCTCCCGACCGAGCACGGGCGCCACCTCGAAGTGATCGACCGCAACGCGCGCCGCCTCGTGCGGCTCGTCGGCGACCTGCTGTTCGCGGCCCAGGTCGACGGTGCCCCGCTGCTGCTGGAGCCCGGCGAGGTCGATCTCGCGGCGCTCGTGGGCGACGCCGTCGAGGTCGCGCGCTGCCGCGCCGACGAGGCCGGCGTCGAGCTCGTGTCCGAGCTCGAGCCGATCGACCGCTGCATCGGCGAACGCGGCCGGCTCTTGTCGTTCGAGCGACGGGCCGACTTCGCCGACATCGCCCGCGGCAACGG
>JBQCIQ010000079.1:0-7202 GCA_051953595.1 Conexibacter sp. | reverse complement strand
CGCCGCCGGCGGCACGCTCGTCGTGCTGGTGCGGGACCCGGTGCGACAGGCGCTCGTCGCGAGCATGTTCGGGCTCGCGCTGGCGATCCTCTTCTTCGCCTTCCAGGCGCCAGACGTGGCGATCTCGCAGATCGTCGTCGCGACGGTCGCGGTGCCGGTGATGATCCTGCTCGCGCTGACGAAGCTGCGCGACGACGAGGAGCGCGAGCGGTGAGGGTGCGACCGCGCGCCGCGCTCGCGCTGCTCGCGCTCGCCGGGCTGGCGGCGTTGATCGCGTGGGCTGCGAGCGGTTTGACCCCGTTCGGCACGCCGTCCGGGCCGGCGAACGGCGTCGTGCGCACGCTCGTGCACGAGCGCCACGCCGCCAACACGGTCAACGGCGTCACCTACGACCTGCGCGGGCTCGACACGCTCGGCGAGGAGCTGATCCTGTTCGTCGCCGCGCTCGGCAGCGCGGTGCTGCTGCGCCACGGGCGCGGCGAGGAGGTCGACGCCGCGCGCGACGAGCACGCGTCCGCGTCGGCGCGCACGGCCGACGCGCTGCGCGCCGCGGGCACGGCGCTCGTCGGGCCGCTGATCGTGCTCGGCGTCTACGTCGTCGTGCACGGGCAGCTGACGCCGGGCGGCGGCTTTCAGGGCGGCGTGATCCTCGCCGCCGGGCTGCTGCTCGTCTACGCCGCCGGGCAGGTGGTCGCGCTGGAGCGCGTCGAGCCGACCGCGCTCGTCGAGGTCGCCGACGCCACCGGCGCGCTCGCGTACGCGCTCGTCGCGGTCGGCGGGCTCGTGTTCGCGGCCGCGGCGCTGGAGAACTTCCTGCCGTTCGGGACGACGGGGCAGCTGCTGTCGGCGGGCACGATCCCCGTCCTCAGCATCGCCGTCGGCGTGGAGGTGACGGGCGCGGTCGCGCTGATCCTCACCGAGCTGCTGGACCAGACGCTGCTGAGGGAGAGCGAGTGAGCGTCCTCCCCTACCTCGTCGCCGGCTGGCTGCTCGTCGTCGGCCTGTGGGGCGCGATCACGAGCCGCCACCTCGTCCATCAGGTCGTGTGCCTCACGGTCGTGCAGTCCTCGACGTACGTGCTGCTGCTGGCGGTCGGCTACCGCAGCGGCGGGTACGCGCCGATCGTCTCCTCCAGCGTGCCGCCCAGCTCGCCGTTCGTCGACCCGATCGTGCAGGCGCTCGCGCTCACCGACGTGGTCGTCGAGGCGACCGTCGTCGCGGTCCTGCTCGCGCTCACCGTGCAGGCCCGCAAGCGCTTCGGCACAGCCGACCCGGACCGGCTCGGGGAGCTGAGCGGGTGACGCTGCTCGCGCTGAGCCTGCTCGTGCCGGTGATCGTCGGCACCGTGCTGTCGCTGACGGCCTCGGTCGAGCGGCGGCGCGTGGCCGTGGTCGTCGCGATCGGCGCGACGCTGGCGTCGCTCGTGCTGCTGGCGCTCGCGCTGGCGCACGTCGGCGACGGCCGCACGGTCGCGTGGTGGGGAAACTGGCCGCCGCGCGGGCGGGTGGTCGGGATCGACTTCGCGGTCGACGGGCTCGGGGGCGGGCTCGCGCTGTTCGTGACGGTGCTCGCGCTGCCGGCGCTGCTGATGGCCGGCTACGCGATCAGAGCGAGCGCGCAGCTGTTCTACGGCGCGTGCCTGATCTTCGTCGCGGCGATGGTCGGCTACTGCCTCACCGGCGACCTGTTCGACCTGTTCGTCTTCTTCGAGCTGATGAGCGTCACCGCCTACGTACTCGTCGGCTACGAGGTGCGCCAGCGCGCGCCGCTGGAGGGCGCGCTGACGTTCGCGGTCACGAACAGCGTCGGGTCGATCCTGCTGCTGTTCGGGATCGGCCTGCTGTACGGGAAGGTCGGCGTGCTCAACATGGCGCAGCTCGGCCGCGCGCTCGGCCATGTCGGGCCGAGCGGAGTCGTGGTGGTGGCGTTCGCGTTTGTGTGCGTCGGCCTGCTCGTGAAGGCGGCCGTCGTGCCGTTCCACTTCTGGACTGCGGACGCGTACGGGGTCGCGCCGACGCCGGTGCTGATCCTGCTCGCCGGCGTCTTCTCGGAGCTGGGGCTGTACGGCTTCGCGCGCGTCTTCTGGGCGGTGTTCGAGCCGGCGCTCGCGGCCCACCACGACGAGGTGCGCGCGGTGTTCGTGGGGTTGGGGGTGCTGACAGGCGTGGTCGGCGCCGTGCTCGCGCTCGCGCAGCACCACCTCAAGCGGATGCTCGCGTTCGTCGTCGTCTCGCAGATCGGGCTGTTCCTGATCGGGATCGGCCTGCTGAGCGACGACGGCCTCGCCGGCACGGCGATCTTCCTCGTCGGCGACGGCTTCGCGAAGGCGGCGCTGTTCATCTGCGTCGGCGTCGTGCAGCACCGCTACGACCGCATCGAGGAGCGCACCCTGCACGGCCGCGCGCGAGCGCTGTGGCCGCTCGGCGCGGTGTATCTCGTGGCGGCGCTGACGGTCGCCGACCTGCCGCCGTTCGGCACGTTCCTCGGCAAGGCGCTCGTGGAGGACGCGGCCTTGAGCGCGCCCGGCTGGGCGTGGCTGCCGGCGGCGATGGCGCTGATCTCGGCGCTGGCGGCGGGCGCGCTGCTGCGCGCCGGGCTGCGGGTGTTCCGCGGGATCGGCGAGCCGGCGCCGCGCGACGCGCGCTTCGCGGGCGGCGCGGACGACGAGGAGCGCGCCGACGAAGAGGCGGACGTCGCCGTGGGCGTGCCGACCGCGCTCGCCGCCGTGCTCGTGCTCGCGGCGCTGCTGTGGGGGCTCGTGCCGGGGCTCGCGCAGTCCGTCGCAGGCGCGGCGGCGCGCTTCACCGACACGGCCGGCTACGCGGCGGATGTGCTCGGGGGAAGCGCGCCGGCGGCCGCCGCGGCGCCGCATGTGCACGACCCGGGCGTGACCGCCTACCTGTACGCCGCCGCCACGCTGGCGGGTGCCACTGTCGTCGCCTGGCTCGGCGTCGCCGGCCGCTCCCTCCCCCGCGCCGCCGCCCGCGCGATCGACGCGGTCCGCGCGCTCCACAGCGGCCGCCCCGGCGACTACGTCGCCTGGACCGCCGGCGGCGCCGCCGCCCTCGGCGCGCTGTTCGCGCTGACGCTGCGGTGAGGCTCAGCCGCGCGCGGGGTACCTCCGGCCAGTGACCGTTCGGCGCCGATGGCTGCTCGGACTCGTCGGCGCGGCGACCGCCGCGGCGGGCGTTGCGCACTACGCGGGCGTGGCGGCCGTGCCGGCGTTCGTGCTCGCGGCCGCCGCGCTGGCGGGGCTCGCGTGGGTCGTGTCGTTTTCGACCGAGCAGGTCGGGGAGCGCTTCGGGCCGGCCGCCACGGGCGTGCTGCAGTCGACGCTCGGCAACCTGCCGGAGTTCTTCGTCGTGCTGTTCGCGCTCTCCCAGGGGGAGATCGTCGTCGCCCAGTTCTCGCTGATCGGCTCGATCTTCGCGAACGCGCTGCTCGTGCTCGGCGCGGTCATCGTCGTCGGCGCGAGCACGTCCGACCAGGGCTGCATGCGCTTCCATCCGCGGCTCCCGAACGACACGGCGACGCTGCTGCTGCTCGCCAGCTTCATCATCGTGCTCGTCGGCCTCTCGCACGGGACGCACGACACCGCGAGCGCGCACATCGAGACGATCTCGGCGATCGCCGCCGTGCTGCTGCTCGGCGTCTACGCGGTGTGGGTCGTCGCCTACGTGCGCTCCGGCCGCGCCGCCGAGCAGGAGCGCGGCGGCGAGGAGCGGCGCGTGGCGACCGGACCGCCGCTCGCCGCGTCGATCGCGCTGCTCGCCGCCGCCGGCACCGGCGCGGCGTTCGTCTCCGACTGGTTCATCGCCGCGCTGCGGCCGACGATCGACGCGATCGGCGTCTCGGACCAGTTCGCGGGCCTCGTGATCGTCGCGATCGCCGGCAACGCGGTCGAGAACACGACCGGCGTCGTGCTCGCCGCGAAGCAGCAGTCCGACCTCGCGATCTCGGTCGTGAAGAACTCCGTCGCGCAGATCGCGGCGTTCCTCTACCCCGCGCTCGTGCTCGTCTCGCTGCTGTTCGCGCACCACCTCACATTCGGGATCCCGCTGCTGTACGTCGGCGCGCTGTTCCTGACGTCGATCTCGATCTGGCAGATCACGACCGACGGGACCGCGACGGCGTTCGAGGGCTGGGCGCTCGTGGCGACCTACGGTGTGCTGGCGGTCTTCACGCTCTACGAGTGACCGCGGCCGCCCGGCGCGCGCCGCGCCCGAGCGCGCGGTAGAACTCCGGCATGGCGCGATCCGACGCCGTCACCGTCGAGGCCGGCAGCCGCGAGCTGCGCGTGTCGAGCGCTGACCGGGTGATCTTCCCGGCGACCGAGCGCACCAGCGCGGTCACGAAGCTCGACGTCGTCAGGTACTACCTCGCCGTCGAGGACGGCATCATGCGCGCGCTGCGCGACCGGCCGACGACGCTGGAGCGCTGGCCGAAGGGCGTGCAGCCCGGCATGGTGCTCTCGACGCGCGACTGGAGCGGCGGCGACGCGTTCTTCCAGAAGCGCGTCCCGAGAGGCGCGCCCGACTACGTCGAGACGGCGCGGATCCAGTTCCCCTCCGGCCGCCACGCCGACGAGATCTGCCCGACCGAGATCGCGACGGTCGGCTGGGCGGCGCAGATGGGCACGATCACGTTCCACCCCTGGCCGGTCCGCAGCGACGACGTCGACCACCCCGACGAGCTGCGGCTCGACCTCGACCCGCAGCCGGGGACCGACTTCGCCGACGCGGTCCGCGCCGCCGGTGAGGCGCGCGCGCTGCTGGAGGAGCTGGGCTACGTCGGCTTCCCGAAGACCTCGGGCGGGCGCGGTGTGCACATCTATGTTCGGATCGAGCCGCGCTGGACGTTCACCGAGGTGCGCCACGCGGCGATCGCGTTCGGGCGCGCGCTGGAGGAGCGGATGCCCGGCGCGGTGACGACGAAGTGGTGGAAGGAGGAGCGCGGCGCGCGCATCTTCCTCGACTACAACCAGAACGCCCGCGACCGCACGATTGCCTCCGCCTACAGCATCCGCCCGAAGCCCGGCGCCCCGGTGTCGGCGCCCGTGACATGGGAGGAGCTGACGGAGGTCGCGCCCGAGGACTTCACCGTCGCGACGATGCCGGCGCGCTTCGCGCAGGTCGGCGACCGCCACGCCGCGATCGACGACGTCGCGCACTCGCTCCAGCCGCTGCTCGACCTCTACGAAGCCGGCGGCGCGGACGACATGCCATACCCGCCCGACTACCCGAAGATGCCGGGCGAGCCGAAGCGCGTGCAGCCGTCGCGAGATCGCGACCGGCCGCGCTGAGCCCGCCGCGGACGCGCCATCAGTCCAAATTCCTGCTTTAGCGGGCGTAGAGTTGCCGGCTATGGGTGGGGTGCGGATCGTGCTGTTCTGCGACCTCGTCGATTCGACGGCGCTGCTCGCACGTCTGGGGGACGACCGGATGGAGCGCGTCCGGCGCGCCCATGTGGCCGACGTGCGCGCGGCCGTCGCCGAGGCGGACGGGCGGCTCGTCAAGACGCTCGGCGACGGCGCGATGGCGAGCTTCGCGAGCGCGCTCGGCGCGCTGCGCGCGGCCGCGGCGATCCAGGCGGCGGTCGAGCGGCTGGATCGGGCGGAGGGCGCGATCGGGGTCGCCGCGCGCGTGGGCGTCGGCGCCGGCGAGCCGATCGCCGACGGCGAGGACCTGCACGGCATGCCGGTCGTGATCGCGAGCCGCCTGTGCGCGGCGGCGGCGAGCGGGCAGGTGCTCGTGCAGGACCTCGTGGGCGCGCTCGTCGCCTCGCGCGACGGCGCGGCGCTCGACGATCCGCGCGACTACGCGCTGAAGGGCGTGCCGCTGCCGGTGCGGGCAGCCGTGCTGCGCTGGCGCGAGCTGGCGGCGGAGGCGCGCGCCGGCGGCGCGCCCGCCGGCGCACGCAGCGACGGCGACGCGTCCGCGCCCGGCGCGCCGCTTGCGCACATCCCCCTCCCCCGCATGCTCGCCGCGTACGCGCGCGAGCCGCTGATCGGCCGCGACCGCGAGGTCGCGCTGCTGCGCGAGGCGGTCGACGCGCGCCCCGGGCGCCGCGGCGTGCTGCTGACCGGCGAGCCGGGCATCGGCAAGACGCGCCACGCCGCCGCGGCGGCGGCCGACGCGCACGCGCACGGCGCCGTCGTCGTGCTCGCGCGCTGCCCGCCGGAGCCGACGGTCGCGTTCGAGCCGTGGGTGCGCGCCGTCGGCGAGCTGGCGCTGGCGGGCGACGACGCCTGGCGCGGCCGGCTCGCGAACGCCGCCGGGCCGGAGCTGTCGACGCTCGTCCCCGAGCTGCACGCGCACGCCGACGCGCCGATCGGCGTCGGCGCGAGCGCGCTGGTCGCCGCGGAGGGCGCGCGCTACCGGCTGCTGCACGGGATCGGGGCGGCGTTCGCGGCCGCCGCCGACGGCGCGCCGCTGCACGTCGTGCTCGACGACGCGCACTGGTGCGACGCCGCCTCCGCCCAGGCGCTCGGCCATCTGCTGGAGCGCCCGCCGGCGGAACGGCTCGCGATCGTCGTGACCGCGCGCGAGCGCGAGCTGGATCGCGGGCATCCGGTTGCGCGCGTGCTGGCCGAGCTGCGCCGCACGCGCGACCTCGGCGAGCTGCGCCTGAGCGGGCTCGACGCCGACGAGCTCGCGGCGCTCGCCGCCGCGCACGTCGGCCGCGCCGTCGCGCCCGGCGTCGTCGCGCGCCAGCGGGCGCGCACCGCCGGCAACCCGTTCTTCGCCGCCGAGCTGGTGCGCGACCTCGACGAGCGGGGCGCGCTGGGCGACGGCGACGCGCTCGCGGCGGCGCCCGTGCCGGACGCCGTCGCCGACCTCGTCGAGGAGCGGCTTGCGCGCCTGAGCCCGACGACCGAGCGCCTGCTCGTGGCGGCGGCCGCGATCGGCCCCTCCGCTCCCGTCGCGCTCGCCGCGCAGGCAGCGGGGATCGACGCCGCCGAAGCCGACCGCGCCGTCGCCGAGGCGCTTGCGGAGCGGCTGGTCGACGAGCTGCCGGCCGCCCGGCCGGCAATCGCGTTCCCGCACGCGCTCGTGCGCGAAGCGCTCACCGCCCGCGCGAGCGGCGCGGCGCGCGCCCGGCTGCACCTGGCGGTCGCGCAGGCGCTCGAAGCCGACGCCGACGCCGAGCCGGCCGAGCTGGCGCGCCACCACCGCCTGGCGGCGCCGATCCGCGGCCCCGAG
>JBQCIQ010000078.1:0-22173 GCA_051953595.1 Conexibacter sp. | reverse complement strand
CGCGGCCGAGGCGCGCCAGCGCGTCCGCCGAGATGCGCGCCTGTCCGGCGACGGCGTGCGTCGTCGCGCCGGCGGCGCACGCGCGGCGCGCGACGGCGCTCACGAGCTTGCCGTCGGCGCTCTGGTCGTCGAGCCGCCCCTCGCCGGTGACGACGCGGCCGGCCGCGGCGGCGCGCGCGTCGAAGTCGACGGCGTCGAGGACCGCGTCGGCGCCGGAGCGCAGGCGCGCGCCGAAGCACGCCCACAGGCCGCCGGAGAGACCGCCGGCGCACCCGCCCATCGGCACGCCGCGCGGGTCGCGCGGGTAGGACGCGGCAAGTCGCCGCAACCGGTCGCCAAGCCGCGCGACGGCCGCCGCGTCGGCGCCCTTCTGCGGCCCGAAGACCTCGGCCGCGCGCTCGAACGGCTCGCGCGTGTCGCACAGCAGCTCGAGCGCGACGCCGTCGATCCCGCCGGCCGCGCGGATCGCGTCGATCGCGCCCCGGCCGCCGTCGCTGCTCGCGCTGCCGCCGACCGCCACGAGGATCCGCGCCGCGCCGGCGCCCGCGGCGGCGACGATCAGCTCGCCGGTGCCGGCCGAGGAGGCCGCCTCGGCGTCGCGCTCGTGCTCGCCGACGCGCTGCAGGCCCGACGCCGTGGCCGTCTCGACGATCGCCGTGCGGCCGTCGTCGAGCAGGCCATACCAGGCCTCGATCGGCCGCCCGAGCGGGTCGTGCGCGGGCGCGCGCACACGCGTGCCGCCGAGCGCGCCGAGCAGCACGTCGAGCGTCCCTTCGCCGCCGTCCGCGACCGGGCAGACGTCGCTCTCCGTCCCGCCTTCGCGCAGCCCCTCGGCGAGCGCCGCCGCCACCTCGGCCGCCGTGAAGGTCCCCTTGAACGAGTCGGGGGCGACGAGCCAGCGCGCGGGCATGCCAGGAAGCGTTCCACGCGGCGCCGTCGCGGCGTAGAGTCGTCCTGCGCCACTCGGGAGGTGGGCAGGGGACGATGCGGGATACGTCGTGGACGCGGAAGGGACGCCGGGCGCCGTGGCTGGCGGCGCTGCTGGCCCTCGCGCTCGCCGCGCTCGGCGCCGGCGCGCACGCCGCCGCCGCGGCGAGCCCCTGCGGGCTGCCCGACGCGCTCAAGAGCGCCGGCCTGCTCCAGCAGGCGGCCGGCCGCTATCACGAGCTGGCGCGGCGGGCGGGCGGTCTCGCGCGCGCGCCGGCCTGCGTCGAACGGGGACTGGAAGAGATCAGAAGCCTGCGGCACAGACGCGCGCTGGCGATCCGGCACATGACCATCGTGCAGAACGCCAAGATCGAACAGGCGCGCAGAGCGCACCCGGGCGCCCTCGGAGCGCGGCGGATCATCTCCGACAGAACACGCCACCGCATGGTGAAGGCGGCCGAGGTCGGGCTCGCGAGCGCGATCCCGCATCTCGTCGCACACGGGATCGACCACGACGGCCTCTACGGCCTGGAGCTCGCGCGCGTGCTCAAGCGCGCGCACTATCCGACCGTGGCGGAGGCGGTCGTCGCGGCGACTGTCGCGGCGCATCCCGGGCTGCCCGTGCCGAGAAGCCTGCGCAGCCTCGTCGACCAGCGCAGACGGCTCGCCGCCGTGCAGCGGGCGGCCGCGCGCAAGCGCGCCGCCAGGCGGCAGGTGAGGGCGGCCGTCGCCTACCAGGAAGCGGGCCTCGATTCCGACGCCGAAGCCGCGCTCAAGCGCGCGATCAGACTCGACCCGCGCGTCGCGATCCCCGACCAGCTCAAGTCACCGACGCGCAACGAGTCGTGGTGGAACACGGCGCGCGGCCGGTTCGGGCCGTGGCTGCGCACATTCGCCGAGATGCTGATCGCGGCGCTCGCGATCGCGGTGCTGGCGCTGCTGGCCGGCCGCAGCCTGCGGCGCTTCCGCGTGCGGCTCGTGGTCGAGCCCTTCAGCCAGGGCAGATCGGACGGCGGCGACGACGGCGCCAGCGAACGGCTCGGCGCCGCCACCGCGGCTGCGCTGCGCGAGAACTACGGCCGCATGATGAGAGACGGCGGCAGCCGCCTGAGGTTCATCAGGAGCGCGGCACAGGCATTCCCGGCGCTGCCCCCGCAGATCGCCGAGGCCTATCCGCCTGCGGGCGTGATCGCGGCGCTGTTGGGCATGCTCGACCGGCTGCTGCCGGCGCGCACACGCAGCGTCAGCGGCGAGCTGCGGCCGCGTGACCCCGTGCGCGGCGTGGGCCTCACGATCACGTTCGGTCGGCGCTACGGGAAGGTCTTCGACGAGACGACGCTGTGGGAGGGCGACTACGGGACGCCGCTCCCTTACGCGAGAGACGACGACCTGCAGCCGGCCTACGACCGCGTCGCGCTGCCGGCGGCGGCGTGGGTGACGTTCGCGGCCACCCGTCGCATCGTCTACCGCAGGCTGCTGCGCGTGAAGCCCTTCAACGTCCTCGGCACGACCGACTGGCGCTCCTATGCGCTGTTCGCCGTCGGCGCCGATCAACAGGAGAAGGGAAACCGCGCGGACGCCCGTCGCGCGTACGAGCGTGCGCTCGGCCGCGACGACGGCAACCGCGGCGCGGCGTTCAACCTTGCCGCGCTGGAGCTGCAGTCGAACAGCGAGGACGTCAGGCGGGTCGGCACGCGGCGCCTGCGCGCCCTCCGCCGCGAGATCAGACCCGACACCTCCGACGAGCAGTGGTACCGCGTGCACTCGCTGGAGGCGGTCACGACGCTCACGCGCGTGGCGCCCAAGCCGTACGAGGCGCGCAAGCGCGCGGTTTGGCTGTGCTCGACGGCGCTCGACCGGCGCATGCGGCTGCTCGACCACCCGCTGATGACTCCGGGCGAGCGCGAGCTGCTGCGCTTCCTCGACGGCATCCTGCCGGGCGCGCTGATCTTCCTCGCCAGCGCGCTGCTGGCGGAGGGACGCCCCGGCGGCCGCAACGTGCCGCCGATCACGCTGCGCAGACTGCGGATCCTGCTGCACGACCTCGCGAGGTGGCCGACCGAGACGGAGACCTTGGACAGAGAAGTGACGCACACGGCGCTGGCGGCGTTCGCGAGCGACATGCGACCGCCCGGCCCGGACGAGCTCTACAACCGCGCCTGCTACGAGCTGCGCGTGGCCGCGTCGGGCGGACCGCCGCCGGACGACGCGCCGCCCGAGCCGCCCCGCGACCGCTCGCCGCTGCCGGAGGGCGATCGGCTGTGGTGGGAGGTCGGCGCGCTGCTGGAGGAGGCGATCCGCCGCGGCGGGCCCTCGCTGGCGCATTGGGCGCTCTACGACCGCGCGCTGCTTCCCTTCACGGAGGACGAGGATCGCCGAGCACGGCTGCAAGCGGTCGTCGACGAGGTCATCGCCGGCGGCGGCTCCTGAGCCGTCCTCACCCGAGCCCGAGCGCGAGCACGACGAGGTCGTAGCAGGCGATCACCGTGCTCACGATCGTGAGCACGACGACGAGCAGGTTGCGCGAGCCGATGGTCATGAGGCGACGCGCTCCAGCGGCGGCTCGGCCGCCAGCGGTCGGTGCGCGCGCAGGTCGGCGAGCAGCAGCGCCTGGCGCGCGAGCACGAGCAGCACGAGCACGAGCGCGGCGGCGAGGCCCGGCCGGTCGGGCCGGTGGCCGAGCTGCGTCTCCACGCCGAGCACGACGAGCGCCGCGAGCACCGGCACGAACGGGGCGACGAGCGCGGCGAGCGGCGCCTCGGTCGGCGCCACGGCGGCGACCGAGGCCGCACGCGGCCGGGTCGCGCGTCGCGTCCGCTCGTCCTCCGGCGCGGCCAGCCACGCGCTCAGCGCGATCCCGAGATAGGCGGCGATCCACGTCACGTCGAGCGGGCCGCCGGAGGCGTAGTCGGCGACGCCGGTGAGGTACGCGTACGCGCTGTCGCCGACCGCCATCGCGAGCAGCCCGCCGAGCAGCAGCGCGAGCGACAGGCGCTCGGCGCCGGTCATGCGCACGACGGCGAGCACGACGAAGAAGATCAGCACCGCGTCGCCGAACGGGTAGGCGAGCGCGACGACGCCGTCGAGGTCGGACAGGTTCGAGCGATCCCACAGCGGGCCCAGGACAACGGTCCAGCTGAGGAACAGCAGCGCCGTCGCGATCGCGAGGCCGTCGAGCAGCGAGCGCGCGCGGTGCGAGCCGCTGCCGCGGAGCGCCGGGTGCACGAGCAGCGCCGCTGCCGCCAGCGGGATCGCCGCGAGGTAGCCGGCGTCGGCCCATGAGACGGTCGGCACGCCGCCGAGCGCGAGGTCGTAGACGCCCCACGCCACCTCGGCCGCCGCCCATGCGCCGGTCGCCCCGGCGAGCAGCCACCAGAAGCTGCGCACGCGGCCGCGGTGCGTCGCGCCGGCACGCGCGCACAGCAGCGTCGCCGCGAGCGCCGCGCAGACCGTCGCGAGGTCGTCGACCCAGGTCGCAACCGTCGTGCCGCCCGGCTGCCACGCCAACCACGCGGTCAGCGCGCCGCAGCAGAGCAGCGCGCAGCCGATCCATGCCCGACGGTCGAGGTGTGGCCCCATGCTCCGCACGACGATCCTGGAAGTGATCGGTCGATTGACGAAAAGCTTGAGTGGTGAGGTCAGTCGACCGCGCCGACGTACGGCTCGCGCGGCGAGACCCCCGCCGGGTCGTTGACGACGCCGCCGAGCGGCACCGGCACCGGACCGTCGAGCAGCGGGTCGGCCGTCTCCTCCATCCACGCTCGAAGCTGCGCGCCCAGGTCGTCGAGCACGTCCGAGAAGGCCTCGTCGTAGGCGAGGTTGCGCATCTCGATCGGGTCCGCCAACAGGTCGTACAGCTCCAGCCGCGGGCGCGGCTGCTGCGCCCAGCCGGCCGCCACCAGCAGGTCCTTCGAGGGCGAGTCGTCGACGTTCGGCAGCACCGGCAGCAGCCGCTCGCCGAAGTGCCGGATCAGCTTGTGGCGGCGCGTGCGGATCGCGCGCATCGGGTCGTAGGCGGCGTGGTAGGTCAGCTCCGCGAACAGCTCGTCGCGCACCTCGCGCGCCGCGCGGCGCACGAGCGGCAGCAGCGAGACGCCGTGCAGGTCGTCCGGCCGCGGCGCGCCCGCCAGCTCGCACAGCGTGGGGTAGAGGTCGACGTGCGAGACGAGCGCGTCGAGCACGTGGCCGCCGTGGAAGCCGTGCGGGCCGCGCATGATCAGCAGCACGCCGAGGCCGCGGTCCGACAGCGACGCCTTCGCGCCGGGGAACGGCAAGCCGTGGTCGGTCGTCAGCACGATCAGCGTGTCGTCGGCGAGGTCCTGCTCGTCGAGCGCCTGCAGCACCGCGCCGACGCCCTGGTCGAACGAGCGTGCGCTCGCCTTGAACGCCGCCATGTCGGCGCGGATCTCCGGCGTGTCGGGCAGGTGCACGGGCGGCGCGCCGTAGAGCGCGTCGCGCACCGAGCTGGGCTCGAAGAACTCGCGGTGCGTCTCGAAGAAGCCGACCGACAGGAAGAACGGCTGCGGCGGCCTTGAGCGAATCAACTGCTGCGCCGCCGGCGCGATCGAGTGGACCTTTGTCGTGCCGATCTCGACGACGTGGTCGTAGCCGAGCACGTCGGGCTCCTTCGACAGGTGCTGCTCGCCGATCAGCGCGCTCCAGTAGCCGGCCGCGCGCAGCGGGTGGAGGATGTGGCGGCCGTAGTCGTGCAGCGTCCAGCCGCGGTGCGCGAGGCCGGTCATGCCGTTCACGTGCGCCCACTGGCCGGTCAGCAGGCAGGCGCGGCTTCCGGAGCAGCTGGGGGCGGCGCAGAAGGCCTGGCGGAACAGCAGCCCCTGGTCGGCGAGACGTTGGATGTTTGGCGTCTGGATCTGGTGGCCATACGGCTGCACGTAGCGCCCGGTGTCGTGCGAGTGCAGATAGACGATGTTGGGTTGCGACATGGCCGCTATCGATTCCCGCCGACGACGCCGACCATCCGCCTCGTGACCCGACCGCCCGCCTTCGCGTACCTCGTCTGCGCGACCCCGCGCAGCGGCAGCACGCTGCTGTGCGAGATGCTGCGCGCGACCGGCGTCGTCGGCAACCCGCTCGAGCACTTCGAGGCGCTGCGCCACTCGGGCCTGCCGCGCCAGCCGCGCGAGTACTTCGACGGCTGCGCGGACCCGAGCGTGCTCGACCTGCTCGCGCCGCTGGAGGCGGGGATCCCGGACCGCGAGCCGCCCGACGCCTGGCGTGCGCGGATCGTGCACGCGGGGCAGACGCCGAACGGGGTGTGGGGCGGCAAGCTGATGCGCGGGCACGTCCCCGACCTGCTCGCGCGCGCTCGCGCGCTCGACGGGCTCGGCGGCGCCGACCTCGCGGCCGTCCTGCGCGTCCTGCTCGGCGATGTGCGGTTCGTGCTCGTCACGCGCGCCGACAAAGTCTCGCAAGCCGTGTCGCTGTGGCGGGCGGTGCAGACGCAGCGTTGGCGCGCGGACACCGGGGTGCCGTCACGTCCGCACGACGCGATCTACCACTTCGGCGCGATCGATCGGCTCGTCGCGCGGCTGGAGGCCGAGGAGCGCGCCTGGCGCGCGTGGTTCGACACGATGCCGGCCGGGCCGGGCCGGCCGCTGGAGCTGAGCTACGAGACGATCGAAGCCGACCCGCGCGCCGCCGTCGCGCAGGTGCTCGCCGTCTGCGGCTTCGCCGGCGTGCCGGTCGGCGACCCGCCGCTGCGCCACCAGCGCGACGCGCGGTCGCGCCGCTGGGTCGCGCGCTACCTGGCGGAGAAGGCGCAGCGCGAAGCGGCGGCGTGAGCGGCTCAGCGCGTCAGCGCGCGGCCGTCGACCCACTTCGTCAGTTCGTCGGGGTAGACGTCGGCGCTGTGCACGACGACGGTTTCGGCCGCGACCGTGTCGCCGGGCACGCCCGCTCTCCAGCCTCTCGTCGTCTGCACGCGGAAGCCGCGCTCGGCGAGCAGCCTCGCGATCCGCGGGAGTATCAGCGTCGGCACGAGCACGGTGCTGCCGCCGGCCCGGCGCAGCGCGTCGAGCGCGTCGTCGAACTGCTGCGCGACGAAGACGGAGCGGCCGGTGAAGGGCACGACGTCCCTGATCCCGTACGCGTCGGCGAGCAGGTGGCCGGTGGCGGTGAAGAACGCGACGGGCGCGCCGTGGCGGATCGTAAAGCGCCCGTGCGCTTCGGGCGTGGAGGCGACGAACGCGCGGAAGGCCGGGTCGGCCGGCCGCTCCAGCGGTTCGGCGTCCGGCGGCGCGTAGACCGGTTCGCTTTCGATCCGCGCGACCTGCGACCACGGCATCAGCCGCGCCGGCGGCATCGCCAGGAACGTGGCGATCAGCGCGAAGCCGAACAGCGCCGCGAGCGCCGGCACGCCGGGGAGGCGTTCGCGGTGTGCCGCCAGTTGCTGCACGACCACGACGGTCAGCAGCGCGAGGCACAGCCCCCACGCCGGGAACAGCGTCGCGATCGCCAATATCGTCGAGGCGCCCATGTAGTAGGCGGCCGAGCCGAGTCCGAAGATCCCGCTCCACGCGAGCATGCCGGTGAGCGTGCGGTTCTGCTCGCCGCGCCGCGCGCGCACCGTCGCCACGCCGATCGCTCCGACGTAGGTGAGGTAGATCGCGAGCGGCAGGCCGAACAGCCGCAATAGCGGCCACACGCCGACGCCCGCGCGCGTGTAGATCCGCGCGAACGCGACCGCCTTCGCCGGGTTCGGCAGCGCGCCGGCGCGCAGCAGCGTCACGACCGCGACGAGCGCGTACGCCGCCAGCAGCCCGAGCGCGAGCTGGCCGGCGAGTCGCCCGAGCGCCTGGCGCGTGCGCGGCGGGTCGCTCCACACGAGCGCCGCGACCGTCGCGCCGAGCGCGGCGAGGCCGAAGTCGGCGTTGTTGAGCGCGACGAGGCCGGCGGCGAGGCCGAGCGGCCAGAGCGGACCGCGCGCTCGCTCCAGCCGCCGCGCGACGAGGTACGCGAGCAGGAATGGTCCCGCCGTCCGCAGCGGCACCTGCTGGTAGATCTCTATCGGGTTGTGGACGTCGCGCGAGGCGGCGTACCAGGTGAGCGCCATCACCGGCAGATACAGCGCGAGCGCCGCGAGCGAGCTGCGCGTGATGCGCCGCAGCACGCCGAACAGCGCGATCAGCATCGCGACCGTCAGCGCCCACATCAGCACCGTCCAGACGAACAGCGTCTTGCCGGCGAGCGCCATGATCGGCGCGAGCACGAACGGCCACAGCGAGCCGTACGCGGCGGCGTGGTCCACGAGCGGCGTCAGCCCGTTCAGCACGGCGAACGTCTCGTCCGCCATGAAGGCGGTGTTGTAGCAGTCGCCGTAGGTGCAGATCGTGTGCGCGGTCTGCAGGTAGGAGAGGAACCAGACGCCGGTCAGCAGCAGCGCGAGCAGCGGCGCGGCGAGCGCGAGCCAGCGCGGCTCGAAGCGCCAGCCGGTGAGCCAGCTGCGATATGCCGCGGCCGCGAGCGCGGCGGTCAGCGCCGCGGCGCCGACGAGCTGCCCGACGGTGAAGAATTCGATCCGCCAGCTGGCCCCGAACTGGCGCACGACGCACAGCGCGACGACCGCGAGTCCGAGCGCCTGGGCGGCGTACGCAAGCACGCGTCCGGCCTGTCGCGAGACCGTCACGCGCGGCGCCGCCAGCACGAGCGCGCCGGCGAGCAGCAGCGGCGCCAGCAGCGACAGCAGGTAGCGCGTGTCCTCGACCGGCTCGGGGTTCGCTTCGACCGTTGGGAGGACCGGCAGCGGCCTGCCGGGATAGAGGACGTGGGAGAGCGGCGGCGCGAGCCACGCGACGAGCGCGGCCGTGATCGCGGCGCACGGCAGCGCCCACGCCCACGCGGCCGTCCCCACGTCGGACGGCTGCGCGTCTTCGGCGTGGCTGCGCGGCCGCGGCAGAGCGACCGCCGTCCCCCTCGGCCCGGCGCTTGCCATGGGGGCAGCCTAACCTCGATAGACCGGAAAGGAAAGCGATAGTGGGCGGGCGTCCCGGGGAACGCGCCGGGACGGCCGGCTGCCCGAAGCCGTCCGCCCGCGCGCGTCATGATCGGCGGCGCGCATGGCCACCGCCCGCCGCTCCCGCCTGCCCCGCCGACCGCACCCGCCGCATCTCGCGATCCGGCATCCGCACCGCGCGCTCGCGCGGCGGCGCGGGCATCGCATCCGCTGGCTGGCGCTGCTCGCGGTCGTCGGGCCGGGACTGCTCGCGGGCCTCTCCGACGACGACCCGGCCGGCATCACGACCTACTCGATCCTCGGCGCCGACTACGGCTACGAGCTGCTGTGGGTGCTCGCGCTCTCGACCGCGGCGCTGATCGTCTTCCACGAGCTGGCCGCGCGCACCGGCGTCGTCACCGGCAAGGGGCTGATGCGGCTCGTGCGCGAGCGGCGCGGCCGCAACGCGGCCGTCTTGGCGATCGCCGCGCTCGTCGTCGCGAACGTCGGCACGATCTGCGCCGAGCTGGCCGGGATCGCGGCCGGCATGCAGGTGCTGGCCGGCACGCCGCGCGGCGTCTCCGTCCCGCTCGCCGCCGCGGCCGTCGCACTGCTCGTGCTGCGCGGCTCGTTCCGCGGCGTCGAGCACGTGCTGCTGGCGCTCTCGGCGATCTTCGCCGCCTACGTGATCTCCGGCTTCCTCGCGCACCCCGACTGGGGCGCGGCCGCGCAGGGGCTCGTCGTCCCGCGCATGCCGGGCACGCGCCACGGCCTGCTCGTCGTCCTCGCGACGCTCGGCACGACGCTCGCGCCGTGGGGGCTCGCGTTCATGCAGTCGTACGCGGTCGACAAGCGCCTGTCCGTGCGCGACCTCGGCTTCGAGCGCGTCGACGTGATCACCGGCGCGGTGCTGACCGGCGTGATCGGCTTCTTCGTCGTCGTCTCGTGCGCGGCGACGCTGCACGCGCAGGGCGTCAGCGTCCACGACGCGGCCGACGCGGCGCGGGCGCTTGAGCCGCTTGCCGGCAGCGCCGCCAAGACGCTGTTCGGGCTGGGCTTCGTCGGCGCCGCGCTGCTGGCGGCGGCGGTCGTGCCGCTGTCGACCGCCTACTCGGTCGCGGAGGCGGCGGAGCGCCCCGCCGACCTCAACGACCGCTTCCGCGACGCGCCGATCTTCTACGGCGCCTACCTCGCCAGCATGGCGATCGCCGCCGCGATCGTGCTGATCCCGGGCGCCCCGCTCGTGCCGATCCTGTTCCTCTCGCAGGCGCTCAACGCGGTGCTGCTGCTCGCGATCCTGCCGTTCCTGCGCTCGCTCGCGGGCGACCGCGAGCTGATGGGCAAGCACGCACTCGGCCGCTGGGACCGCGTCGCGACGGCCGCCGTGATCGCGCTCGTGGCGCTGTCGGTCGGCGCGCTGCTCGTGCTGAGCGTCGTCTAGCATTCCATTCATGACGGTCGATATAACGCTCGCGCCCAAGCGCAAGCGCGCCGCCGGCGAGCGCTGCTGCGAGCCGGTCGTGCTGCCGGAGGTCGACGCGGCCGGCGCCGAGCGGATCGCGGCGGTCGCAAAGGCGCTCGCCGATCCCATCCGCGTGCAGCTCGTCGATGTGCTGCGCACGCACGCCGGCGAGGTCTGCGTGTGCGAGCTGGAGCCGCTGTTCGCGATCTCGCAGCCGACGCTCTCGCACCACCTGCGCACGCTGCGCCAGGCGGGAATCGTCGGCGTCGAGCGGCGCGGGCTGTGGGCCTACTACTACGTCATCCCCGAAGCGATCGAGGAGCTGCACGCATGGCTGAACGACCGGATTTGATCCGCCGCGCGCTGGCGGAGGCGCTGGCGGCGTTCGCGCTCGTGTTCGCCGGCTGCGGCGCGATCGTCGCGAACACGGTGCACGCCGGCGCGCTCGGCGGCATCGGCGTCAGCGCGACGTTCGGGCTCGTGATCATGGCGATGGTGTACGCAACCGGCCATCTCTCGGGCGCGCACATCAACCCGGCGGTGACGGTTGCCTTCACGCTCACGCGCCACTTCCCGCTGCGCGACGCGCTCGCGTACGTCGCCGCGCAGCTCGCCGGCGCGACCGCCGGCGCCGTCGTCCTGCTCGCCGCCTGGTCGGACAAGCCGGCGCAGCTCGGCGCGACCGTGCCGAGCGTCGGCGCCGGCACCGCGCTGCTCTACGAGGTCGTGCTGACCGCGTTCCTGATGTTCGTGATCGTCGCGGTGGCGACCGACACGCGCGCGGTCGGCGCCGCCGCCGCGCTCGCGATCGGCGGGACGGTCGGGCTCGACGCGCTCTTCGGCGGCCCGATCACCGGGGCGTCGATGAACCCGGCGCGCTCGTTCGGGCCGGCGCTCGCGTCGGGTACCTGGCATGACTTCTGGCTCTACGTCGTCGGGCCGATCGTCGGCGCCGCGCTCGGCGCGCTCGCCTACCAGCTCGTGCGCGGGGAGCACGTTCGGCCGGCGCTCGGAGTGGAGCGCGCGTGATGGCGACGGCGCTGTTCGTCTGCCTGCACAACGCCGGCCGCTCGCAGATGAGCGCGGCGCTGTTCGAGCGCGAGGCCGCCGGCCGCCACCGCGCGCTGTCGGCCGGCACGCTCGCCGACCCGGACGGCGCCGTGCACCGGGAGGTGGTCGAGGTCATGCGCGAGCTGGGGATCGATCTCGCGGACCGCAGACCGCGGCGCCTCACGCGCGAGCTGGCCGAGCAGGCCGACGTCGTCGTGACGATGGGCTGCGGCGACGCCTGCCCGTACATCCCCGGCAAGCGCTACGTCGACTGGCAGCTCGACGATCCGAAGGGCCAACCGATCGACGCCGTCCGCGCCACCCGCGACGAGATCGCCCGACGCGTCGCCGTGCTCGTCGACGAGCTGGATTGCCAGATCGCGTCGACGCCGTAGCCCGCCATCTGCGGACCGGCGCTTCTGGGTAGGTTCACGACCAGATGCCGAGGGGACTGGCCGAGTACCGCCGCAAGCGCCACTTCGAGGAGACGCCGGAGCCGCGCGGCGACGGTGACGGCGCCGCGCCGCCAGCCGAGCCGGGCGGCCGCTTCGTCGTGCACGAGCACCACGCTCGCCGGCTGCACTGGGACCTGCGGCTGGAGCGCGACGGCGTGCTCGTCTCGTGGGCGATCCCGAACGGCATCCCCGGCGACCCCAGAAGAAACCGCAAGGCGGTCCATGTGGAGGACCACCCGTTGGAGTACATCGACTTCCACGGCACGATCCCCTCCGGCTACGGCGCCGGCGAGGTGATGATCTGGGACAGCGGCACGTACACGTGCGAGAAGTGGCTGCCGGAGAGAGTCATCGTCGCCTTCGACGGCGACAGGCTCACCGGCCGCTACGCGCTCTTCAGAGCCGGCAGAACCGACAAGGACTGGATGATCCATCGCATGGATCCGCCGCGCGACGCGACCGCCACCGAGATGCCGGCGTTCGTCGAGCCGATGCTCGCCCGCCTCTCGACGATGCCCAAGGACGAGGACAGATGGGCGTTCGAGGTCAAGTGGGACGGCGTGCGCGCGATCGCCCACTCCGAGCCGGGCCGCCTCAGATTCATCACCCGCAACGGCAACGACGTCTCCGCCGCCTATCCGGAGCTGCGCGCGCTCAACCGCGCGCTCGGCTCGCACAGCGCGATCCTCGACGGCGAGATCGTCGCGTTCGACGAGCAGGGCAGGCCGAGCTTCCAAGCGCTGCAGCCGCGCATCCACCAACGCGGCGAGGCCGCCATCAGACGGCTGATGGCGCAGACGCCGGTGACCTACGCGATCTTCGACCTGCTGTGGCTCGACGGCCACGCGCTGACGGAGCTGCCCTACGGCGAGCGCCGCAGGCGCCTCGCCGAGCTGAGACTCGACGGCGACCGCTGGCGCGTGCCGGCCCACCACGAGGGGCAAGGGACCGCGCTGCTGAAGGCCACGGCCGAGCAGGGCCTGGAGGGCGTCGTCGCCAAGCGGCTCGACTCGCGCTACGCGCCCGGCCGGCGCGACGGCTCGTGGCTGAAGATCAAGAACTCGCAGCGTCAGGAGATGGTGATCGGCGGCTGGACGGAGGGCAGAAGAGCGCGCCGGAACCGCCTCGGCGCCCTGGAGTTGGGCGTCCACGATCCCGCGACCGGCGAGCTGAGGTACGCCGGCAAGGTCGGCACCGGCTTCGACGAGAGAGAGCTGGACCGGCTCGCCGAGCTGCTGAAGCCGCTGGCGCGCAAGACGTCGCCCTTCAGCGGCCGCCAGCCGGCGAGAGGCGCCCACTTCGTCGAGCCGCGGCTGGTCGCGGAGATCGAGTTCGGCGAGTGGACGAGAGACGGCCGCCTGCGCCACCCGCGCTACGAGGGCCTGCGCGACGACAAGCCCGCCGAGGAGGTCGTGCGCGAGCGCGTGCAGCCGCCGCCCGAGCCGCGGCAGCGCGAGCGCAGCGTGCGCGGCGGCGTCGAGCTGGACGTCGAGGGGCGCACGGTCAAGCTCAGCAACCCGGACAAGGTGCTCTATCCGAGCGCCGGCTTCACGAAGCGCGACCTCGTCGACTACTGCACGGCGATCGCGCCGGTGCTGCTGCCGCACCTGCGCGACCGCCCGCTGACGCTCAAGCGCTATCCCGACGGCGTCGAGGGCGAGCACTTCTACGAGAAGCAGTCGCCGAGGCACCGCCCCGAGTGGGTGCAGACCGTGTCCGTCTACAGCCGCCACAGCAGACGCGACATCCAGTACACGCTCTGCCAGGACCTGCCGACGCTCGTGTGGCTCGCGAACCTCGCCGACATCGAGTTGCACCCTTCGCTCTCGCAGGCCGACGAGATCGAGCGGCCGACGACGCTCGCGTTCGACCTCGACCCCGGCCCGCCGGCGAGCATCGTCGAGTGCTGCGAGGTCGCGCTGGAGCTGCGCGCGATGTTCGAACAGCTCGGCCTGCAGGCGTTCGCGAAGACCTCCGGCTCGAAGGGCATGCAGATCTACGTCCCGCTCAACGACCCCGACGTCCGCTACGAGCTGACGAAGCCGTTCGCGCACGCGGTCGCGGTGACGTTCGAGCAGCAGCGCCCCGACCTCGTCGTCTCCGACATGAAGAGAAAGAGCGGCGAGCGCGACGGCAAGGTGCTGATCGACTGGTCGCAGAACGACGAGCACAAGACGACCATCTCCGTCTACTCGCTGCGCGCGAAGGAGCGCCCGACCGTCAGCACGCCGGTCACCTGGGATGAGGTGCAGGCCTGCCGCGACGCCGGCGACCCCGACCTGCTGCGCTTCGAGCACGACGCGGTCCTCGCGCGCGTCGCCGAGCACGGCGACCTGTTCGCCGAGGTGCTGTCACTCACGCAGCGGCTGCCGACGTTGAGAGGGCTCGGCAACTGAGCCGAGCCCTCTCGCGCGCGTCGACAGGGGTCACACAGTGCGGCGGGGTCACACAGTGCGGCGCGAGCCGCCGAAGAAGAACGCGGCCAGCGCAAGAATCGCGATCACGAACAGGATCGGGTGAATGATCACGCCACCTGCGATCGCGATGATCAACAGGATGATTCCGAGCAGCAGCCAAAGCATCTTCCGTCTCCTCTCGACTTGCGACGCCCATCGCCGCGTTCGTGTGGCGGGAGAGGTACCCGGAGTGCTGAAGTGCCACGCGCTCAGTCGCGGCGGTTACCCCGCTCTCGCGTACATCAGCGAGCCCGGGGTCGTCAGCTCCTCGCCCGTCTCCAGCAGCGTCTTGAGGCCAGAGAGGATCATCGGCCAGCCGCCGTAGAGCTGATTGCTCGCGCCCTCTCGCAGCTGATCGTGAATTACGGTGAGGCGGCAGGAGTCCTCCACCGGCTCGATCTCCCACGTGACGCGCGACTCGCCCTCGGCCTTCACGTCCTCGCCCCACAGCGCGGTGAACGTCTGCACGAGCCGGCGCGGCGGCTCGACCTCGACGTTCACGCCCGCGGCGATCTCGACGCCGGCGCCGGGGTGCACCGACGCGTACCGCGAGCCCGGCGTCCAGTCGGACTCCACCCCGACGCCGAAGTTGTACTTCGCGCGCAGCTGCGGGTCGACGATCGCCTGCCACAGCCGCTCGGGCGTCGTCTTGATGTAGATCTCAAAGACCTTCTCCATGGTCCTGTCCTCCAGGTCGTGCTTGAGCGCGCTGAGGCCGGCGGCCCACGGCTCCGCGTACTTGCTCACCCAGCGGTCGTGGACGAGCCGGATCGGGACGGGGTTCAGGAAGTGGAGCTTCTCGCGCCCCCGACGCTGGGTCACCACGAGGCCCGCTTGCTCCAGCGCCTTGAGGTGCTTCATCACGCCGAAGCGCGTCTCGCCGTGCATGGCGCAACGGCGCGCCTACCGACCCTGCCAGCGCGGCGGGCGCTTCTCGGCGAACGCGAGCGAGCCCTCGCGCGCGTCCGCCGACGCTCTCACGGGATCGCTGATCTCGGCCTGGCGCTCCCAGACCGCGTCGGCCGGCCACGACGGCGCCTCGACGAGGATCCGCTTGGAGGCGGCGAGCGCGAGCGGGCCGTTGGCGGCGATCGCCTCTGCCAGCGACAGCGCGCCCTCGACCGCGCCGCCCGGCTCCGTCAGCCGGTTCACCAAGCCCAGCTCGAACGCGCGCTCCGCGTCGACGAAGTCGCCCGTCAGTGCCAGCTCCATCGCCAGGTGGTAGGGGATCCGCCGCGGCAGGCGCAGCAGCGCGCCGCCGGCGGCGACGAGGCCGCGCTTGACCTCGGGGATCCCGAAGCGCGCCCCGCGCGCGGCGACGATCAGGTCGCACGCGAGCGCGATCTCGAACCCGCCCGCGACCGCGAAGCCTTCGACCGCCGCGATCAGCGGCTTCGCGGACGCGCGCCGCACGATCCCCGCGAAGCCGCGGCCCTCGACCGACGGCGACTCCCCGGCGACGAACGCCTTCAGGTCCATGCCTGCGCAGAAGCCCTTGCCGGCGCCGGTCAGCACCCCGACGCGCAGCGCGGTGTCGTCGTCGAGGCGGTCGAGCGCCGCCGCGATCCCCGTCGCCACGGCGCCGTTGACCGCGTTGCGCTGCTCGGGACGGTTGAGCGTGACGAGCAGAACGTCGCCGCGCACCTCCGTCAAGACGGCCTGATCCGACATCGCGCCGGACTCTACTTCGAACGTTCACATCACTGTTCAGTGACGTGAACGGTTGCGTTCCGACATCCAAGTGGAATAGCGTTCCCTTTACCGTTACCTGCGAGAGCGACGGACGGGGGCCGGGTGGGCGCTGTGGTGAGGATGAGGTCGGCCGTCAACTGGGCGGTGCTCGGGCTGGTGATCGAGCGCCCCAGCTACGGCTACGAGCTGTTCCAGCGGCTCGAACGCCGCTACGGCGGCGTGCTGGACCCGCCGATCTCGCAGATATACGCCGCCCTCAACGCGCTGGAGCGGGCCGAGCTGATCGAGCCGCTGCCGGAGGACGAGCGCGAGCCGGTGCCCGACGAGGCCCTGCGCCCGGCCGCGAAGCGCCAGCCGAAGGTCCACTACCGCGCGACCGCCAGCGGCGCGCGCGCGTTCCGAGAATGGGTCGCCGAGCAGATGCGCGACGACCCGCGTCACGTCGAGCTGCTGCGGCGGATCGCCGGCACCGCCGCGGCCGGGGTCGACCGCACCGGCACGATGCGCGAGCTCGTCGACGCCTACGAGCGCGCCTGCGTGGAGGAGGCGAGCATGCTGCCGCTCCCGCCCGCCCGCGACGCCGCGACGCCGGCGGCCGCCGCCGGCGAGCTGGTCGAGCGGCTCGTGCTGGCCGCGCGGCGCGGCCTGCTGGACGCCCACTTCGCCTGGATCGCCTACGCGCGCAAGGAGATCGAGGCGTTCGATCGGACGCGCGTGAGGGAGATCGATGAGCCTGCTGACGCTTGAGCGCGTCAGCAAGCGCTACCGCCGCGGGCGCCGAGAGGTGACCGCGCTCGACGAGGTCTCGTTGAGCGTGGCGCCCGGCGAGCTGGTCGCGGTCTGGGGCATGCCGCGCTCCGGCCGCACGACGCTGCTGCGGATCGCCGCGGGGCTCGAGCAGCCCGACGGCGGGGACGTGCGGTTCGAGGGAGGAGCGCTGACGGCGGGCGAAGACGGCGTGCTGTCCGGCATCGGCTTCGTGCAGCTCGACCTCGCGGGCGCCGGCGGCGAGTCGATCCTCGACTACGTCGCGCTGCCGCTGCTGGCCCGCGGGATGGCGCCCGACGCTGCCCGCGTCCGTGCCACGCTGCAGCTCGAGCGGGTCGGCGCCCGCACCGTTGCGCGCCTGCAGCCGCGCCAGCTCGAGCCGACCGAGCGCGTGCGCGTCGCGATCGCGCAGGCGCTCGTGAGCCGTCCCAAGCTGCTGCTCGTGGACGATCCCACCCGCCACGTCGATCTGCTCGAGCGCGAGGCGGTCCTGCTGCTCGTCCGCTCGATCGCCGACGGCAGCGTCGCGGTGCTGATGACGACCGGCGAGGCGATGGGCGTCTCCGGCGTCGATCGCGCCCTCACGCTCGACGGCGGCGTCCTGCGCGCCGAGGCGGCCGCCCAGCGCGGCGGCGAGGTCATCCCCCTGCGCGCGTGAGCGCCCGGCGGTCCGGGCCCGCGGCGAGCCGCGAGCCGCCGGCGAGGCGCCGGAGCCGCGAGACCGCCATCAGCAGCCGCAGCGGACCGCCGATGGAGGTGCACAGCGCGTCCACCGCATCGCGCACGGCGGGGTGGCTCGCCTCGCGCGCGGAGACGTAGAGCCCGACCGCGCCGGCCAGCAGCAGCGCGTGGGTCGCGCCGTTCGGAAGGCTCGTCGCGGCCTCGCCGGCTCGTCGCGCCAGCACCACGAGCCGCCGCGCCGCCTCCTCGGGCGAGGCGTACTGGCCGAAGTAGCTGAGGTTGTCGGCGCCCGCGTCCTCCAGGTGGTCCACCAGGCTCTCGAGCAGCCACACGAGCGCGCCGATCCACGGGAAGTAGGCGGCGTCGATCGCGGCCACCGTCTCCTGCGCGAGCGCCGGGCTGCTGGCCGCGGCGAACAGCGCGAACATCCCCAGCGGGGAGCTGGTGGCGGCGGCCAGCTCCCACCACATCGCGTCTCTGACGCCGTGGGAGGCGGCCCACCGGGCGAGCGTGCGATGCCCTTCGCTCAGCCCTGCGTGATTGAGCGTCTGCGTCTCCGCGGCGAGCGCCGCGAGCCGCTGGACGGTGGAGAGGATCGCCGCGTGCCCCGGCAGCTGCACGATCGCCTCGCGGCACACGTCGATCAGCTCGTGGAGGTAGTCGGGGTCGCTTCTGCCGATGCTGCGCAGGTGCGCTTCGTGCGGCGTGAACGGCTCGACCGCCGACAGCAGCGCGCGGTTGAGGACGAGGTTGTGCGTGACCGGGTCGGCGACGGGCTGCTCGCCGAGGACGTCGGTCAGCTCGTAGATCACCTCGAACGTCACGCACGCGCGGATCACGTCGGTGCGGTGGCGGCGGTGCGCGAGCAGGGCGAACGCGGCCGCTCCCTCCAGCACCATCCGCTCCGTGCGCAGCTTCGTCAGCGCATGCGCGCGCAGCTCGGGGTCGGCGATCGCCGCCGCGCGCCGGTCCCAGCGGCGCAGCTCCTCGCGCGTGCGCGGATAGATGACGAGCCAGTAGAGCGAGATCCCCCGCAGGAGCGCCAGGTTCGCTCGCCATAGGCCCCCGCGCGGCGGAGCGCTCACTCCCCGAAGCTCGCTCCCGGGGGCACGCGAGCGGCGAAGGCGCCCACCGCTGCGACGATCACCGCGACGCCGCAGAGGATCGTCGCAAGGGTCGCCAGCGTCTGGTCGGCCTGGAGCGAGTAGGGGGCGGGGAAGCCGGTCGTCAGCTCGAGCCAGCGGTTGCCGAGGAAGTGTCCGCCGGCGCCGCCGAGCGCTCCCGCGACGCAGCCGAGCAGCAGCACCAGCACCGACTCGAAGAAGAGCGTGCGCCGCAGCTGCGAGTTCTTGAAGCCCTGCACCTTCTGCGCGGCCAGGCGCGGGCGACGCTGCCACAGGGACGCGCTCAGCGCGGCCGCAAGCGCAAGCGTGGCGGCGATCACAAGCAGCGCGGAGATCTGGCTGAGCCGCGTGAGGCCGTCCTGCAGCAGGCTGTTGAACTCCCGCTCGAAGACGGGCGCCGTCTCCACGTCGAAGGTGCGCTCCGGGCCGAGCGCGCGCACGACGGCGCGGCGCCCGGCGGCCGCGGAGACGCCCGGCGCGAGGTCGACGCCGACCGCGACGACCGAGTCGTCGTGCCACCAGCGGCGGTAGTCGCGCGTGTTGAGGATGATCGCGCCCGATCCCCAGCCGAGGTTCGTCACGACCGCCGCGAGGCGCAGCCGCGCGGGGCCGCTCGGGGTCGCCAGGTCGAAGTCGTCCCCGATCCGCAGCCTGTGCGTGTCGGCGATCGTGCGCGAGACCGCCACCCATCCGCTCTGGTGCATGCGCCGCTCGGCGAGTGCCGTGTCGCCGCGGACCACCTGGCTCGGCGGGATGATCTCGCGGTCCGCGAGCGGCCGCGCGAGCATCCAGACGCGGCGGTCAGGATCCGAGATGTCGAGCATGCCGCCCTGGTAGAGGCGCACGTTGCGCAGCTCCGGCGCGCTGCGCAGGCGGCGCACAGTCTGGGCGTCGAGCTGGAAGGCGTCCGTCGTGAGGCTTCTGCCGACGGTCGTGACCCATATGTCCGCGGTCCGCGCCTGATCGGCGAAGCCGGCTCCCAGGCCGCGTACGAGATCGCCGCGCGCGCCGTCGATCGCGACGCTCCCGAAGACCGCGAGCGCCGCGATCGCCGCCACCGCGATCGAGCGCGTCATGGCCGAGCGTGCGCCCATCACCGCCACGAGCAGGAGGTTGCGCCGCAGCGTCCGCGCGAGGCGGTCCACCAGCGGCATCGCGGCCGCGAACGCCGTGGGGATCACGAGCAGGACCGCGACGGCGAGCGCCATCACGCCCACGATCGTCAGCGCCGGGTCGATCCAGACGGCGATCACGGTCGCGAGCACGATCGCGACCGCTCCGCCGAGCATCGCGCCGCGCAGCGAGGCGTCCAGCCCCTCGCCGAGCTCCCCGCGCTCCTCGACGACGCCGTCGAGCGGGCGGCGGGAGAAGACGTCGGCGAGCGGCCGGCTCGCCGCGATCAGCGAGGCGAGCAGGCCGGAGCCGAACGCGAGCGCGACCGTGTGCAGGGGGATGATCCGCTGCGTGCCGATCGGGAACGTGAACGAGAGGTACGTCGGCACGGCATGGAACACGCTGCGCGACAGCAGGTCGCCGAGCAGCAGCCCGCCGAGCGACGCGATCGCGCCGAGCGCGAGCGCCTGGAAGCCGAGCACCGCGACGACCTGCGGCGGGGTGAAGCCCTGCATGCGCAGCTCGGCGATGAACGTTCGCCGCTCGGGCATCGTCAGCAGCATCGCGTTGAACGCGAACAGCACGCCGATCATCGCGCTGATGGCGGAGAAGAGGACCGTCGACTGGTCGTTCGGAGCGGACGCGCTCTCGAGCCGGCGCACGGTCGAGTCCGCCGGACCGACGTTGAGGCGCCCGGCCGAGAGCTGCGTCAGCGCGGTCCGCACGCGCGCGACGCTCCCGTCGCGCGCGCGGACGAGGATGCGCGACAGCCGGCCGTGCATGCCGGCGAGCTCCTGCGCGAACGCGAGCGGCGCGATCGCGACCGAGCTGCCGGTCAGCGATCCGATCTCGCCCTGGTCGAGCAGCGCCGCGACCCGCACGCGGTACGGCCGGCCGGCCATGTTGAGCGTCACGAGGTCGCCCGGTTCCACGCCGGTGATGCGGGCCAGGCGGTCGGGCATCACGATCGAGCGGTCGGGGATGCTGAGGCGGCCGGAGCCGAACTCGCGCGTGGCGGTGCCGTCGAGCGCCGCCAGGCTCGGGTCGACCCCGATCAGCTCGATCGCCTCGCTGCCGCGCGGCCCCGCCATCACCCCGCGGTGCTCGATCGTCGGTGCGGCCGTGCTCACGCCCGGCAGGCCGCGGACGACGTCGAGGAGCCTGGCGTCGAAGCCCTGGGCGTCGGGTGCCGCCAGCTCCAGCTGGGCCTTCCCGGTGATCGCGTGCAGCAGCTGCTCGACCGAGCCGGTGATGCTCGTGTTCGCCACCTGCACGGCGAACAGCAGCGCGACGCCGATCGCGATCCCGGCGCCGGCAAGCAGCTCCTGGAAGGGATGCGCGCGCAGGCGCCAGCCATACAGGTAGAGCAGCGTGCGCGGGCTCATGCGGGGGTCGGTTCGTCGGTCGCCGGCACGTCGAGCGCGGACATTCCGGGGTGGTCGAGCCGTTCGACGAGGCGGCCGTCGCGCAGGTCGAACACGCGGTCGGCGAAGTGGGCCGCGTCGTCGTCGTGCGTGACGAGCAGCATCCCGACGCCGCGCTCGCGGCACAGCCGCGACAGCATGTCGAGCGTCTGCCGGCTGCGCACGCTGTCGAGGTTGCCGGTCGGCTCGTCGGCGAGGATCAGCTGCGGATCGTTCGCGAGCGCGCGCGCGATCGCCACGCGTTGGCGCTCGCCCATCGAAAGGCGCTCGGGCGGATGGTGCGCACGGTCCGCGAGGCCGAGGCGGGCGAGCCACGTCGTCGCCGCTCTGCGTGCCTGCGCCGGGCTCATGCCGTCGGCGAGCAGCTTCAGCGTCGCGTTGTCGATCGCCGGCACCGCCGGCATCAGGTGGAACGACTGGAACACGAAGCCGAGCGAGCGGCGGTAGTGCGCGCCCGCGTCCGGCGAGAGGCCCACGACGCTGCGCCCGGCGAAGCGCACGTCGCCCGCGTCCGGCTCCAGCATGCCGGCGGCGATCAGCAGCAGCGTCGTCTTGCCGGATCCGCTCGGGCCGTAGAGCGCGACGACCTCGCCCGGGGCGATCGCGAGCGAGACGCCGTCGGCGGCGCGCACGACCTCGCCGCCGCTCGTGTACCGCTTCACGACGTCGCGCAGCTCGAGCGAGCTCATTGCACCGGCGCGGTGGCGGCGGGAGCGCCGCCGGGGAAGGGCAGGACGTCGGCGCGCGGCGGGTCGACCGCGCCGCGCAGCACGCCGTCGTCGAGGGCCAGGATGCGCCGCGCGCCGGCGAGGCCGGCGACGTCGCGCGCCGTCAGGACCAGCGCGAGCCGCGGTCGCTCGTCCGCCAGCTCGCGCACGAGCCGGAGCAGCGCGTCGCGCTCCGCGGGACCGGCGAGGACCCCCGGCTCGTCGACCAGCAGCACGCACGGTTCGCGCACCAGCGCCTGTGCGAGCGCCGCGCGCGTCGCGTCGGCGGGGCTCAGCTCTTCGACGCGCTCGCCTGCGCAGTGCGGCGCGCCGACGCGCTCCAGCAGCTCGTGCGCCTTCGCA
>JBQCIQ010000077.1:0-10747 GCA_051953595.1 Conexibacter sp. | reverse complement strand
CCTGGTGCGCGCCGGCGGCGAGCTGGCTCGATCCGCCGGCGAGCTGGTCGATCCCGACCACGAGCCGCGTCGCGCCGTCGGCGCCAGCCGCGAGCCCGGTGTGCAGGCGCGCGGTGCCGGTCGCCGCGCCGCGCAGGCCTTCCTCCAGCCGGTTGAGCGGGCCGTTGAAGTTGAGCAGCCCCGTCGCGAGCCGGCGCAGCTGGTCGGTGCGTCTGAGCAGCACGGCGGGGCCGATGACGGACGCGACGCCCGGCAGCGCGCTCACGCGGCGCTGGAAGTCGTCGAGCGCCTGCAGCCGTTCGGTCGTGGTGATCGGACCGCGCGTGCGGAAGTCGACCTCGAACGGCGCCGCGTAGCCGGCGCCGCGCGCCTGCTGGAAGCGCTCGAAGCTGACGCGCGCCGCGTTGTGCGGCGGCAGGTTGTCGATGCTCGGCGGCCCGGTGTTCAGCCCGATCGCCGGCACGCTCAGCACCAGCAGCGGCAGCAGCACGAAGAACGCTGCCGCGGCCGGACGGCGCAGCGCACGCTCGGCGATCGCGACCCACGGGCTGGCGGTGCGCGCGCCGCCGAACTGCCACCGATTCACATCGGTGCCGAGCACCATCAGGCCGGCCGGCATCGCCAGCAGCGCGACGACGACGGCGACGACCGTCGCGACGAACAGCCCGAGCGCCGAGGAGACGAGCAGCGAGCCGGGCGCCAGCAGCAGCGCCGTCAGCATCCCGATCGCGAGCGCCGTCCCGGCGAACAGGACGGTGCGGCCGGCGCGGGCCGCCGTCTCCTCGACGGCGTCGGCGACGCTGCGGCCGTTCGCCAGCTCCTCGCGGAAGCGCGAGACGACGAGCAGCGAGTAGTCGACGCCGAGCGCGAGCCCGAGCATCGCGACCATGTTGAGCGCGAGCGCGTCGATGTCGGCGACGCGACCGATCAGGCCCATCAACGCGGTCCCGACTCTCGTCACGAGCAGGCCGCTGACCGCCGGCACGAGCGCCGCGACCGGGCTGCGGAAGATCGCCAGCAGCATGATCAGCAGGATCGGCAGCGCGATCAGCTCGCCCTTGTCGAGCGCGTGCAGCGCCTCCGCGTTGATCGCGCGCATCAGCGGCGCCTGGCCGGTCAGCTCGATGCGCATACCGTTTCGGCCTCTGTAGGGCTTCAGCGCGCGTTCGACCGCGGGGGTCGTCTGGTCGAAGATCGTGCGCAGCGGCTTCGCGATCTGCAGCGTCAGCAGCGCCTGACCGCGCTGCTCGCTGAGGATGCGCCTGCCGCTGCGGTCCCACGGGCTCAGCACCTCGACACCGTCGATGCGGTCGAGCCGTTCGACGATCTGCGGGCCGAGCCTGTCGACCGTCTGCTGTCTGCCGATCAGCAGGACCGCGAGCGCGATCGTGCTGCCGAACTGCGTCTCGGTCAGGTGCGCCGCGCGCTGCGAGGCGCTGCCGGGGATCCGCAGGTCGGTCTCGTGGATCTGCCGGCGGGCGTTGGACGCCGTCAGCAGCGCGATCAGGAAGACCACGGCCCAGATGCCGAGCACCCAGACCGGGCGCCGCGCGGCGAAGCGTCCCAGCCTCCTCACGCGGTCAGCGCCTCCTCCACCCTTCTGCTTATACCTAGGGACCGGCGCGTCCGCGCTACATGCGGAAGACCGGTGCGGCGCGGGGCGGGAGCGGCGCGTTGGCGCAGGCGCCGAGCGCGAGGCCGATCGTGCGGCGCGTGTCGAGCGGGTCGATCACGCCGTCGTCCCACAGGCGGGCGGTGGCGTAATAGGGGTGGCCCTGGCGCTCGTACTGCTCCTTCAGCTGCGCACCGACCTCCGGCTGGCCGACCTCGGTCATGACCGTCGCCGCCTGCTCGCCGCCCATCACGGAGATGCGCGCGTTCGGCCACGTCCACAGGAAGCGCGGGTCGTACGCACGGCCGCACATGCCGTAGTTGCCGGCGCCGAAGGAGCCGCCGACGATGACGGTGAGCTTAGGGACGCGCGTGGTGGAGACGGCCGCGACGAGCTTGGCGCCGTCCTTCGCGATCCCGCCGGCCTCGTACTCGCGACCGACCATGAAGCCGGTGATGTTCTGCAGGAACAGCAGGGGGACGCCGCGCTGGTCGCACAGCTCGACGAAGTGCGCGGCCTTGAGCGACGACGCGCTGAAGAGGATCCCCTGGTTGGCCACGATCCCGACCGGGTGGCCGTGGACGTGGGCGAATCCGGTCACGACCGTGGTGCCGTACTCGGCCTTGAACTCGTGGAACCGGCTGCCGTCCGTGATGCGGGCGATCACCTCGCGGGGGTCGTAGGGCGTGCGGCTGTCGGGCGGGACCGCCCCGTAGAGCGTGCTTTCGTCCACCGCCGGGGCCTCGACGGCCTGCTTGGCCCACGGCGTCTCGGGCTTCGAGGGAAGGGTCCCGACGATGCTGCGCACGATCCGCAGCGCGTGGTCGTCGTCCTCGGCGAGGTGGTCGACGACGCCGGAGGTTCTGGCGTGCAGCTCGCCGCCGCCCAGCTCCTCCGCCGTGACCTCCTCCCCGGTCGCGGCCTTCACGAGCGGCGGGCCGCCGAGGAAGATCGTCCCCTGCTGCTTGACGATCACCGTCTCGTCGCTCATCGCCGGGACGTACGCGCCGCCGGCCGTGCACGAGCCCATCACCGCAGCGATCTGCGGGATCCCCATCGCAGACATCGTGGCCTGGTTGAAGAAGATCCGCCCGAAGTGCTCCCGGTCGGGGAAGACCTCGTCCTGCATCGGCAGGAACGCGCCGCCGGAGTCCACGAGGTAGATGCAGGGGAGGCGGTTCTCCAGCGCCGCGCGCTGCGCGCGCAGGTGCTTCTTGACCGTCATCGGGTAGTAGGTGCCGCCCTTCACCGTCGCGTCGTTGGCGACGACCACGACCTCGCGGCCGTGGACGCGCGCGATCCCCGCGACGACGCCGGCGCCCGGGGCGGCGCCGTCGTACATGTCCTCGGCGGCGAGCGGGCTCAGCTCCAGGAAGGGGCTGCCGGGGTCGGCGAGGCGGTCGATCCGCTCGCGGGGGAGGAGCTTGCCGCGGGCGGTGTGGCGCTCGCGCGCCTTTTCGCCCCCTCCCAGCGCGGCTCGGGCCTGCCGCGCTTGCAGATCGGCCACGAGGATGGCGTGGGCCTCGGCGTTCGCGGTGAACTCCGGCGTCCCCGGCCGCGCGTGCGTGTGCAGCACCATCACGCGCTCACCCCGCGACCTGCGTGCATCTGAGTCGGTATTTCGACGCTGTCGCACACAGATCCAGCTTCGAGCGCGACGAGCGGAGCGGATTGGGCGACGCGGTCGCCCGTCGCGACGAACACCTCGGCGACGACGCCGTCGGCCGGGGCCTGGATCGCCAGCTCCATCTTCATCGACTCGAGGATCACGAGCGTGTCGCCCTCCGCGACCGCGGCGCCCGGCGCGACGCGCACGTCGATGACCGTGCCGGGCATCGGGGCGTCCAAGGAGCCGCCCGCCGCGCCGGACCCGCGGGCGCGGTCGACAGCCACCGACCACCGCGTCGGCACCCCGCCATCCACGAGCCACACCGCCGCACCGTCGGGATAGACCTCCACGGTCCGCAGCACCCCGCCCTCCCCCTCGATGCCCAAACCGTCCCGCACGCGGCGCACGCCGACGGCAGGCGCGACCGCGTCGAGGGCCGAGCCGGATGGCCCGTCGAGCCGCATCCGCGCCGGCGCCCGCACGCCCCCGAGCCGCCAGCCGTCGAGCGCATCCCACGAGTCGTCGGAGGCGGGCGAGCCGAGCAGCGCGAGCACCGCAAGGCCGGGCAGGTCGTCCACGAGCGTGGGCGAAGCGACGGCCGGGCCAAGTCGCTCGATCAGCGTCGTGTCCAGCTCCCCCGCCCGCACCTCCGGCCGGGCGAGCAGCGCGCGCAGCCATGGCGCGTTCGTCGTGGGGCCGACGACGCGCAGCTCGGCGAGCGCGCGATCGAGGCGCGCAAGCGCCACCGAGCGATCGGCGCCGGAGGCGATCACCTTCGCCAGGAGCGGGTCGTAGTGAGCGGTGACCTCGGACCCCTCCTCGATGCCCGAGTCGACGCGCGCGCCGGACGGCGCGCGGTACGCGATCACACGCCCGGTCGAGGGCAGGAACCCGTTCGCCGGATCCTCCGCGTACACGCGCGCCTCGACCGCGTGTCCGCTCAGCGTCACGTCGTCTTGCGCGAGCGGCAGCGGCTCGCCGGCGGCGACGCGAAGCTGCAGCTCCACGAGGTCCAGACCGGTGACCAGCTCCGTCACCGGATGCTCGACTTGCAGCCGCGCGTTGACCTCAAGGAAGTAGAACGACCCCGGGTCGTCCCGCGGGGCGATCAGCTCGACCGTGCCGGCGCCGACGTAGCCGGCGGCGCGCGCGAGCGCGCAGGCCGCCTCGCCCATCCGCGCGCGCAGCTCCGGGGAGACGACCGGCGACGGCGCCTCCTCGATCACCTTCTGATGGCGCCGCTGCAACGAGCACTCGCGCTCGCCGAGGTGCAGGACGGTGCCGTGCGCGTCGGCGATCACCTGCACCTCGATGTGGCGGGAGCGCTCGACGTAGCGCTCCGCGAGCAGCCGGTCGTCGCCGAACGCGGCCACCGCCTCGCGCCGCGCGGCGCCGATCGCCTCGGGGAGATCGGAAAGAGAGCGCACGACGCGCATCCCCTTCCCCCCACCGCCTGCGGCCGCCTTCAACAAGACGGGGAGACGCGCACGCTCCACCCACTCGATGATCTCCTCGTCCGTCAACGCGTCGCCGGACAAACCCGGCACGACCGGCACGCCGGCGCGCGCGGCCACCGCCTTCGCCGCGACCTTGTCGCCCAGTAGCGCCATCGCCTCCGCGCTCGGCCCGACGAACGTCAGCCCCGCCTCGGCGCAAGCGCGCGCGAACGCCGGGCGCTCGGAGAGAAAGCCGTAGCCGGGGTGGATCGCGTCGGCTCCGACGGCGAGCGCCGCTCCGACCACCTCCTCGATGTCCAGATACGAGCCCACCCGCACCGCCCGGTCCGCAGCCCGGATGTGCACGGCATCCGCGTCGACGTCGGTGAACAGCGCAACGCTCTCCACCCCCAGCCGCCGCAGCGTGCGCATCACGCGCACGGCGATCTCGCCGCGGTTGGCGATCAGGACGCGGCCGAACACGCGGTCACCGCCGCCAGTCCACCGGCCCGGCCACCAAGGTATGCGACCCGAGCGGCCGGCCGAGGACGTCGGCGACCATGCCGGAGGCGACGATCAGCGCCGGCAGGTCGACGCCGGTCGCGATTCTCATCTCCTCCAGCATTGAGACCAGGTCCTCGGTCGCGATGTTGCCGGTCGCGCCCGCGGGGACCGGGCAGCCGCCCAGCTCGCCGAACGAGGACTCGAACGAGTCGACGCCGGCCTGCAACGCGGCCAGCACGTTCGCGAGCCCCTGCCCGCGCGTGTTGTGGAAGTGCGCCGTCAGCTCGACCTCGCCACCGAGCGCGTCGCGCCAGCGCGGGAACAGCTCGCCCACCTGCCGCGGGTTCGCCATCCCGGTCGTGTCGCCGAACCCGATCTCCTGCGCGCCGGCGTCGCGCAGCGCACAGGCGATCTCGGCGACGCGCGCCGGATCCACAAACCCCTCGTAGGGACAGCCGAACGCGGTCGAAATGACGCCCTCGCAGCGCAGCCCCTCGCCGCGCGCCCGCTCCAGCACTTTCGCGACGCCCTCCAGCGACTCGGCGATCGAGCGGTTGACGTTCTTGCGGTTGTGCGTCTCCGACGCGGACAGGAAGACGTTGATCTCGTCGATGCGGTCGCGGTGATGCAGCGCGTTGTCGAGCCCGCGCTCGTTCGGGACGAGCACGCTCACGCTCACGTCGTCGGGCAGGTCGATCGCCTCCAGCACGGCGGCGGCGTCCGCGAGCTGCGGGATCACGTCGGGGCGCACGAAGCTCGTCACCTCGATGCGTCTGAGGCCCGTGCGGCCGAGCTGATCGATCAACCGCACCTTGTCGTAGGTGGGGATCGTCTCCGGCTCGTTCTGGAAGCCGTCGCGCGGACCGACCTCGCGGATGCGCACGGCCTGCGGAAGCGTCCAGACGAGCACGGCCATCCCGCTCACGCCCCCAGCGCCCGCGCGATCACCATCTGCTGGACCTCGTCGGTCCCCTCGCCGATCGTGAGGATCTTCGCGTCGCGGTAGAAGCGGCAGACCGGGTACTCCTCGATGTAGCCGTAGCCGCCGTGGATCTGCACCGCCTCCTCGGTGCAGCGCACCGCGAGCCGGCCGGTCTTCAGCTTCGCCTGCGCGGCGGTGAGCGTGAACGACGCTCTCTTGTCCTTGAGGCGCGCGGCCTTGTAGACGAGCAGCCGCGCCGCCTCGATCTCGGTCGCCATGTCGGCGAGCTTGGCCTGGATCGCCTGGAACTTCGAGATCGGCTGGCCGAACGCCTTGCGCTCCTTCGCGTACGCGAGTGCCTGGTCCAAGGCGCCCTGCGCCAGCCCGAGCCCCATCGCCGCGACGCCGATGCGCCCGATGTCGAGCACGTGCAGGAACTGCTTGAAGCCGCCGCCGCGCGGGCCGAGCAGGTTGGCCTCCGGGACGCGGCAGTCGGTGAACGTGAGCGGGCGCGTGTCGGACGCGTTCCAGCCCATCTTGCGATACGGCTCGCCCTGCTCGTAGCCGGGGGCGCCGTTGGGGACGATCAGGTTGGAGATCTCGGGCCGCCCCTCCGCGTCCACACCGGTCACCGCCGTGATGCACACCACCCCGCTGATGTCCGTCCCGGCGTTCGTGATGAACTGCTTGGCGCCGTTCACGATCCACTCGCCGTCCTCCAGGCGCGCGCGCGTCTTGACGTTGCCGGCGTCGGAGCCGGCCTCCGGCTCGGTCAGCCCGAACGCGCCGAGGATCTCGCCGCTGCACAGGCGTGGCAGCCACTCGGCTCTCTGCTCCTCGCTGCCGAACAGGTAGATCGGCTGCGTGCCGAGCGACGTGTGCGCGCACAGCGTGATCGCAACCGAGGAGTCGACGCGCGTCAGCTCCTCGACCGCGAGCGCGTAGGCGAGCGTGTCGCCGCCGCCCCCGCCGACCTCCTGCGGGAACGGGATCCCCATCAGGTTCAGCCCCCCGAGCTTGCGCACGATCTCGTACGGAAAGCGCTTCTCGCGGTCCAGCTCCTCCGCGACGGGCGCGACCTCCTGCGTCGCGAACTCGCGCACGGTGCGCTGGATCAGGCGGTGGTCGTCGGAGAGGTCGAAGTCCATAGCCGTTCACATTACCGAATGATCGTTCGAAATTCGAATGGTTGTTCGGTACATGCGCTAGGCTGGCGACGACCATGCCCGCCGCCGCTCCGCCCACCCGCCCGGCCCTGCGCGCCCGCTACGACCGCCGCCAGGCGGAGGTGATCGCGACCGCCGCGCGGCTGTTCGCCGAGCGCGGCTACCAGGCGACCTCGATGCAGGACCTCACGCAGGCGACCGGGCTCGCCGCCGGCGGCCTCTACCACTACATCGGGAGCAAGGAGCAGCTGCTGTTCCGCATCTGCGACGAGCTGCTGGAGCCGCTGCTGGAGCAGGCACGCGCGATCGTGTCCCGCGAGGCGCCCGCGACCGAGCACCTGCACGAGCTGCTGCGCGCATGGCTCGCGCACCTCGCGGCGCACCGCGACCACATGGCCGTCTTCGCGCAGGAGCGACACGCGATCGAACGCGAGCCGCAGTGGCGCGACGTGCGCCGCCAGCGCAAGGCGTTCGAGAAGATCCTCGACGACGTGCTGGCACGGGGAGAGCAGGACGGGACGATGACGTTCGCCGACCGCGGGCTGACGCTGCTCGCGCTGCTCGGGATGGTCAACCACACGGCGACGTGGCTGCGCCCGCGCGGGCGCCTCAGCCCCGAGCAGATCGCCGACGGCTACTGCGACCTGCTGCTGAAGGCGGGCGCGGCGCCATGAGTGGAGCGCCCCTCATCCTCTGGACCCCCACGCCCGAACGCGTCGAGCGCGCCTGGCTCACGCGCTACCAGCGCTGGCTGGAGCCGCGCGTCGGCCGCACGTTCGCCGGCTACGCCGACCTCCAGCGCTGGTCGGTCGACGAGTTGGAGGCCTTCTGGCGTTCGATCTGGGACTTCTTCGACGTGCAGGCCGACGGCTCGCCCGAGCGCGTGCTCGCCCGCCGCGAGATGCCCGGCGCCGAGTGGTTCCCCGATGTCCAGCTGAACTACGCCGAGCACGTCTTCCGCGACCGCGACCGGGACGCCGTCGCGATTCGCCACGCCTCCGAGAGCCGCCCGCTCGCCGAGATGACGTGGGGCGAGCTGCGCACGCTCACCGCCCGCATCGCCGCCGGCCTGCGCGCGCAGGGCGTCACCAAGGGCGACCGCGTCGTCGCCTACCTGCCGAACATCCCCGAGACGATCGCGGCGATGCTCGCGACCGCCTCGCTCGGCGCGACGTGGTCGAGCGCGGCGCCCGAGTTCGGCGCGCGCTCCGTGATCGACCGCTTCCAGCAGATCGAGCCGGCCGTCCTGCTCGCGGTCGACGGCTACCGCTACAACGGCCGCGACTTCGACCGCTCCGCGCAGGTGGCCGAGATCGCAGCACAGGTCGGCGGCCGGCTCGTCAGGTTCGGCTACCTCGACGGCTCCGGCTGGGAGGACGGCTTCCTCGGCCCGCCCGACGCAGAGCTGACCTTCGAGCGCGTCCCGTTCGCCCACCCCCTCTGGGTCCTCTACTCGTCCGGCACGACCGGCCTCCCGAAGGCGATCGTGCAGGGCCACGGCGGGATCCTGCTGGAGCAGCTGAAGAAGCATCACCTGCACCTCGACGCGCACGCCGACGACCGCGTCTTCTGGTTCACGACGACCGGCTGGATGATGTGGAACTTCCTGCTCGGCGTGCTGCTCACGCCGGCCTCGGTCGTGCTCTACGACGGCTCGCCCGCGCACCCGAGCATGGACGTGCTGTGGGACCTCGCGGCGCAGGCGGGCGTGACGATCTTCGGCACCTCCGCGGGCTACATCGCGCAGTGCCAGAAGGACGGCGTCGAGCCGAGAGCAGGCGGCCGCGATCTCAGCGCCTTGCACGCGGTCGGCTCGACCGGATCCCCGCTCGCGCCCGAGGGCTTCCAGTGGGTCGCCGACCACCTCGGCGCCGACACGTGGCTGTTCTCCACCTCCGGCGGGACCGACGTCTGCACCGCGTTCGTCGGCGGCGTCCCCACGCTGCCCGTCCACCGCGGCGAGCTGCAGGCCGCCTCGCTCGGCTGCAAGGTCGAGTCGTGGGATCCCGACGGCAGAGCGCTGATCGGCCAGGTCGGCGAGCTGGTGATCGCGGAGCCGATGCCGTCGATGCCGATCGGCCTGTGGAACGACGCGACCGGCGAGCGCTACCGCGACTCCTACTTCGACATGTACCCCGGCATCTGGCGCCACGGCGACTGGATCGAGATCACCGAGCGCGGCACCGCGATCATCAGCGGCCGCTCCGACGCGACGATCAACCGCGGCGGCGTGCGCATGGGCACCGCCGAGATCTATCGCGCGGTGCTCGCGCTCGACGAGGTCGTCGACGCGCTTGTGATCGACGTCGACGGCTGGATGCCGCTGTTCGTCGTCCTGCGCCCCGACGCGCAGCTCGACGACGAGCTGACGAAGCGGATCGCAGCGCGCATCCGCGAGGACTGCTCTCCCCGCCACGTCCCGAACGAGGTCCACGCCGTCCCCGAGATCCCCCGCACGCTGTCCGGCAAGGCGCTCGAGATCCCCGTCAAGCGGATCCTCGAAGGGACCGACCCGGCGCAGGCCGCCAGCCGCGACAGCCTCAGAAACCCGCAGGCGCTCGACTGGTTCGCGCGCTTCGCGGCGCAGCGGCCTGTGTCGCGCACTTGACACAGCGCGCGTCGCGCGCGCGAACGACGCGACGGCCCCGCCGGCCGACGATGGATGGCAGGAACCCAGTCCACCGTCGTCCTCACAAGGAGGGACCGTCATGACCCGCATCATCCGCCTCGTCTCCGCCGTCGCAGCCGTCGCAGCGCTCCTGCTCGTCCCCGCCGCGAGCCACGCGAAGACCTACACGTTCGGCACCCGCCTCGACCACGAACCGTCCAACTCCGCTCCCGCGCACAACTGCAAGGAGGACGGCAGCGACGACGCGACGCCGGCGTGCACGCGCGTCGCGATCGACATGGGCGACGCCGTCGCCGGCGGCCTCACCGCCCCGCGCAACGGCACGATCGTGAAGTTCCGCGTCCGCGCCGGCGCGCCCGGCGACCTCACGTTCCGGCTCGCCAAGCTCAAGCAGCTCGGCTACGACCCCTCGCTCGGCGACTTCGCCGGCTTCGGCAAGGGCGTCGGCACCGGGCCGACCGTCCACATCGAGGGCCGCGGCTTCGACGAGAGCAACCCGATCGAGGAGTTCCCCGCACACGTGAAGGTCCACAAGGGCGACTACCTCGCGATCGACTCGACCGCCGCGTCGACGCTGTACTGCTCCGGCGGCGGCAACGCTCAGCTGATCTTCTCGCCGACGCTCGGCGGCGCCTTCACCGCCTCGACGCAGAGCGAGGGCTGCGACCTGCTCGTGCAGGCCGTCATGAAGCCGGCGCCGCAGCGCCACCACCGGCACCGCTAGGCAGCGCCCTCAGCGCGGCCGCGTGCGGACGCGCAGGAGGAGGCCGCACAGCAGCAGCGCCGCGCCCACCGCAGCCTGCCACCGGGCGTCAAGCCCCGTGCGCGGCAGCGTGGGCGCGGCGTGCGTCGGCGCCGCGGTCGGCGTC
>JBQCIQ010000076.1:0-5364 GCA_051953595.1 Conexibacter sp. | reverse complement strand
ACGCAGCTCAACGAGGGCTCGCTGTACCCGCACGAGCTGCTGGCGATCCGCGGCCGCACGGAGACCGAGCTGTACCTCGTCAGAGAGGTGCAGGAGGTCTACAAGTCGCAGGGCGTGGACATCAACGACAAGCACATCGAGCTGATCGTGCGCCAGATGCTCAAGAAGGTCCGCGTCGACCAGAAGGGCGACACCGACCTGCTGCCGGGCGTCTTCGTCGACCGGCACGAGTACGCGAAGATCAACCAGGCCGTGATCGACGGCGGCGGCGAGCCGGCCCAGGCGGAGGAGATCATCCTCGGCATCACGAAGGCCTCGCTCAACACCGACTCGTTCCTGTCGGCGGCCTCCTTCCAGGAGACGACGAAGGTCCTGACGGACGCGGCGCTCGAGGGCAAGATCGACCGCCTCAACGGCCTCAAGGAGAACGTCATCATCGGCAAGCTGATCCCGGCCGCGACGGGCCTCAAGCGCTACCGTCGCATCGAGATCGAGCCGGCCGAGCCGCTGCCCCGCGGGATCGACGACGTCGGCCTGCTCGACCACGACGACCTCGCGGCCGAGCTGGGCCTCACCGACGGCGAGGGCCTGCAGGGCTTCGGCTCGGGCCTCGAGGCCGATCTGGCGGAGCTGGACGGCATCGGCGCCGGCAACGGCGACAGCCACGGCTTCGCCGAGGAGCTTGCCGAGCTCGACGTGCCGGACGAGGGTCCCTCCGAGTCCTAGCCGTCCCCGCGCTTCTGACGGTCCGCCTGCCGGCGCACGGCGGGGCGGACCGTCTCTAGCGTTCCCGCTCGATGTGGAGCACGTCGAGCAGCTGCGACGCTCCCGGCGTGACCGCCGCCGCGGTCTGGTCTCGCGCCTACGCCGACGCCTCCGCGTGGCCCTTGTGGAACGACGCGCTCGCGTCCGCTGCGCTCGACGGCCCCTTCGTCGCCGGCTCCCGCGCCCGCGTCCGCTTCCGCACGGGACTCCGTCTCCGCTTCACGCTCGTCGAGGTCGAGCCGGAGCGCGTCTTCACCGACGAGTCGCGCCTGCCCGGCGCGCGCATGGGACACCGGCACGAGCTGCAACCGTTGCCCGCGCGCGACGGCTCGCCCGCCGGCATCCGCCTCGTGAACACGATCTACATCCACGGCCCGCTCGCCCGCCTCTGGGCTCTGATCCTCGGTCCCCAAGCCAAGCGCGGCCTCCCCGCGTGGCAGCACAGAGCCGCCGAGCTGGCCGCCGATCGCTCTGCAGCCGCCGATGTCGCCTGACTGGCTCGGCAGCCCACAGCACGTCGTCGCCGGCGCAGTGCTCGCCGCCGCTGCGCTCCTCTTCGTACGCCGCTGGGTCCGTGCGTGGTGGCTCGCTCTCGCATTCGCCCTCGGCGTCGTCTCGCTCGCCGAGCTGCTGGTCGAGCTGGCCGAGTACCCGCTGTTGTACGGTGCCGGCGCGCACGCGCGGGCCTACTACGACACGATCGCCGACCTTGCCGCCACGCTCGTGGGCGGGGTCGCCGGTGCGAGTGCCGGGTTTGTGATCCTCGCGCGGGGCGCGCGCCGATGAACGGGACCGACCGACTCGACCTCACCGTCCCTCGCACGCCCGGTCAGCTGCTCGCGGGCGCGGTCATGCTGTTCGGCCGACACTCCGGGCTGTTCCTGTCGCTGACGCTCATCATCGTCGCCCCAGTCGTGATCCTCGTGGACGGGGTGTGGCGCAACGGCCTCGGCGGTCAGGTCACCGTCACGGCCACGACGGCCGTCGTGGCGACGCTCCTGGAGCTGCTGATGCCGGTCCTCGTCACAGCGCTTCACGTCGCCGTCGTGCGGTCGCTCGGCGAGGGACGTCTGCCGGACGTTCGGGAGGTGTTGCACACCGCCGGTCCACGCTTCCCCGCGGCGGTCGGCGCGTCGATCTTCTACGCGGGCATCGTGGTGGTCGGCTTCATCGTGCTGCTTCTCCCCGGCATCTGGCTTGTCGTCGCGGGCTACTTCGGCGCGCAGATCGCCGTCGTCGAGCGCACGGGGCCGTTCGACGCGGTCATGCGCAGCGTCGAGCTCGTACGCGGCCACTGGTGGCGCACCGCCGGTCTGCTGCTGTGCGGCTGGGTGGTGTTCGCGCTCGTCTTCCTGCCGGTCGACGCGGCCGTGGGAACCCTTCATCCGGGAGTCCTCTACGTCACGCTGCTCGTCCTCGCGAGAGCGTTCGACCTTTCACTCACGGCGCTGTACGGGACGCTCGCGTACTTCTCGGTGCGGGCGTGGAAGGCAGCCGATCGGCCCACGCCAACAGCCGTCTGACATCCGTCGCGGTCAGCCCGACCGCCGGCTCCGTCGTCACGAGCAGCGTCGGCGCGCCGCCGGTCTCGCGCTCCGCAGCCCATGCCGCGCACGCGTCCCCGTGCGCGTCGTCGATCCAGGCAAGCGGCCGCTCGCCGCACCAGCCGTCGATCGCGTCGAGCTTCCAGTGGCCCTGCGTGCTCACGCCGGGGCCGGCCGCGCGCTCGAACGACAGGTAGGGCCACGGTCCGTCGAGCCCCAGCGCTCGCGGCAGGTACTCGTTCGCCTTCTCCTCCCAGCCGGTGCACCACACGGGCTCGTACGCGTCCGCGAGGAGACGCAGGTGCTCGCCGGCGCTCGCCGAAAGGAAGTGGGCGATGCCGTCCACCAACTCGAATCGCCCAGCCGGCCGCGCATGGGGCGGGAAGCCGAACAACGAGATGACGCCGTCGACGTCGACGAGCAGCAGCGGTCTGTCGAGAAGTGCGCACATGCCAACAGTCTTGCGCCAGCCTCCAGCTTTATCGTCCGCGAAGCCAGGTCGGTACTCTGTCGCGATCCAGGGGACCAACTCAAGCGGTCGCTCCGCGCTGCCGAAGATCGGCGTACCGGACGTTCGCTGAACCCATGACGATCTATCTCGGCATCCTGCTCGCGCTCGCTTGCGCCTTCACCACGAACCTCGCGTTCCTCTACAAGCATCGCGGGGCGTGCGCGGCGCCTGCCGTCCATGTCCACCACCCGCTCAGCTCGGCGCGCGACCTGTTCCGCTCGCGCTGGTTCGCGATCGGCATGCTGGTGGCTGTCGGCGCCTGGGTCCTGCACGTCGGCGCGCTCGCGCTTGCGCCGATGTCCGTCGTCCAGGCCGTTCTGGCAGGCGGCGTCGTGCTGCTCGCCGTGATGGCCGAGCGGATCTTCGGCTTCGCCGTCGGCCCGCGTCAGTGGGCCGGCCTGGGCCTCACCGCGCTCGGGCTCGTGCTGCTCGCCGTCACGCTGCCGGCCGTGCACGGCGCGCACTCGCAGTTCTCGCTGCCGGGGATGATCGCCTTCGAGGCGGGCCTCGTCGCCTTTGGAGCGCTGCTGATCATGGGCAAGCGGATCGGCGCGCCCGACCATCACCACGGCGTGATGCTCGGAGCGGCTGCAGGTGTCCTGTTCGGCGTCTCCGACGTCGCGATCAAGGCGATCACCGGTCTCGCCGGCGAAGAGGGATTCTTCATCGCCCTTTTGAGCCCATGGACGCTCGTCGCGATCGCCGCGTCGATCGCCGCCTTCTACGCCTCCGCGAAGGGTCTGCAGGAGGGCGAGGCGGTGCCGGTCATCGCGCTCACCGGGACGGCCGCCAACGTCGCCGGCATCGCCGGCGGGATCATCGTCTTCGGCGACCCGCTGCCCGGCAGCACGCTCGGGATCGTGCTCCAGGGCGTCGCGTTCGCGCTCGTCGTGGTCGCCGCCGCGCTCACGCCGGCTCCAGTGCGGGCTGTCGCCGCGCCGGCTGTCGCGCACTAGACGCTCCTCGCTGTACGCGGCGTACAACCACCGCACTCCTCGTCTTCCGGCGGGATGATTGCTCCTAGGCGTGACCGGGGAGTACCGTTGTACGCCGAGGCGTATACCGGACAGGAGATCACGCGATGGCGGTCACGCGGCAACCGGGCACGGGTGCCACGGCCACGCTGCAGGACCTGGCGAAGCGGCATCTGTGGATGCACTTCACGCGGATGGGCGCCTACGCCGACGCCGACGTCCCGATCATCGTCAGAGGCGAGGGCTGCTACGTCTGGGACGAGCACGGCAACCGCTATCTCGACGGCCTCTCCTCGCTGTTCTGCTCGAACCTCGGGCACGGCCGCGCCGACATCGCCCGCGCGGGCGCCGAGCAGGCGGAGCGGATCGACTACTTCTCGACCTGGTCCTACGCGCACCCGCCCGCGATCGAGCTGGCCGCGAAGGTCGCCTCGCTCGCACCCGGCGACCTCAACCGCGTCTTCTTCACGACCGGCGGCAGCGAGGCGGTCGAGTCGGCGCTGAAGCTCGCGCGCACGTACCACAAGCTCACCGGCCATCCGAACAAGACGAAGGTCGTCGCGCGTGAGATCGCCTACCACGGCACGTCGCTCGGCGCCCTCTCCGCGACCGGCATCCCCGCGCTGCGCATCCCCTTCGAGCCGCTGACGCCAGGCGGGGTCCACGTGCCCAACACGAACGTCTACCGCCTGCCGGAGGGCGCCGACCCGTCCGCGCTGGCGGAGGCGGTGCGCGACCGCATCCTGTTCGAGGGTCCGGAGACGGTCGCCGCCGTGATCATGGAGCCGGTCCAGAACGCCGGCGGCTGCTTCACGCCGCCGCCGGGCTACTTCCAGCGGGTCCGCGAGATCTGCGACGAGCTCGACGTGCTGATGATCTCCGACGAGGTGATCTGCTCGTGGGGACGCCTCGGCACCTGGTTCGGCGCCCAGCGCTACGACTACCAGCCGGACGTCGTCACGACGGCGAAAGGCATCACCGGCGCCATCGCCCCACTCGGCGCGATGATCGTCTCCGACCGCGTCGCCGCCCCGTTCATGGAGGGCACCGAGACGTTCCTGCACGGCTTCACCTTCGCCGGTCATCCGATCTCGACGACGGTCGCGCTCGCCGCGATCGACGCCTACGAGCGGGAGGGGGTCCTCGAGCATGTGCGCGCGAACGAGGCGCCGTTCCGCGCCATGCTCGAGTCGCTGCGCGACATCCCGATCGTCGGCGACGTGCGCGGCGCCGGCTACTTCCAGGCGATCGAGCTCGTCAAGGACCGCGATACGAAGGAGACATTCGACGACGAGGAGGCCGAGACGCTGCTGCGCGGCTTCCTGTCCGGCGAGCTGTTCCGCTGCGGGCTGATCTGCCGGGCGGACGACCGCGGCGATCCCGTCGTCCAGCTGTCGCCGCCGCTGATCGCGGGGCCACAGCAGTTCGAGGAGATCGAGGCGGTCCTGCGGCCGGTGCTGGCGGAGGCGAGGCGGCGCCGAGACCAGGGCGGCGCCGGGCGGCGGGGGGGGGGGCGAAAAAAAAAAACCCCAAAAAAACCCAAAAAAAAACGAAGGCCAGGATGTGCTCC
>JBQCIQ010000075.1:0-2858 GCA_051953595.1 Conexibacter sp. | reverse complement strand
TCTTCCGATCTCGCGGCCGCGCCGGCGGCGCAGCTCGGCGAGCAGCGTGCCGACCTCGGCGAGCACGACGACGAGCGCGAGCAGGGCCAGCAGCAGCACCGGGTAGCGCAGCGCGTCGGAGATGTCGAAGAGGATCCGCTCGATCGTCATGACTGCCAGAAGGGAAGCGTGTGACGCGACTCCAGCGCCCACCCGAGCGCCAGCAGGACGACAAGGCCGATCGCGACCCAGACCCCGACCGGCACGTGCAGCGGACCCTTCGCCGCCGCACCGCGCGCCGCCGCCACAGCGGCCGGGCGCGCCCCGATCGGCGCCGCCGCGGCGCCCGCCGACGCGAGCAGGGTACCGCTGACGAGCTTGCCGGGCGGCGTGCGTCGCGGCGCCGGCACGTCCGAGTGAGCCGGCGTGGGCCGCGGCGCGGCCGCTGAGAGCGCGCCAGTCGACGGCGAGGGCGCCGACGCGCCGGCGCCCGCGGCGCCGCCGTATCCAGCCCCCGTGCCGGAACCGGCCCCGCCGTCCCTCGCTCCGCCCTGCGACGCGGCAGCGCGGCGCGCCTCGTCCGGCGGGCGCTTGCCACGGCGCACGACGCGGATCGAGACGGTGTCCGACGGCCCGACGGACGTGCCGTCGCCGCGCACGACGTTGAGCAGCACGAGGTAGGGCCCTCCCGGCGGGAAGCGACGCGAGACGTGCGCGCCGCGCGCGCTGCCGAAGCCGTCGAAGTACCAGCTGTACGCGAGCCCCGGCCCCAGCGACGCGCCGCCCGAGAGGGAGGCGCTGAAGCGGACCCGCTCGCCGGGGCGGGCGCGCAGCGTCGAGATGGCGATCCGTGGCACGAGCGGGCTTCCCCGCTTGAGCGCGAGCGCCAGCGGCGCGCCGTCGGCGAGCGTCACGAGGTCGGCGCCGTTCGCGTCGCCGTCGCCGCCGCTCGGCCGCAGGAAGTGGAGGCCCTGGTCGTCGCCCCACACGACAGGCGGACCCTCGTCGGTGCCGCCGAGGTCGTCGCGCATCACGATCGCGCTCGAGCCGTCCGCCTTCGCGAGCGAGATGTAGTCGAACGCGTCCCCGTCGAGCGCGACCGCCGCCAACAGCGCATTCAGCGAGATGCCGTCCGTCACGGTGACGGTGCTCGTCGCGCCGTCGGCTGCGCGCACCGTGTAGGTGACGCCGTGGACGTCGAAGCGGCCGGCGAGGTCGCCGAGCGTCACCGTTCTGGGCGCGCCGCCGGAGGACGGGGCGATTGTGACCATGTCCGCGACCGGCGCGGCGGCGTCCACGGGCGGGACGGCCGCGGACGCGAGCACGATCAGCGCGAGGACGAGCAGGGGACCGCGAAGCACCCGCTGAGCCTACGTGGAGGCGACCGCCGAACGCATCGCCACGACCGTCCGCGGGCTCAGTGACCGAGGACCGGCGCGGTGCTCGCCGGCGGGCAGGGCGTCGTCGTCGTCGCCGTGTGGCGACTGCCGTCCGCGAAGCCGACGCGTGCGCGGAAGCGGAAGCCGTGCGGTGGGCACCTGAGCGGCAGCTCGACGCCGTCGGGGTGATACGCCACGCGGTGACCGTGGCGGCGCTCGTAATAGCGGATCGTGTGCGCGCCGAGCACGATCCGCAGCTCCACCAGTGACACCGTCGCGAGGTCTTCGAGCCCCGGCGGCGCCGGCATGCGCATCGTCAGCTCCCCGCCGTAGGGCCCGCGCGACTCCTGCACGTCACCGGCGAACGCCAGCTTGGCGCCGAACGGGTGCTGCCCGTCGACGAACGCCACGAGGTCCAGGCGACCGTGGTCGAACGGCCCCGACAGCAGCGTCACGGTCGCGTACTCGGGGATCACCTGGCCGTTCGTCAGCTCGACGAGCGCGAGGGCGGTGCCGACCGCCATCACGGCGTTCGGCGAGCAGCCTCCCAGCGGCGGCGCGACGATCAGCACCTTGACGAAGTCGCTCGGCGGCCGTGTGCAGGTGGCCAGGCCGAGGCCGCTCGACACGACGCCGACGCTGCGCGGATAGGCGAAGCGCACTTCCGTGAGCGGCGCTCTCGTCAGCCGCCGGGGATCGAGTCGCAGCGTGACGTCGACCGCGGTGGCGTGGCCGAGCGAGGCATCCCGGTCGAAGGCGGCCGTGACGCGCATCGGCCCCGCCGCGGCGGCGGGGCCGATCGTCGTCATCAGCGTCCCGGTCGCGCACAGGCCGGCCAGTGCGACGCGCACCGCGATGCGGCGCGAGCGGGAGCGCATGCGGTGCGGGCCTCTCAGTAGGTGATCCGCGCGTTGGCGTGGACGGTGACCGCCCACGTCCGACGGTTGGCGGTGCCGGTGAACGTCCCGCTGCCCAGCACGTTGCGGAAGCGACCCGTGCCCTTGCGCACGGCGAGACTGCCGCTGAGCCTCGTGATCGTGGCGGCGGACTGCGGGTAGCCGACCGCCGTCATCGTGATCGTCCCACCGCCGGAGGAGTGGAACGTCACCGTCCCGGTCACCTTCGCGATGCTGGTCACGAAGCGCGCCGTGACCGTGCCGGGAAGCGTGCCCCGCGCCGTCCCCTTCTCGTACAGCACATTGCCGTTCTTCTTCGTCAGATGAAGCGAGACCGTGTCGTTCAGGGTCAGCGAGTGACGCCTGGCGGCATGGGCGGAGGGAGCTGCGACGCTCACGCCGCCGACGCACACGGTCAGCATCAGGGCGGTCAAAGCCGCGATCACCACGAAGACTCGGCGACGCCGCAGCGGCTGCGTCTGCATCGATGCACTCCTTCCACGTTCCCCGGATTGAGGAGCAGACCTTACACGGTTGGAAGGGTCCTGTGTACACCCCTGTTTTCTTCGGCGGAAACCCTTGTCTTTGCGGGTCAATTCACCGA
>JBQCIQ010000074.1:0-7735 GCA_051953595.1 Conexibacter sp. | reverse complement strand
GCTGGCGAGCGGCATCGGCGTGATCGCCGTCAGCCCGGCGCGAAGGGTCATGCGCGCGCGGTGGACGAGGCCGCGGACCGCGCCCTCGCTGACGCCCATCTCGGCCGCCGCGTCGGCGTGGCTGGCGCCCTCGACGGCGGTACGCAGCAGCGCCTCGCGCTGCTGCTCCGGCAGCGCCGCGAGGCCGGCAAGCGCCTCGCGCACGGCGATGCGGCGGTCCAGGTCCTCCTGCGGCGCCCCGGCGCCCGACAGCGCTGCGGTCAGCTCGGCGTAGTCGTAGCCCGAGCTGCGCAGCGCGTTGAGCGCCGTGTTGCGCACGATGCGGTAGAGCCATGCGCGTGCGTCGCGCACCTCGTCGCCGCGCTCGAGCGCGAGCCACGCCTGCAGGAGCGCCTGCTGGAGCGCGTCCTCGGCGCGCGCGTCGGGCAGCAGCGCCCGCCGGCAGTACGCCAGCAGCGGGCGCCGGTAGCGCTGCACGAGCGCCTCGAACGCGCGCTCGTGGCCCTGGCGGGCCAGGTCCACGAGGCGCGCGTCGCTCTGCGTCGCGAGCAGACGAACCGTGACGGACGGGCTCATCCCGGCGTCAGGATCGCAGCAGCACCAGCTTGAACGTGGGACCGTCGCCGCCGAGCTTCAGGATCGCGACGTGGACGGTCGCGCCCGCGACGAGGTCGGTCGTGTCGCACGCCGCCTGGCCGTGATCGCCGGAGTCGTCGCCCTGGTCGCCCTGGTCGTCGCCGCCGGGCTGATCGCCCTGCTGGTCGTCGCCGGCGTTGTCGCCCTGGTCGTCGTCGCCCTCGTCGTGCGAGGACGCCGCGGCGGTCGGCTGCGCCCCCATGCAGTTGACGACCGTGCTGTCGTCGACCGCGCCGCTGACCGTGGTGCCGTCGTTCAGTCTGATCGTCAGCGTCCCGTTGGCGAACGCGTCGACCGTGCCGGCGTCCGGCGTGCTCGGGTCGTTGACGTTCGCGGTCGCGCCGAAGTGCTTCACGCGCGCGTGGTGCGCCTTGGCGTGATGGTGGTGGCGATGGTGGCGGCCGTGCGCCGATGCCGCGCTCGGCGCCGCGATCGCGAGGGCGAGCACGCCGATCGTCAGCAGCAAGATCCGTCTCATGAGCCTTCCTCCTTGCGGCGAGGCCGCCTCGTGGGGTCTCCTGCCTGATGAGACACCACGGCGCGCGATTCCTCACGCGCCGCTTGCGGCGGAGTCGAACAGACGTCCAGTACATTGCCGCGCGATGAGCGAGGACCGGCCGGTGCGGGAGGAGGACGCCTTCGACGTCGGCGCGGTCGACGCATGGCTGCGCGCGGCCGGCGTCAGCGGGCTCGGCGACACCGCGGACGGCCTGCCCGAGGTGCGCCAGTTCGCCGGCGGCGCGTCGAATCTGACCTACCTGCTGCGCTATCCGGCGCGCGCGCTGATCCTGCGCCGCCCGCCGGCCGGCACGAAGGCGTCCTCGGCGCACGACATGGCGCGCGAGCACCGCATCCAGGCGGCGCTCGCGGGCCACTTCCCCGTGCCGCGGATGGTCGCGCTGTGCACCGACCCCGTCGTGCTGGGCAGCGACTTCTACGTGATGGAGCGCGTCGAGGGCGTGATCCCGCGCGCGACGATGCCGCCCGAGGTCGGGACCGACCCCGCGCTGCTGCGGCGGCTGAGCGAGCGCTTCGTCGACACGCTCGTCCAGCTGCACGCGATCGACCCGGCCGCGACCGGCCTGGACGCGATCGGCCGCGGCGAGGGCTACGTCGCGCGCCAGGTCGCCGGCTGGTCGGAGCGCTACCGCAGAGCGCGCACGTGGAACGTGCCGTCGTTCGAGCGCGTGATGCGGTGGCTGGACGAGCAGCAGCCCGCCGACGTGCGGACGTGCCTGATCCACAACGACTTCCGGCTCGACAACATGGTGCTCGACCGTACCGGCGACGACCCGCTGCGGGTGCGCGCCGTGCTCGACTGGGAGCTGGCGACGCTCGGCGACCCGCTGATGGACCTCGGCAGCTCGCTCGCCTACAGGGTCCAGGCCGACGACGGCCGCGCCGCGCGCTTCCTCGGGCGCCAGCCGACGTACCTGCCCGGCATGCTCACGCGGGCGGAGATCGTCGCGCGCTACTGCGGGGCGACCGGGCTGAGCGCCGAGCGCTGGACGTTCTACGAGGTCTTCGGCCTCTTCCGCCTCGCCGTGATCGCGCAGCAGATCTACTTCCGCTACCACCACAAGCAGACGCGGAACCCGGCCTTCCGCCACTTCTGGCTCGCCGCCTGGCTGCTCGAGCGGCGCTGCCGGAAGCTGCTCAGATCTCCTCGAACGTCTCCTCGAACGACGGCGTCGGCCACGCGAACGTGATCTCGCCGCGCGAGCGCGACCACGGCTCCTCGCGCCAGCGCGCCAGCACTTCGGGGCGCAGCCTGTAGGCGCGGTAGAAGCGGCCGTGCGCGTCGCGCTGGTTCGTGCGCTCGAGGTCCTCGGCGCCGGGCCCGAAGCGGATCAGCGACGCCAGCTGCTCCGGCGAGTGCGGCGGCCCGGCGGTGCCCTTCGGCGTGATCGCCACGCGCGCGTGGCCGTTCGCCGGCAGCAGCGCGGTGAAGCGCTCCGCGTCGGCGACCTCGAAGACGAACGCGAACTCCTTGTACCAGCGCCCCTCCTCCGGGCGCTGGCGGCGCGTGTGGTAGGCGAGGTGGATTCTGTCGATCAGCACGTCGAGCTCGACGGCTCTGCGGACGGTCACGCCGCGCGCGGCGAGGACGAACGCGGCGGGCGAGTCGAGCGTGATCTCCGCGCGCGCCTTCGCGTGGGCGACGGCGGGGATCAGCTGCGAGGTCTCGCCGCGCCCGTAGAGACGGAACGAGACGTCGTCGCCCGAGCACAGCTCCCACACGCGTCCGTCGCTGATGCGGCGCACGCGGCCGGGGTGGGCGTTGAAGCGGTGCCGCACGGTGGTGATCGGCCTCCACCTGCCGTCGTTGCCGATCGTGCCGATGTCGCCGATCTCGATCGGAAACTCAAGCGGGACGACGGGGCGCATGCCGAAGCGGCCGTGCACCTCTGAGACGAAGCCTGCGATGTCTGCCATGGGACCTCCGTGCGCCGCCGGCGCCCCTCACGCCGGCCTCAGCGCACCACCCATTAAACATCATTTCAGAGCGACAGAGCACCCGATCTCGGTGCCAGTTTTGCAGGGGTTTAACCGACTAGGCGGTAGCCACGTTCAGCCTGGCCGGCGCGCACGCGCCAACGTGTCGTCGTAGGCGCGCGCGATCAGCGCACGCACCTCCTCCAGCTGCTCGGGGTCGACGAGCGAGTACTCGAGATCGCCCATCCCGAAGTGTCCGACCCCCGTCACGTCGCGCATCCGCTCGGAGCTCGACACGCGCAGCTCCGCGGGCGCCAGCGACAGGTAGACGATCACGCGGCGCTGCTGGACCTCCGTCGTGAAGAACGACCGGTTTCCACGGAAGTAACCGATGTACTGCTTGCGCACGCGGCGCGAGACGTCCCCGCCGAGCGTCCCGGCGAAGGCGTCCAACTGCTCCCACAGCTCGCGGATCATGGTGCTCTTGTTGCCGAGGTGGTGGTCGAGCTCGTAGGTTCTGCCGCGCGGCGGCGCCGGAGGTCCGACCTCGAGCTTCGCGCCCTCAGAGGGTCGCGTCATCGGAGCCGTGACGTCAGGCGGGACGTCGACGTCGAGCACGCGCGCGTGGCTGCGGCACAGCACGTCGTCCGTGACGGCCGGTCGGCCAAGCTCGCGCGCGACGACGTCGAGGAAGCCTCTCGGCGGCTGCACGACCAGGCGGGCGAGCGCCGCCCGCACGCGCGCGTCGGTGAAGAAGGCCTCGCCGAACGCGTCGAGGCGCCCGTCCGCGACGGCCTCGCGTCCGATCAAGCCCAGCATGCGCGCCTTGCTCGCGATCGGCTCCTGCTCGTCGGTCAGGTCGACCTCGAACAGCAGCTTGCGGTCCATCGACAGCGGCTCGTTCGTCTTGTAGATGCGAAAGCGCACACCATTCGTCAGCACGCACCAGACGACGCCGTCGTTGTTCGCGTAGTTGACCGTCTGCGCGACGAATCTCTTGTCCTCGAGCCGCTGCCCGATCGCCTTCGCCTCGACGTAGACACGCGCGACGCCGTCCAGCTTCAGCGCGTAGTCGAGGAACGTGCCCTCGTAGACCTTCACCTCGCGCTCGACGAGGTCCAGGTCGCCCGGCTCCCAACCGAGCGCGCCGAGCAGCGGCTCGATCAACAGGGCCTTCGTGTTCGCCTCGTTGCGCGCAGAGCTCGCTCTCAGCTTGCGCGAGGCGGTCACGGCCGTTCGGATGGCGTCGGCAAGCGCCATGACGGCGATCCTATGATCCGGTGCGGTCGTCTCAGGCAGCGGCCGGCTGCGACGCCGGGACCGGCTCCAGGCTCGCCGACGGCTGCCGGACGAGCTGCTGCGCGCCAGCGGGCAGCGCGACCGGCTCGGCGGTGCGCGCGCCGGGACGGGTCCCACGGACCTCCTGGTGGCTGCAGACGACGTAGCACCACTCCATCAGCGCCACGCGCGCGGCCGGCTCCAGCTCCACGATCCGCGTTCCCAGCACGAAGCCGTCGGCGCCGGCGCGGCACGAGCGCACCTCGGCGACGACGTGGACGTCGCGCGCCGCGCCCTCGCTGTCCTCGAGCTGCAGCCGGATCGGCACCTGCGCCCCCGCCTCGATCGGCGCGCTGACGACCAGCCCGAGGCCGGCGGCGTTCGCGTCGAGCAGGCGTCCCGAGATCGGCCCGTTCGGCGTCAGGCAGAGCGCCGGCGCCTCGCCCTCGAAGCGGTAGATCAGGCGCCGCTGACGGCGGCCGCCGACGAGCACGAGCGTGCGCAGGATGCGGCGCAGCTCGATCAGCGCGAGCAGCGGCACGACCACCTCGGCGATCGGCGGCAGGTCGGGCAGCGGGCCGACGCCCCACAGGTCGAGCACGCGCATGACGATCCCGGCCGCGAGCGTCGCCGCGAGCGCGCACGCCATCTTCAGGCGCCCGAGCGCGTGTGCGCCGCCGAGGTCGATCCCCTCCTTCGGCGTCACCTTGAATGCCGTTCTGCCGGGGAGCAGGACGCAGCGCAGCGCACGCGTGTAGATGCCCATCGTCATCAGCTCGTAGTGCGTCGTCTCGGCGATCCGCATGTAGCCGCGCGCGAGCGCCGAGCCGGCGGCGAGGTTGAGCGCGAGCGCCGGCAGCCACAGGATCGCGAGCGTCGTCCAGTTGACGGTCATCGGCAGCCAGCCGGCCCACAGCACGAGCGCCAGTGTGACGAGCAGCAGCAGCCGCATCGGCGGCGCGAGGTAGGCGACGAGGCTCGCGAAGTAGGAGAAGCGCTGAAGCGGTCTCAGCTCCTTCGCGCGCAGCGGCGACTCGGGCAGCGTAAAGACGGCGAGGTTCCCGCGCGACCAGCGGTCGCGTTGCAGCAGGTAGCCGTCGAGGTCGTGCGGCGCGAGGCCCTGCACCAGCACCTCGTCGTGGTAGCGCGAGGTCCAGCCGTGCCGCTGGAGGCGGATCGTCGTGTGGAAGTCCTCCGCGATCGTCTCCGTCGCGACGCCGCCGATGCCGATCAGCGCCTCGCGGCGGATCAGCGCGGCTGAGCCGCACCAGTAGGCCGCTCCGTGGCGGTCCTTGCCCGGCAGGACCACGTGGTAGAAGAGCGACTGCTCGTGGCGCCCGACCGCGTAGTGCTGGATCGAGTCCTGGTTGGAGAAGTCGTGCGGGCTCTGGACGAGGCCGACCTGCGGATCCTCGAAGTAGCCGACGAGCGCGTCGAGCGCGTCCGGCATCGGCACGTGGTCGGCGTCGAGCATGAAGACCAGCTCGCCCTCGGTGCGCGGCAGCGCGGCGTTGATGTTGCCGGCCTTCGCGTGGCTGTTGTCGGGGCGCGTCATGTAGACCGCGCCGGTCAGCTCGGCGAGCTGGCGCATGTTCTCGCGACGGCCGTCGTCGAGCAGGTAGGTCGTGTGCGGGTAGCGCAGCGCGCGGCAGCCGGCGAGCGTCGCGAGCACGACCTCCTCGGGCTCGTCGTACGTGCAGACGTAGACGTCGACGGTCGGCTGGCTCGCGATCGGCGGCCGCGTAACCGGGGTGCGCCGCCACGAGAACCACGTGAGCATGGCGACCGCCCAGAAGCCGTAGAGCTCGGTGACGAGCAGCATCGTGAACGTGACCGGGCTGGCGCCGCTCCCGGTCCAGCCGACGCGCCACGTCAGGTAGACGGCGCCCCACGCCAGCGCCGCCAGCGCGAGCGTGAGCGCGAGCCGCTGATGACGCTCGAAGAAGCGCCCGTAGCGCGGACGCGCGTCCCGACCGCGCGCCTCGGTGCCGACCCGACCGGCGATCCAGGAGGTGCCGAGCAGCAGCTTGAGCGTTCTGTCGGTCCCGGGGAGACGACTGCGAAGGCGACCAAGCATGGCGGTTTGATCGGCTTCGCGACGTTCGTCCAGGAGGGCGGTGGACGGATGTCGGGCTCAGCAGGGCGGCGGCTCAAGCCGATGGTCGCCGACCGTGAAATGCTTGTCGCCCTCGAATCGAGCTCGGAGGTTGACGTGAGCAGCGCGACGTTCGACCCGGACGCGTACAAGCGCACGACGACGGATCAGTGGCAGACCGCCGCCGAGCCCTGGCACCGCTGGGGCTCGACGCTCGAAGCGTGGCTCGGCGCGGCGACGGAGGCGATGCTCGACATGGCCGCGGTCGGCCCGGGGGCGCGCGTGCTCGACGTGGCGGCCGGCGCCGGAGGCCAGACGCTCGCGGCGGCCCGGCGCGTCGGGCCCGAGGGTCGCGTGCTGGCCACCGACATCTCCAGCAACATCCTCACCTTCGCCGCACGCAGCGCGCACGAGGCCGGCTTGCGCAACGTCGAGACGCACGTCGTCGACGGCGAGCGGCTGGACGTGCCGCCCGGAACGTTCGACGCGGTCATCTCGCGCGTCGGCTTCATCTACTTCCCCGACCAGCACGCCGCGTTCGTCGGGATGCGGCGCGCGCTCAGGCCGGGCGGCCGCCTGGCCGGCATCGTCTACTCGACGCCCGAAGCCAATCCCTTCTTCTCGATCCCGGTGTCGATCGTCCGCCGCCGGGCGCAGCTGCCGGCGCCGGCACAGGGCCAGCCGGGCCCGTTCAGCCTCGGCGCCCCGGGCGCGATCGAAGCGACATTCGAGCGGGCGGCCTTCGCCGACGTCGAGGTGCGGCGCGTCTCCGCGCCCTTGCGGCTGCCGTCGACCGCCGAGTACGTCCGCTTCGCGCGCGAGTCGTTCGGCGCCCTGCACCAGATGCTCGCCGGGCTCGGCGACGCCGAGCGCGAGGAGGCATGGAGCGAGATCGAGCAGACGCTCTCGCAGTACGAGACGGCGGACGGCTTCGCGGGACCGTGCGAGCTGCTGGTCGCCGCGGGAAGCGCGCCCCGCAGCGGGAAAAGTGGAGACGGCGGGAATTGAACCCGCGTCCGCGGTCGCGTGAAAGGTGGCGTCTACGAGCGTAGCCGGCGCTCTGATCTCATCCTCCGCTCGCCTCGCCGGCGGGGTTGCGGGGGACCAGCCTCCTGAAGATGTCCCCGGTTTGGCGGAGGCGGACCGCGCCGGGTGAGCCTGCGTTCTGATTCCGGCGAGACCCCGCGGCAGGCTGGCGGGGGCCGAAACCTCACGGCGTTAGCTAGGTGCTAAGCGGCGAGGGCGTACTCGTGAGAGTCCGCACGTATGGTTTTCCCGGTGGTTTTACGA
>JBQCIQ010000073.1:0-11412 GCA_051953595.1 Conexibacter sp. | reverse complement strand
AGCCGCTCCGCGACCGCGAACGCCTCCTGCGCGTCGGCGCCCGGGAGGATCACCGCGAACTCCTCGCCGCCGATGCGCGCCGCCACGTCGAGCTGGCGCACGCCCTCGCGCAGCAGCTCGGCCACCTGCTGCAGGACCGCGTCGCCGACGTGATGGCCGGCGCGGTCGTTGACGTCCTTGAAGTGGTCGAGGTCGGCGGCGAGCACGGTCATCGGCGCGCCGCTGCGGCGCGCGCGCTCGACCTCGAGGTCGAGCAGCTCGCGGAAGCCGCGGCGGTTCGGCAGCTGCGTGAGCGGATCGGTGCGGGCTGCGTCGGAGAGGCGCGCGATCAGCAGCTCGACATGCGCGCGCATGACGCGGATCACGATCGCCGCGATCGTCATCGTCGCCATGCCGACGATCCACCAGGCGCCGGCGCCGGCCTCCGGCGGCCGTCCCAGCAGCAGCGCGCCGTAGAGGCCGCCGACGAGCACGATCTGCGCCACGCCGACGCGCGTCTCGAATAAGTAGGCCGAGTAGAGGAAGACCCACAGGTAGAAGCACACGAGCGGGCTCGGATGCTCGGCCGAGCACCACGCGACGCCGGTCACGAGCACGCTGCCCCACGCGAGCAGGAACGGCAGCGCGCGCTGCGGCATGCGCCGCGACTGCCACATCATCAGCCCGCCGATCAGGTACGCGTTCAACGAGATCGCGAGCAATCCCGCCTCGCTCGCGTCGGCGGCGTGGGGAAGGGCGATCGTCACGAGCACGAGCGTCGCGCCGGCGAGATAGAAGCTCGCCAGCACGAGCGCGCGCACGCGCGCCTCGAACGTCCCTCCCTGCGACGTCTGGAGCACGCCGGAGAACGCGGACATGTGGCCCTTGTCGGCGTTTGTGACGGATCGCATGAGCGCTGGGACGCCAGCTCTGTCCGGTGCCGAACCGCGCGGCAGGAGCCGCCGCCCGCGCCTTGAACGGCTTCGTGCAGGGCTCGAACGCCGCGCGCGTCGCGCCGATCCCTTCTGACAGGTGTCGCTCTCCGCCCGGACCATCCCGTTCGTCGCCGCGCTCGCGCTCGCCGTGCTGCCGGCATCGGCGCGCGCGACGACCGGCGGCGCCGCGCCGGGCGGCGCGGTCGCCCCGGCCGCGAGCGCGAAGCAGAGCGGCGGCGCCGCGCCCGGCGTGATCGCGCGCAGACGCTACGCGAAGCGCCGCCACGCGCATCGCCGCACGTCGCGCCCGGTCGTCGCTCCCGTCGGGGCGACCACCGCGACCCCGACCGCTCCGGCGACGCTGCGCTCGGACGGCACCGCCGTGCCGCCGCCGGGCGCGCCGGCCGCCGTCGTGGCCGTGATCGCCGCCGGCAACCGCATCGCTTCCATGCCGTACCGCTGGGGCGGGGGCCACGCGAGCTGGGATGACGTCGGCTACGACTGCTCCGGCTCGGTCGGCTACGCGCTGCACGGCGGCGGACTGCTCGACGCGAGCGCCACCTCCGGTGACCTGATGTCCTACGGCGAGGCGGGCCCCGGCACGTGGATCACGCTGTACGCCAACCGCGACCACGTCTACATGGTCGTCGCCGGTCTGCGCTTCGACACGAGCGGCGCGAACCCATCTCGCTGGCAGGCGACCGCGCGGTCCTCAGACGGGTTCGCGATCCGACATCCCTCCGGATTCTAATCCGGTAATAGACATCTTTCTGGTACAAAGCTTGCGAGCGTAGGAGCACGCTTGCAGGAACGCTGCTGACGGGGCCGTCCTTCCGGGCGGCCCCGTCGCTGTTCGGAGGTCGTCTGCGAGGCCCGCGCGGTGCGGCGCTCAGGCGTGCACGGCGGGCGCCGGCGGCTGCTGCGCCGGCGCCAGACGCGTGACGCGCACGCGTCCGCCCTCGCGCGGCGTGTACGTGACGAAGCGGCGCTTGACCGGCTCGCCCGCGGCCTCGGTCCGCGCGAAGGTCGCGCGGCGCAGGACCGTCTCCAGCACGATCCGCATCTCGTAGAGCGCGAAGCTCGCGCCGAGGCAGCGGCGGATCCCGCCGCCGAACGGCAGCCACTCATAGGTCCCCGGGGTGTCCTCGCCGAGGAAGCGCTCGGGGCGGAAGGCGTCCGGCTCGGGATAGACGTCGCTGCGGCGGTGGATCAGGTAGATCGACGGCGCGATGTTCACGCCCCGCGGCAGCTCGATGCCGCCGATCGTCAGCGGCCGCTGCAGCTGGCGGATCACGCCGGGAACGACCGGCCGCAGCCGCAGCGCCTCCTTGATCGTCGCGTCGAGGTAGTCGGTCGACTCGCCGCTCTCCAGCTCCTCGCGCAGGCGGGCGAGGACGCGCGGCGTGCGCACCAGCCGCTCGACCGTCCACGCGAGCGCGGTCGCGGTCGTCTCGTGGCCGGCCAGCAGCAGCGTCATCAGCTCGTCGCGCAGCTCGGCGTCGGTGAGCGCGTTGCCGTCCTCGTCGCGCGCGGCGAGCAGCAGCGAGAGGATGTCGTCGCGTGGCTCGGCGTCGCCGCGCCGCGCGGCGATCTGCTCGTGGATCAGCGCGTCGACCGGCGCCATCAGCGCGTACACGCGACCCCACGGGCTGCGCGGCTTCGCGCCGGCCGATCTCGTGAACTGGAGCGACAGCAGCCGCAGCGGCTGATCCGTCGAGTTCAGCAGCCGCTTCATCGGCTCCGCAAGCCGCTCGACGTCCGCCTGCTCCTGCACGCCGAAGACCGTCCGCAGGATGATCTCCAGCGTGATCGCCTGCATCGTCGGGTGCACGGCGAAGTCGCGCCCGACCGGCCACGCGGAGACGTGGCGCTCGGCGACCGCGCGCATCGTCTCGCCGTAGGCGCGCATCCGCTCGCCGTGGAACGGCGGCAGCATCAGGCGGCGCTGGCGCAGGTGCTCGGGGCCGTCGAGCAGCAGCACCGAGCGCGCGCCGAGGATCGGCTTCAGCACGACGTTGCCGGCGCCGGCGTAGAGGTCGTCGGGGCTGCCCTGGAAGACCTCCTTGACGACCGCCGGGTCGCTCACGATCACGACCGTGCGGCCGGTGTTGAGGCGGATCGTGAAGGCGTCGCCGTAGCGCGCGCGGCAGTGCTCCAAGAAGTGCGGGCCGCGCAGCAGGAAGCGCATCGCGGTCAGCGCGTTCGGTCCCTTCGGACCGGGCGGCAGGGTGCGCATGTCGACGTCGTCCGCCATCGCACCGGAAACGCTAGCGCCCGGTCGATCGACCGGCGGCAGTCCCGGCGCGTGCGTGACGCATCGCACACGTGGCCCTCGGTTTGACGGGGTCGAGCGGAAAAGCGGTGGAGAAGCCGCCGGTGACGACTGAGCGAGTCGATTTCGGCCGTAAGGTCGTCGGCCGGGCATGCCGACATCGCCATTCCATCGATCCCACCTCCCGTGTACCTTTCACGTACACACATCGCGTCGCGGCGCGCGCGCCGGACGCCTGAGCGTCCCCTCGGGGTCGTTCTACTTCCGGGGCCGCCACCGTGCGGCCCCGGCTACTTCTGCGGGAGCTCAGTCGTAGCGGTGCAGCTCTGCTACGTCGACGAGTCGGGCAAGCCGCAGACGCTTACCCGCGACGATGCCGACCAGCAGCCGGTGGTGGTGATCGCCGGGGTCTCGATGCCTGAGCGATGCCTGATGGCAATCACCCACGAGTGGATCGGGTTGAAGCGCCTCTACCTGCCGGCGATCAGGCGAGGCAGCCGCAGCGGGTGGCTTGATGGGATCCTGGAGGAGGTCAAGGGAACCACCCTCCGTCGCGGTTTCCGCGCGAACGCGACCTCCCGACAACGCAAGCAGGCCATCGGACTGCTCGACGGCTTGGTCGGGCTGCTCGAACGGTACGGCTGTCGCGTCCTCGGTCGCATCTGGGTCAAGCAGCTCGACACGCCGATCGACGGCATGCGCATGCACGTCAGCTCGCTGCGCTTCATCTGCGGCGCGTTTCACGCCGGCTTGGAGGACGACGAGCGTGGCGTGGTGGTCGTCGACAGCCAGACCTACCAGCACAACCATCGGCTCGCGCACGCGGTCTTCACGCAGCGCTTCGCGCGAAGGCCGCATCACGAGCAACTGGTCGACATGCCGCTGTTCGGGCACAGCGACAACCACGCCGGGCTTCAGATCGCCGACCTGCTGTGCTCCGCACTGCTCGCTCCCCTCGCGTGCGCCGTCTACGGAAGCAGCTACGCGGGGTGGAACAGACACTGCGATTCGGGCTTCCTCGGCATCTGTGAGCGCTACGGGGAGCGGCTTGCGCGGCTGACATACGACTGGCACAACCCGCGTGTCGGACGTGAGAGCCCGAGCGTGGTCGTGCACGACCCGAACACGAAGCGATCGACGCGGCTCATGTGGGACGAGGAGTCGGCCGCGTGCCGGATCCCTCGGACCGGCAGCTTCCGGCGATAGGCTGCGACGCGTGTCCGCCGGTGCGCCTGAGGGGTTCCCCGCCGCCATCCACCGTCCGGACGCGCCGCGGCGCGTCGTGCTGCTGCCGGGCGCGCGCTATCCGACGCGCGCGCCGCTGCTGTGGTTCGCGCGGGAGGTCGCGATCTCGCGTGGATACGGCGTGCTGGAAGTGCTCGACGAGCCGGCGGCGGGGGAGGATCCGTTCGCGTGGGTGCGCGACCGCGCGACGCGCGCGCTGGACCACGCTCCACCGCCGGAGCTGGACGTCGTGATCGGCAAGTCGCTCTCCTCCGACGTCGCCGACCTCGCCGCCGACCGCAACCTGCCGGCGATCTGGCTGACGCCGCTGCTCGACCGCCCGGGGATCGTCGCGGCGCTCGCGCGCACCGCCCGCCCGACGCTGCTCGTGGGCAGCAGCGCCGACCCGACCTGGAGCGCCGACGCGATCCCCGACAACGCGCTGCTCGACCGCCTCCAGCTCGACGGCCTCGACCACGGCCTCCAGCTGCCCGGCGACCCGCAGGCCTCGCTCGCCGCGCTGAAGAAGGTCGTCAAGCGGATCGACCGCTTCCTCGGCGCGCTGCGCTGAGAACCCCGGCACCCCAAGCTTTTCTGCTGCGCTTAGGCGCGCTTGCGGCGGGATTCAGGGTCGCCCCGCACGATGCGGAGCATGCACGCACCGAGAGCCCTCCTGACGATCGTCGCCGCCACGCTGCTCGGCGCGGGCGGCGGCGCCGCGGTCGTCACGCTCGCCGGCGGCGGCAGCACGACCGTCACGACGATCGAGACGCCGCGGCCCGCGCCGACGTCGAGGACCGGCAGCCGCGCGCTCGACGCGGCGCAGGTCTACGCGCGCGCCAAGGGCTCGGTGGCGTCGATCTCCGCGCGCGGCCCCCAGGGGCAGGCGACCGGCTCCGGCTTCGTCGTCTCGTCTCACGGCCTGATCGTCACGAACGCCCACGTCGTGGAGGGCGCGACGGCGGTCGCCGTCGCGGTCGGCGGCGGCGCGACCCTTCCCGCGACCGTCGTCGGCCGTGACGAGTCGACCGACCTCGCGCTGCTGCGCGTGCGAGACACCGCTGCGACCTTCAGACCGCTCCCGCTCGCCGACTCCAGCCGGTTCGTGGTCGGCGACGCCACCTACGCGATCGGCAGCCCATTCGGCCTCGCCAGCACGCTCACGAGCGGCATCGTCTCCGCGCTCGACCGCAGCATCGACGCGCCGAACGGCTTCGCGATCGACCGCGTGATCCAGACGGACGCGCCGATCAACCCCGGCAACTCCGGCGGACCGCTGCTCGACGACCACGGCCGCGTGATCGGCGTCAACTCGCAGATCCTCAACGGCTCCGGCTCCGCGCAGAGCGGCAACGTCGGGATCGGCTTCGCGATCCCGTCGAGCACCGTCAGAGCGATCGTCGCGCAGCTGAGGACCTGACCCGCCCCCGAACCCGCCCGCCCGGCCGCACCCCCTTTCGGCCGGGCGGGCGCTCCGCCGCGGGGCCTATGCTTCCGCGGCCATGCGCCACGAGCTGCGTCCCCTCTTCGACCGCGTCGTGATCAAGGAGCTCGAGCCCGACCGCGTGCGCGAGTCGGGCCTGGTCGTGCCGCCGGGGACGCATGAGCCGCCGCCGCAGCACGGGATCGTGCTGGCCGTCGGCGACGGGCTCGACTGGTGGGGCCACGTCGGCGTGAAGATGCCGGTGAGACCGGGCGACCACGTCGTCTTCCCGGCGTCCGCCGGCGCATGGGTCGAGGTCGACGAGGAGCGCCTGCTCGTCTGCCGCGTCGGAGAGCTGCTCGGCGTGCTCGCCGACATGCCCGATGAGCCCGCTTGAAGCACTGCTCGTGCTGGTCGCCGGCGTGTGGGCCGGGGCGATCAACACGCTCGTCGGCTCGGGCTCGCTCGTCACCTTCCCGGTCCTGCTCGCGGTCGGCTACTCGCCGCTGACCGCGAACGTCTCGAACAACCTCGGCGTCGTGCCCGGCTCGATCTCGGGCGCGTACGGCTACCGGCGGGAGCTGCGCGGCCAGCGCGGGCGGCTGCTGCGCTTCGCGCCGTTCTCGGCGCTCGGCGGCCTCGCGGGCGCGGTGCTGCTGCTGGCGCTGCCGGCGTCGGCGTTCGAGGCGATCGTGCCGGCGTTCGTGGCGCTCGGGGTCGTGCTCGTGCTCGTGCAGCCGCGCATCAACCGGCGGCTCGCGCAGCGGCGAGCGGTGGGAGCGGAGGCGCGCGCGACGCACGGCGGCGCGCCGGCGCTCGCGGCGACCGGCCTCACGGGCGTCTACGGCGGCTACTTCGGCGCGGCGCAGGGCATCCTGCTGCTGGCGATCCTCGGCATCGCGATCGACGACGACCTCCAGCGCGTCAACGCGCTCAAGGTCGTGCTCGCGGGGCTCGTGAACTTCGTCGCCGCGATCGTGTTTGTGATCGCGGCGCACGTCGCGTGGGGCGCGGTCGCGCTGATCGCCGTCGGCTCGGCGGTCGGCGGCCAGCTCGGCGCGCGCATCGGCCGGCGCCTGCCGGCGCCGGCGCTGCGCGCGGTGATCGTGGTCGTCGGCCTCGCCGCGATCGCGAAGCTGCTGCTGGATTGAGGCCCGCTCAGACCTGCTGCTCGCTCAGCATGAAGCCGACCCGGGTCCCCTCGATCTGCGCGTCGAGCAGCTTGTCGTCGAGCAGCGGGATCGCTTCGGCCTCGACGAACACGCGCGCGCCGGACTCGTCGACGACCTGATCGGTCTCGGCGGGCGCCTCGGCGACGGACACCTCCAGCGCGGCCTCGCCGGCGTCGGGCTGCGTCGCGATGCGCAGGCCGGCGCCGTCCGGGATCTCCGGCGCGGCGACGATCCCGCGGATCGCCTCCGCGGCGGTGTCAGTGATGGTGAGCACGGCAGCTCCTTCCGGTCGGGATCGCTTCCCCCGCGCGTGCCCAGCCGCGCGGCGACGGAAACCGCCGTGGGTCAGCGCGCCCACCCAAGCGAGCGCTCGACCGCCTCGCGCCAGCGCGCGCAGCGGCGCTCGACCTCGGCGTGCTCCATGCGTGGCTGCCAGCGCGTCGCCTCGCGCCAGTTGGCGCGCACGTCGTCCGTGGAGGACCACACGCCGGTCGCGAGGCCGGCCGCGTAGGCGGCGCCGAGCGCGGTCGTCTCGCTCACCCGCGGCCGGATCGTCGGGATCCCGAGCACGTCGGCCTGGAACTGCATCAGCAGCTCGTCCACCGTCATGCCGCCGTCGACCTTCAGCTGCTCGCAGGCAAGCCCGGCGCTCGCGCGCACGGCATCAAGCACCTCACGCGTCTGCCACGCGGTCGCCTCCAGCATCGCGCGCGCGATGTGCGCCTTCGTCGTATACGCCGTGATCCCGACGATCGCGCCGCGCGCGTCGGCGCGCCAGCGCGGCGCGAACAGGCCGCTGAAGGCGGGCACGACGTACACGTCGCCGGTGTCCTCGACGCTCGCCGCCAGCGCCTCGACCTCATCGGCGGAGGCGATCACGCCGAGCTGGTCGCGCAGCCATCGCACGCCCGCGCCCGCGACGGCGATCGAGCCCTCCAGCGCGTACGCCGCCGGATCGTCGCCGAGCTTGTAGGCGACCGTCGCCAGCAGCTCGGGCGTGACGACCGGCTCGTCGCCCGTGTTGACGAGCAGGAAGCAGCCGGTCCCGTAGGTGTTCTTCGCGTCGCCCGGGTCGAAGCACGCCTGTCCGAACAGAGCCGCCTGCTGGTCGCCGAGCACGCCCGCGATCGGGACGCCATCGAGCGCGCAGCCGCAGCGCAGCTCGCCGTAGACCTCGGAGGAGGAGCGGATCTGCGGCAGCAGCGCGCGCGGGATCCCGATCAGCTCCAGCGCCTCGTCGGACCAGTCGAGCGTGCGCAGGTCCATCAGCAGCGTGCGGCTCGCGTTCGTGACGTCCGTGAGGTGCGCGGCGCCGCCGGTGAGCTGCCACAGCAGCCACGAGTCGATCGTGCCGAAGCACAGCTCGCCCGCCTCCGCGCGCACCCGCAGCTCAGGCTGCGCATCGAGCAGCCAGCGCGCCTTCGGTCCCGAGAAGTAGGTGGAGAGCGGAAGGCCGGTGACTGCGCGCAGCCGGTCGAGGTCCCCGTCGGCGAGGCGGTCGACGAGCGCCGCCGTGCGCACGTCCTGCCACACGATCGCGTTCGCCACCGGTTCGCCGCTCGCACGCTCCCACAGCACGGTCGTCTCGCGCTGGTTCGTGATGCCGACGGCGGCCACGTCGGCGGCGCTCGCGTCGGCCGCGGCGACCGCCTCGTCGATCACCGCGCGCGCGTTCGCGACGATCTCCAGCGGGTCGTGCTCGACCCAGCCGGCCTGTGGATGCAGCTGCGCGTGCTCGCGCTGCGCCGCGCCGGCGACCGTCCCGTCGCGGTCGAAGAGCAGGCAGCGGCTCGACGAGGTCCCCTGGTCGATTGCAGCCACGTAACGCGACACGTCCACCTCGTTCGTAGGATGGGAGGGCGGGAGACTAATGCGCGCACCGCTGCCACAACGCACGTTCGAGCGTCCGTTCGACCTGATCGTGATCGGCGCCGGCATCAACGGCGCCGGCATCGCCCGCGACGCGACGCTGCGCGGCCTGTCCGTGCTGCTCGTCGACAAGGGCGACGTCGGCGCCGGCACGACCAGCCGCTCGACGCGGCTCGTGCACGGCGGCCTGCGCTACCTGGAGCACTTCGAGGTCCCGCTCGTGCGCGAGTCGCTGCGCGAGCGCGAGCGGCTGCTGCACATCGCGCCGCACCTTGTCCATCCGCTGTCGTTCCTGCTGCCGATCTACGAAGGCCACAAGCGCGGCCCGGCGCTGATCCGCATGGGGATGATGGCCTACGACGCCCTCTCGCTCGACAAGTCGCTCGAACGCCACCGCATGCTCAGCCGCGACGAGGCGCTGCGGCGCGAGCCGGGCCTGCGCGCCGACGGGCTGCGCGGCGCGGCCGCCTACTACGACGCGCAGGCTGCCTACCCCGAGCGGCTGGCGCTGGAGAACGCGCTCGACGCGCGCCGGCTCGGCGCCGTCGTGCTGCCGTACATGCGCGTCACCCGGCTGGAGCGCGCGCACGACCGCATCGTCGGCGTCTCGCTGCACGACGAGCTGCACGACGCCGACTACCGCGCGCGCGGCGCGCTCGTCGTCAACGCGAGCGGGCCGTGGGTGGACAACGTGCTGGGCGGGGCGGCCGGTCCGCGCGATCAGCGCTTGATCGGCGGCACGAAGGGCAGCCACCTCGTCGTCGAGGCGTTCCCCGGCGCCCCGCGCGAAGCGGTCTACGCCGAGGCCGTGGGGGACGGGCGCCCGTACTTCGTCGTGCCGTGGAACGGGCTCTACCTGATCGGCACGACCGACACGCGCTACGACGGCGACCTCGACGACGTCGTCGCGACCGACGAGGAGGTCGCCTACCTGATCGAGGAGACGAACCGGCTGATCCCGGACGCCGAGCTGACGCCCGAGCGCGTCCTCTACACGTACGCCGGCGTGCGGCCGCTGCCGGCGCCCGGCGTCGGCGCCAAGGAGAAGGAGCGCGACGAGGGCGCGATCACGCGCAGCCACGTGATCTACGACCACGCCGGCAGAGACGTGCCGGAGGGCGAGCGGATCGAGGGCCTGCTGTCGATCGTCGGCGGCAAGATCACGACGTATCGGCAGCTGGCGGAGCAGACGGTCGACGCCGTCGTCAAGAAGCTCGGGCGCAAGGCCGACAAGTGCCGCACGCATCAGCTGCCGCTGCCGGGCGGGACCTCGTACGCGTTCGACGGCTTCCGCGAGCGCTTCCGCGTCACGAGCGGCCTGCCGGTGGAGACGGCCGACCGCCTGCTGCGGATCTACGGCACGCGCGCGGCCGAGGCGCTTGACTACGCCGACGGCGCGCCCGCCCTGCGCGAGCCGTTCGACCCGGCGACGGGCGCGATCGGCGCCGAGGTCGTCTTCTCGCTGCGCACCGAGCTGGCCGAAACGCTCGCGGACGTCGTCCAGCGCCGCACGCTCGTCGGCTACGGCCCACATGCGGGAGGCGGCGCTGTCGAGGCGGCCGCGGAGCTGGCGATCCGCCACCTCGGCTGGTCCGACGAACGCGCCGCGCGCGAGGTGGCCGCGTTCCGCGCCCAGGCGGCGGCGCTGCGTCCGCGCGCCACCGCCTGACCATCGCGAGCCGCCGGCCTACGCGGCGACCGGCTCGCGCTCGGGCACGCGCCCGTTCGAGGCCTGCTGCGCCTGCTGCGCGCGCTCGCGCTCGGCCTGCTCGCGCGCCGCCCGCTCGGCGAGCCGTCTGCCGACCTCGACCGCGAGCGCCGAGCCGGCGAGCGCGCCGGTCAGCTGCGCGAGCGCCCAGCCGTCGCCCCAGCGCTCGCGTCCGCGCGACGCGTCGATCGACCAGCGGCCCGGGCCGGCCGCGGTGATCGCGAAGGCGCTCGCCATCAGCACGGCGTTGTACTCCCAGCCGCCGTCGCCGTTCCACGGGCCTCTTCTGCCGTGCACGAGCCGGATCGCGGTCGCCATCGTGCTCGACGTCAGCAGCGCGCCGAGCGGCGTGAGGAAGCCCGTCGCCAGCAGCGCCCCGCCGCCGGCCTCGGCGGCGCCCGCCGCGATCGCATGCTGCCTGCCGGGCGCCAGTCCGAGTCTGCTCTGGAAGAAGCCGCCGGTGCCCTCGGGACCGCTGCCACCGAACCAGCCGAACAGCTTCTGCGTGCCGTGGCCGACGAACAGCCCGCCGACCAGGCCGCGCAGGACCGTCATTCCAAGGCGCATTGGATCCCTGCCTCCGTGGGTTGCATCTGCGCACCGAGCGGTACGCCCTGCACCTCACGGTTCGCCGCGATCGGCGTCGGCAAACGTGCGCTGTCGGCGCGCGGGCCGTCGTCGGCGAGCAGCTCGCGGACGTAGCTCGCGATCAGCGCGTCGGCGGCGCGGCCGTGGCGGTTCGGCTCGTCGCGTCGCATGTGGATCCCCTCCAGTCGTGACGGTGGTGCTGCGCCGCATCGGCGAGGCGGCGCTCAAGCACTTAGCCGCGC
>JBQCIQ010000072.1:0-2709 GCA_051953595.1 Conexibacter sp. | reverse complement strand
GGCTCCGGTCTCGGGCTTGCGATCGTGCGCGCCGTCGCGCTCTCCCACGGCGGCGCCGTCGCGATCGAGCGCAGCCGCCTCGGCGGCGCGCGCTTCGTCGTGCGGTTGCCTCAGACCTCGACGACGACGGGCAGCACCATGGGGCGGCGCTTGAGCTTGTCGTAGACGAACGCGGCGAGGTCGTCGTGCAGCTCCTGCTGAACCAGGTCGGTCTCGCGGATGCCGTCGCCGGCGGCGCGCGACAGCGACGCCTCGACCGCGCCGCGGATCTCCTCGATCAGCTCGTCGGCCTGCTCGACGAACGGCACGCCGCGGAAGATCACCTCCGGCGGCGCGACCGACTGCCCGTCCTGCTCAGAGATCGTCGCGACGACGATGAAGATGCCGTCGGCGCTCAGCATGCGGCGGTCGCGCAGCGCGACGTCGGCCGGGTCGCCGATGTCGACGCCGTCGACGAAGATCATGCCCGACTGCTCCTTCTCGCCGAAGCGCGCGCCGCGCGCGTCGATCTCCAGCGGCAGCCCGTTCTCGCCCTGGAAGATGTTGTCGGGATCGATCCCCACCGCCTCGGCCAGCTGGCCGTGCAGATGGATGCGCTTGAAGTCGCCGTGCACCGGCAGCACGTAGCGCGGCTTCGTCAGGTTGAGCATCAGCTTCAGCTCCTCGACGTAGCCGTGGCCGGAGGCGTGGATCGGCGCGTCGGCGGTCGTGATCACGTCGCAGCCGATGTGGTAGAGCCGGTCGATCGTGTCGTTGACGGCGCGCTCGTTGCCGGGGATCGGCGTCGCGCTGAAGACGACCGTGTCGCCGTCGTGGAGCTTGATGTGGCGGTGGTCGTTGTGCGCCATCCGCCGCAGCGCCGACAGCGGCTCGCCCTGGGAGCCGGTCGAGACGATCACGAGCTTGTGGTCGGGGAAGTCGTCGAGCTCGCGCGGCTGCACGAGCATTCCCTCCGGCACGTCGATGTGCCCGAGCATCCGGCCGATGTTCACGTTCTTGCGCATCGAGCGCCCGACGAGCGCCACCTTGCGCCCGAGCGCGGCGGCCGCGTCGACGACCTGCTGCACGCGGTGGATGTTGGAGGCGAAGCTCGTCACGACGATGCGGCCCTCGCAGCGCGCGAACGCCTCCTCCAGATGCGGCCCGACGCCGGCCTCGGAGGGCGAGAAGCCGGGGCGGTCGGCGTTCGTCGAGTCGCCGCACAGCAGCAGCAGACCCTCTCTGCCCAGCTCGGCGAGCCGGGAGACGTCGGCGGGGCGCCCGTCGACGGGCGTCTGGTCGAACTTGTAGTCGCCGGTGATCAACACGGTCCCCAGCTCGGTCGTGAGCGCGACCGCGTTCGAGTCGGGGATCGAGTGCGTCATGTGGACCAGCTCGATGTCGAACGGCCCGGCTTCGATCGTCTCGCCGTCGGCGACGTCCTCGAGATCGACGTCTCTCATGCGGTGCTCGTCGAGCTTCGAGCGCGCCATCGCCATCGGCAGCGGACCGCCGTAGATCGGCGGCGGATCGCTCACCATGCCCAGCTCTCGCAGCACCCACGGCAGCGCGCCAAGATGGTCCTCGTGGCCGTGCGTGATGACGATCGCCTCGATGTCGTCCGCGCGTTCTCGCAGGTAGGAGAAGTCGGGCAGGACGAGGTCGATGCCGAGCATGTCGGCCGTCGGGAAGCGCAGGCCGGTGTCGACGACGACGATGCGGTCGTCGTACTCGACGACCGTCATGTTCTTGCCGATCTCGCCCACCCCGCCGAGCGGGAGGACGCGCAGGGTTCCGCCAGCCACGCTCAGGAGACCGTTGCCAGCAAGCCGTGCAGCTCCAACGCTGCGCGAAAGACCCCCAGCTCCCGCTCGTCGGCCTCAACCATCCGCAGGCGCAGGCCTCCGACGCGGTGGCCGAGCAATCTCAGCGCCGTCTTGATGCCGATCGGGTTCGTCGTCACCGACAGCGCCTCGTAGAGGTCGCGCAGGCCGGCGTCGATCTCGCGGCGACGCTCGGGCTCGTCGACCATCTGGCGCATCTCGTCGCCGACGATGTGGCTCGCGACGCAGATGCCGCCGACCCCGCCCAGCTCCAGCGTGTCGCACAGCACGTCGTCGTTGCCCGCGTAAAGCTGCAGGCCCTCGATCGGCGCGAGGTTGTCGTTGTTCGCCTGCTTGACGGCGACGACGTTCTCGATCCGCTCGGCCAGCTCGGCAAGCAGGTCGTTCGGCATGTCGACGCCGGTGCGCGCGGGGATGTTGTAGAGGATGATCGGCTTGTCGGTCGCTCTGGCGCACGCCTCGAAGTGGGCGATGATCCCGCGCCGGTTGGGACGGTTGTAGTAGGGCGTCACGTGCAGCATCGCGTCGGCGCCGAGCGCCGTCGCGCGCTCCGTCAGCTCGACCGCGTGGCGGGTGTCGTTGGAGCCGACGCCGGCGACGACCGTCCCGCGGCCGCGCAGCGTCTCGACGGCCAGTTCGACGACGCGCAGATGCTCCGCGTCGGTGAGCGTCGCCGCCTCCCCCGTCGTGCCGCACGCGACGACGCCGTCGGAGCCATGCGCGCTCAGATGCTCCATCAGCGCGACGGTCGCGTCCTCGTCGACGCGCAGGTCGGCGTCGAACGGGGTCACCATCGCGGTGAGGATCGCTCCGAGATCGGCCATCCCGACCATTATCGCAGGGCGTCGGTGAAGCGACGCGGGACGCGTGGCGTGCCGACGCGCCC
>JBQCIQ010000071.1:0-3422 GCA_051953595.1 Conexibacter sp. | reverse complement strand
GAATAGATGGAGTAGAAGTGCTTGGCCCGGCCGGAGATCTCGGCCTCGATCCCGAGCTCGTCGAGCTCCTTGCTCAGGTACTCGCCCGCCTGGTTGACGTAGCGCTCGCGCTCGGCGCGCTGCTGGGCCACCAGGCCCTTGATCTCGTTGTACTTGCGCGGGTGAAGGGTCTGGAAGGCGAGATCCTCGAGCTCCCACTTGATCGCGTGGATACCGAGCCGGTGGGCGATCGGGCCGTAGATATCGAGCGTCTCGCGGGCCTTCTCGATCTGCTTCTGCTTGGGAACCGCCGCGATCGTGCGCATGTTGTGCAGCCGGTCCGCGAGCTTGATCAGGATGACCCGGATGTCCGAGGCCATCGCGACCATCATCTTGCGGTAGTTCTCAGCCTGCGCCTCGTCGCGCGAGGAGAACGTCAAGCCGGTGAGCTTCGTGACGCCGTCGACGAGCGCGGCGACCTCTTCGCCGAAGGCGGCTCTCACGTCCTCCAGCGAGGCGGACGTGTCCTCGACCGTGTCGTGCAGCAGCGCCGCGCACAGCGTCTCGGTGTCGAGCCGCATGCCGGCGCAGATCTTCGCCACCCCGACCGGGTGGATGATGAACTCCTCGCCCGACTTGCGCCGCTGGTCGGCGTGGTGCTCGCAGGCGTAGACGAACGCCCGCTCGACCTGCTCGCGGTCGATCTGCAGCGTGCTCTCGGCCGCGTGCTCCTCGACGATCGCGAACAGGTCGCCCAGCAGCTCGCGCTCCGAGTCGGACAGGTCGCTGCGGCGGACCGGCGTCGGCGTGACCGGGTGGTCGATCCCGTCGACCGGGAGGCGGTGCTCGTCGGCCGCGGCGTCGAGCGCGAGCGCGGCCGTCGCCGTCCGCGTCAGGCGGGGCTCGCGAGCGGGTGTGCCGTTGTGGGTTCCGTTGCCGTGTCCGTCAGCCATCTGCGGCCGTCCTCGTAGTGCTGCATCGCGACCCGGTAGGTCGGGGAGCGCTCGAGCGCGGTGCGCTCGGCGTCCACGACCGCGAGGGCCGGCAGGTCCCGGTCGAGGCTGACGAGCCCCAGCTCCGTGAGGATCGCCACCAGGCGGGCGGCCTGCGCGACCGAGCGCCCGTGGGTCGCATCCCCGCGGAGCAGCGCCTCGAGCTCCTCGCCGGCCGCTCCGCCACGGTCCCGCAGGGCCCGGTAGAGCGGCACGAGCGCAGCGCGCAACGCGTGCTCCGACTCATGGATCTGCTGTGCAAAGCGTAGCTCAGCGGCGCCCCAGCACAGATGGGTGTACGTGCCGGCGGCGCCGTGGCGCATACGCGCGGCCTCCTCCGCACGGGCTGGCGGGTCGAGCACGACCAGGTGGTCGAAGGCGTCTGCGAGCGCGGGATCGCGCGCCAGCGCGGCGTGCGAGACAAGCGCGAAGCCGCCGGCGCGCTCCTGCAGGCCGGCCAGCCGCCGCGGGACGTCAGCCACGATCGCGAGCACACGCTCCCCGGTATCGACCAGCTCCCGCAGGACCGTGAGCGCGCCGTCCCCGCGGCGGTCGATCACTGCACGTCTTGCCTCGCCTGGCGAGGCGAAAGGTGCAGTGATCGTGGCGAGGACCGCTTGCAGCCAGGCGCCGCCCGCGAGTTCCCCCAGCACCTCGATCGGCTCCGGCGCGGCGGCGCGGGCGTGGCGCAGGCGCAGGCGCGGCTCGACGGCGCCGTTCCAGCTGTTGCGCTCCAGGCGGAAGGTCGCGTCGGCGGGGGTGCCGGGCTTGACCGGCAGGCGGCCGTCGCAGCCGAACGCGACGGCGCGGCAGCGGCCGCCGGCCGACTCGACGGTGAAGCGGACGTGCTTGCCCTCCTCCCCCATCTGGCGGACGTCCGTCAGGTTGGCCGCCGGTACGAGCAGCGTGACGCCCGGGTTGCCCATGCCGGTCGGCTCCAGCTGCGCCAGCTCGTCGGCGAGCGCGAGGCCGAGGTGGCAGCCGCTGACGACCGCGTCGACGCGCTCGCGCGGGATCAGGTTCTCTGGGGCGAGGTGGGCGGCGGCGTGCGTCTCGAACACGTCGCGCAGCTCGTCCACGCGCGCGGCGTCGATCGTCAGGCCCGCGGCGGCTCTGTGACCGCCGTAGCGCGTGAGCAGTGTCGCCGCGGCGTGCAGCGCCCCGAGCAAGTCGAAGGCGGGGATCGAGCGGCCAGAGCCCGTGCCCGTGCCGTCCTCGCCCAGCGCGATCAGCAGTGCGGGCCGGTGATAGCGCTCCACGATGCGCGAGGCGACGATCCCGATCACGCCCGGATGCCAGCCTTCGCCGGCGAGCACGTACGCGGGACGCTCGCCCAGCTCGCGCACCTGCGCCTCCGCCTCGAACAGGATCCGCTGCTCGGTGAAGCGGCGCTCGCCGTTGGCGGCGTCCAGCTCCTGCGCGATCGCCGCCGCGCGCGCCTCGTCGGTCGTGAGCAGCAGCTCGACGCCTGCGTCGGCGCGGCGCAGGCGCCCAGCCGCGTTGATGCGCGGCGCCAGCCGGAAGCCGACGCTGCGGGCGTCGAGGTCGCTCGGATCGACGCGCGCGACGCGCATCAGCGCACGCAGACCCGGCTTGCCGGTCGACGCGAGCGTGCGCAGGCCCTCGCGCACGCGGCGGCGGTTCTCGTCGCGCAGCGGGACGAGGTCGGCGACCGTCGCGAGCGCGACGAGGTCGAGGTCGTCGTCCACGGCGCGCGGATCCGCGCCGGCGGCGAGCGCGAGCGCCTGCGCGAGCTTGTACGCGACGCCGGCCGCGCACAGGTCCGGGCACGGATAGCCGCCGAGCGCCGGGTGGACGATCGGCGCGTCCGGCAGGACCCCGTCCGCGCGCGGGCGATGGTGGTCGGTCACGACGACGTCGAGGCCGAGCCGGCGCGCGCGCGCCACTTCCTCGACGGCGGTGATCGCGCAGTCGACGGTGATCAGCAGCAGCGTGCCGCGCCGCGCCAGCCGTTCGACGGTCGCCGCCGAGAGGCCGTAGCCGTCGTCGACGCGGCTCGGCAGGAAGTGGTCGACGTCGCCGCCGAGGCGCTGGAGCGCCCGCTGCAGCAGCGCGGTCGCGCAGACGCCGTCGACGTCGTAGTCGCCGTGGACGGTGATGCGCGAGCCCGTGCCGACGTGGCGCAGGATCAGCGCGACGGCGTCATCGGTCCCCCCGAACGCGCGCGGATCGTGAACCGCGCCGGCCGCCAGGAACGCGCGCGCGGCCTCGGGCTCGTCGAGACCGCGGCGCACGAGCACCTGCGCGAACGTGCGCGAGCAGCCGAGTGCCGCGCGCAGCCGCTCGACGGCGGCCGGATCGCACGGCGCGAGCACGAGGCGTGGGGCCGGCGCCGCGGCGGGCGCGGACGCGGCTTCGGGCAGCGCGAGCGTGGACACCCGCCCAGGCTACGGCCGGCTCACGACGGAAGCGCCGCTGCGCGGGGCCTCA
>JBQCIQ010000070.1:0-9546 GCA_051953595.1 Conexibacter sp. | reverse complement strand
CCACCGCGTATAAGCCGCTGCTGCCCGCGGGACCCGACGCCGCCCGCGCCCGGGCGACGCAGCTGTCACTGCTCATCGCGGTCGGCATCGGCATGCACAACTTCGGCGAGGGCCTGGCGATCGGTTCCTCTGCGGCGGCCGGCCAGCTCAGCCTGGCGTTGCTCCTGGTGATCGGGTTCGGCGCGCACAACGCGACCGAGGGATTCGGCATCGTGGCCCCGCTCACCGCGGCGGGGGTGCGGCCGACCTGGGGACGGCTCATCCTGCTCGGCGTCATCGGCGGCGGGCCCACGTTCATCGGCACCCTGGTCGGGCAGGTGGTGACCACGCCGGTGCTAGGCATCGCTTTCCTTGCCCTCGCGGCCGGCTCCATCCTGTACGTGGTCATCGAACTGCTCGCCGTCGCCCGCGCCAGCAAGCTCAAGGAACTGGTTACCTGGGCGATCCTGCTGGGGATCGTGCTCGGTTTCGTCACCGACGCCATCGTCACCGCGGCCGGCGTCTGAGGTACTCGTCCTCGGCGGCGTAGTCGAGCATCGCGGTGAAGAACGCGTCGTCCGGCGCGGGCAGGACGCCGTCCGGGTCGCCGCGGCGGTAGGCGTCGACCAGCCAGTCGACCTCGTCGACCACGGTGGTCGCGTAGTCGCCCACCGGTCGGTAGCCCAGATCGGTAGCGGCCGTCAGGTCGAGCACGAGCGGGTGGGCGGGCGGGCGCCTCTTCCCGCCCGTCAGTCCCCGCCGGTCGGAGCCGTCGGGGAGCTGGTCGTCTGCGCTCTGCCGCCCGGCTGCGTCGTGCCCGTGCAGTGGAAGCCGTTCGACGCGCTGCCGCTGCCGTCGGGCCGCGGGCCCTTCGCGTCCTTGCCGGCGTAGTGCGCGACGAAGTCGGCGACCGCTCTCGCCTGATCGCCGACGACGATGTTCTGCGGCATGATCGCGCCGGAGAAGCCGCCGTTCTCGATCGCGTAGAGGACGCGCTCGATGCACTCGCGACGCGTGTTGAAGTTCGGGCCGTCCGTGCGCTCGCGCGTGCGGACGTTGGCGGAGCCGCCCTGCGTGGCGGCGGCGCGGAAGGTGTGGCAGCCCGCGCAGCGCTGGGCGAACAGCTCGGCGCCGGCGTGCTGGGGGCTCGACGAGGCGACCTCGAGCTTCTGCTCGCCGCAGGCGGCGAGCGGGAGCGCGAGCGCGAGCGCGAGCAGGGGGAGGAGGAGCGTCTTGGGGCGGGGCATGCGGCCGCGCATCATACGGAAGGCGCCCTCGGTCGTGCGTTGAACGGCTGCGTGCACGGGGGAGGACACCGCCGCGGGGCGGCGAAACGTCGAACCGTCCCGGCGTCGGCGGTGACGATCTTCAACGCGATCGTCCTCACGGCGGCAACCAGAGCGTCGGCGTCGGGACCTCCCTTTGCTGCTAGAACGGGCGCGCATGCCGAGCGCGCTCGACCCCGACAGCTTCCGCACCGTCTTCGGCCACTTCGCGACGGGCGTCGCGGTCATCACGGTCGCCGGTCCGGCGGGCGAGGGCGGCCTGACGGCGAACGCGGTCTGCTCGGTCTCGCTCGACCCGCTGCTCGCGCTCGTCTGCTTCGAGCAGTCGGCGCGCACGCTGCCGCTCGTGCGCGAGGCCGGCCGCTTCGCGGTCAACGTCCTGCGCGCCGGCAGCGAGGACGTCGCGCGCGTGTTCGCCTCGAAGGTGCCGGAGGCGGAGAAGGTGCGCAACGTTCCGCACCGGCTGGAGGCCGGCATGCCGATCCTCGACGCGGCGCTCGCCTGGATCGTCTGCGACGTGCGCGAGTTGATCCCGGCGGGCGACCACGAGATCGCGATCGGCGAAGTCGTCGCGATGGACCTCGCCGACGGCGAGCCGCTGCTGTGGTATCGCGGCGGCTACCGGGCCTTGCACTGAACGTCGCCGTTTTCTCAAGTCCGACCGCGCTTGTGCCGATAGTCGCACGCATGAGCGCCTATGCGCCCACCGACCTCCGCCGGCTCGGCCAGCAGCTGCAGCTGCGCAGCGACGATGTCGTGCGCGACATGGTGCGCCGCTCGCTCGACGCCGAGCAGACGCTCGACGCGGTCGTCGAGGAGAGCTTCGAGCGCGTCGGCGCGGTCTCGACGATCGCCGTCGCGCGCTGGATGGCGGGCGAGGGCGAGGACGTCGCCCGCGACCTCGGCCAGGAGTCGTGGAGCATCTTCGGCCAGCTGGCGGCGCAGCGCGCGGCGCCGCTCAACGAGGTCACGAAGCGCTGCCTGCGCTGGCGCGACGCCGCCGCCGAGATCACGCGCACGTGCGCGCGCGAGCTCGCGCTGCCCGAGGCCGTGCTCGACGAGGCGCTGCGAATGCTCCAGCGCAGCCTCGACGTGACGCTCGTGCGCATGTGCGAGTCGTTCGAGGCGGAGCGCCAGCTCGCGCACGAGGAGCTGCGGCGCCGGCAGGAGGAGCTGTCGCATCTCGCGACGCACGACGCGCTCACCGGCCTGCCGAACCGCTCGCTGATCCGCGACCGCATCGAGCAGATGCTCGTGCGCGCGCGCTTCAACAAGACGCCCGTCGCCGCGCTCTTCATCGACATCGACAACTTCAAGGGCATCAACGACTCGCTCGGCCACAGCGTCGGCGACGAGCTGCTGTGCGCGGTCGCCGCGCGGCTCGACAGCGCCGTGCGCGGGACCGACACGCTCGGCCGCCTCGGCGGGGACGAGTTCGTCGTCGTCGCCGACGGCGTCTCGCTCGGCGCCGGCCCCGAGCTGATCGCCGAGCGGCTGCTCGACGCGCTCAAGGAGCCGTTCACGCTCGACGGGGCGGACACGCAGGTGTTCGTCAAGGCGAGCATCGGCATCGCGACGGACGACCGCGCGAGCGCGGAGGAGCTGCTGCGCGACGCCGACATCGCGATGTACCGCGCGAAGTGGGACGGCAAGAACCGCTACGTCGTCTTCGAGTCGGGCATGGAGGACGACGTCCAGAGCCGCATGGAGCTGGAGATGGACCTCCAGCACGCGCTGCGCAATGGCGAGTTCTTCCTCGTCTACCAGCCGACGTTCGACCTCGTGCAGATGCGGCCGACCGGCGTCGAGTGCCTGCTGCGCTGGCGCAGCCCGTCGCGCGGCGTCGTGCAGCCCGACGACTTCATCCCGCTGTTGGAGGAGACCGGCGCGATCGCGAGCGTCGGCGCCTGGGTGCTCGAAGCGGCCTGCCGGCAGGGCGCGGCGTGGCACGCCGCCGGCCATCGCATCGGGATGGCCGTGAACGTCTCGGCCCGCCAGCTCGACGACGACGAGCTGGTCGAGCACGTCCGCCATGCGCTCGGCGCCAGCGGCTTCGAGCCGACGGCGCTGACGATCGAGATCACCGAGACGACGCTGATGCGCAACGCCGAGGAGACCGCGCGCCGGCTGCTCGCGATCAAGCAGCTCGGCGTGCGGATCGCGATCGACGACTTCGGCACCGGCTACTCGTCCTTCGCGCACCTGCAGCGCTTCCCCGTCGACGCGCTCAAGATCGACCGCTCCTTCATCTCGCGCCTCGGCGAGGGGCACGAGAGCGAGATCCTGCTGCGCAGCCTCGTGCAGCTCGGCAAGTCGCTCGCGATCGAGACGCTCGCCGAGGGGATCGAGCGGCCCGACGAGCTGTCGCTGATCCGCGACGAGCACTGCGACAGCGGCCAGGGCTTCCTGTTCGCGCGGCCGCTGGAGCCGGAGGCGGTCGGCGAGTTCCTGCTCGGGTGGGATCAGAACGCGCCGGACGTCGTCGCCGCGCGCAGCGCGAGCGCGACGATGACGAAGCAGGCGACCGTCATGACGCCCATCTCGCGGCGCACGATCGACAGCACGACGACGCGCTGCTCCTCGGGCGGCAGCTCGCCGACGTCGGCGGCCGAGTCGTAGTCGCGCGCGGCGAGGATCGCGTAGGCCGACCCGAACCGCAGCTGCTCGGCGACGAACGAGACGACGAGCGGCAGCGCCCCGTAGAGGATGTGCAGGTCGTCGCCGGGCTTGTGCCCGAGCGCGAGCAGCAGGCCGCCGAGCACCACCTGCACGACGATCGCCGCCTGCCCCGCGCGCAGCAGCTTCCAGAACAGCGTGCTCGGCTCGACGCGATACCAGCACCACGCGCCGAGCAGGCCGGCGGCGAGGTTCAGGACCAGCAGGGTGACGCCGACGACGGCGTGGACGGTGACCATCGCGCGCGCACGCTAGCCGACCGGTTTGCGGAAGGCGTCCGCGGGGACCCGAAAGTCGAGTGTCCATGCGCGTTTTCGCACGATCACATCGAGCGATTTCGCACTAAGTAACAGGTTGTTACAAACCACCCGTGCTCGGTGCTATAACCCGCAACGCTTTGCTGACCAGCTACGGACCAGCGATCGTCTTTCTCGCGATCGGCCTCATTGTCGCCACGGCCTTCGGCACGGCGCCGCGACTGCTCGGTCCGAAGCGCTCGGCGGCCTCGCGCCAGTCGCAGCTCACGCCCTACGAGTGCGGCCTGCCGAGCGAGGTGACGCGGAACTTCCGCTTCGGGATCAGCTTCTACCTGATCGCGATGCTCTTCATCCTGTTCGACATCGAGGTGATCTTCCTCTACCCGATCGCCGTCGAGCTGCGCGCGTTCGGGACCTTCGCCCTGGTCGAGACGGCCGTCTTCGTCACGCTGCTGATGGTCGGCTTCGGGTACGTGTGGCGGCGGGGGGCGTTGGAGTGGAAGTAACGCGCTCCAAGCTCGGCGGCGAGTCCGACCCGAGCGACTTCCGCATCCGCCAGCTGCGCGCGCGCGACATGCTGCGCGGCGACATCCCCGACGAGGAGCTGGAGCAGTACGTGCAGGAGCGCGTCCTCACGACGACGCTCGACAAGGCCGTCGCGTGGGCGCGCGGCAACTCGCTCTTCCCCGCGACCTTCGGACTTGCCTGCTGCGCGATCGAGATGATGTCGCTGCCGGGCGCCCGCCTCGACATCGCGCGCTTCGGCTTCGAGGCCTTCCGCGCCTCCCCGCGCCAGGCCGACCTGCTGATCCTGTCCGGCCGCGTCTCGATCAAGATGGCGCCGGTCGTCCGCCGCATCTACGACCAGATGCTGGAGCCGCGCTGGGCGATCGCGATGGGCGCCTGCTGCTCCTCGATGGGCGTCTTCAACAACTACGCGATCGTGCCGGCCGACAAGTTCATGCCGATCGACGTGCACGTGCCCGGCTGTCCGCCGCGGCCCGAGGCGCTGATGCACGGGATCCTCAAGCTGCGCGACAGAATCCAGGGCCACGCGCCCGCCGGCTGGCGCGAGCGCTACGACGCGCACGGCACCGAGGAGGTCCTGGGGGACGCGGACCGGCCGGGCGTGAACGCGGTCAACGTCTTCCAGAGCGGAGAGACGCAACGTGCCTGACGCGACCGGTCTCGAGCTGATCGCTCAGGACCTGCGCGCCGCCGACTCCGACGCCGTCCTGGGCACGAGCTTCTTCCGCGAGGAGGCGACGGTCGAGGTCGCGCCGGCGTTCCTGCGCACCGCCGCCGAGCTGCTGGTGCGCAAGGGCTACGCGTTCATGTCGTCGTGTCACGGCGTGGACTACTACCCCGAGGAGCCGCGCCTCGGCGTCCACTACCAGCTGCTCGACATGCCGAACGTCGACCGCATCTGCCTCAAGACGCGCGTCACGATCGAGGATCCGCACGTCCCGTCGCTGTGCGACCTGTGGCCGGGCGCGAACCACCCCGAGCGCGAGGTCTTCGACATGTTCGGGATCGTCTTCGACGGCCACCCGGACCTTCGCCGCATCCTGATGCCCGAGGACTACGAGGGCCACCCGCAGCGGCGCGACTTCCCGATCGGCGGCGAGCCGGTGCTGTTCACCTACAACGAGGACAAGGTCCCGGGGTGGACGCAGTGAGCACGCTCAGCGACTACCGCAGGCAGGAGGAGTCGGTCACGCTCAGCTCGGCCCCGGCTGGCGAGGGGCTTGAGCAGGAGCTGATGACGATCAACATGGGGCCGCACCACCCCTCCACGCACGGGGTGCTGCGCCTGATCGTCACGCTCGAGGGCGAGACCGTCCGCGACGTCAAGCCGGTGATCGGCTACGTCCACACCGGCATCGAGAAGACCGCCGAGGACAAGCCGTACTGGAAGGCCATCCCGGTGGTCGAGCGGATGGACTACCTCTCCTACTACTTCAACGCGATGGCCTACTGCGGCGCCGTCGAGAAGCTGCTGGAGGTCGAGGTCCCCGCGCGCGCCCAGTACCTGCGCGTGATCCACCTCGAGCTGAACCGCATCATGTCCCACCTCGTGTGGCTCGGGACGAGCTGCATCGACCTCGGCGCGATCTCCGTGTGGTGGTACTGCTTCCGCGAGCGCGAGTCGGTGCTCGACCTGTTCGAGATGTCCTCCGGCCAGCGCATGCACACGCGCTACTTCCAGGTCGGCGGCGTGATCGAGGACATTCCGCGCGGGTGGGTCGAGCGGGTGCGCAGATTCACGAAGACGATGCGCACGCGCGCCGACCAGTACGCGGCGCTGCTCGACAAGAACGAGATCGTGCTGCAGCGCCTGCGCCACACCGGCATCGTCGACGAGCAGACGCTGCTCGGCCTCGGCGTGACCGGCCCGCTGCTGCGCGCCGCCGGCAACCCGTGGGACCTGCGCAAGGCCGCGCCGTACTCGTCCTACGACCACTTCGACTTCAAGATCCCGGTCGGCACGATCGGCGACAACTACGACCGCTACCGCGTCCGCCAAGCCGAGATCTACGAGTCCTGCGACATCGTCGACCAGGCGTTGGACGGCCTGCCGGAGGGGCCGTTCATCACGACCGACCGCAAGGTCGCGCTGCCGCCGCGCCACGAGCTGGCGACCTCGATGGAGGCGCTGATCCACCACTTCAAGCTCGTGACCGAGGGCTTCCGCGTGCCGCCGGGCGAGGTCTACAACCCGATCGAGTCGCCGCGCGGCGAGCTGGGCTGCTACGTGCGCAGCGACGGCTCGTCGAGACCCGCGCGCGTGCACATGCGCGACCCCTCGTTCGTGAACCTGCAGGCGACCGCGCCGGCCACGCGCAACTCGTACATCGCGGACCTCGTCGCGACGCTCGCGATGCTCGATCCCGTGCTCGGCGGAGTCGACCGATGAGCGCTCAGGACGTCGCCCGCTACGGGCACGGCTCGCGCATCCCCGGCTGGGACGACGCGGTCGACCTGAGCAAGGACCCGGCGTCGATTCCGGATCCCGCTTTGACACCCGTGCCCGCCGAGCTGCGACAGCAGATCGAGGACGCGATGGCGCGCTACCCCGACTTCCGCTCGGCCGCGATCCCGGCGCTGCACGCCGCGCAGGAGCTGCACGGCTGGTGCTCGCCGGAGGCGATCGAGCAGGTCGCCTGCGTGATGCGCCTGACGCCCGCGTACCTGACGGCCGTCGTCGGCTTCTACGACATGTTCGAGAGCAGGCCGGTGGGGCGGAACACGGTCTACGTCTGCACGAACATCTCCTGCTCGCTGCGCGGCGCGCGCCGGCTGCACGAGGCGATGCAGGCGGCTGCCGGCGACGATCCCGACTTCAACGTGCGCGCGTTCGAGTGCCTGGGCGCGTGCGACATCGCGCCGATGGCGTCGGTCAACGGCGCCTACGTCGGCCCGCTGGAACTGAGCGACGCGGAGACGATCGTCGCGCAGCTGCGCGCCGGCGAGGAGATCCTGCCGGACAAGCAGCTGCTGCGCCGCAAGGTCGCGGACCCGCGCGCGGTCGGCGGGGGCGACGCGACGAGCGCGCCGGTCGAGAGCGCCGGCGGCGCCGAGACCGCGTCGGCCGAGGCCGCACAGGACGAGTCGTCCGCGCGCCGCGAGGCGCCGACCCTCTTCGACGACGAGGACCGGTCATGACCGAGCTGCTGCTGTTCAAGGACATCGACGAGCCCGGGCTCGCGTCGATCGACGTCTACAAGCGCCGCGGCGGCTACCAGTCGCTGGAGCGCGCGCTGAAGATGTCGCGCGAGGAGGTCCTGCAGAACCTGATGGACTCGGGCCTGCGCGGCCGCGGCGGCGCGGGCTTCGCGATGGGCAGAAAGGCCTCGTTCCTGCCGAGAGGGACGATGGACAAGTACCTCGTCTGCAACGCCGACGAGTCCGAGCCCGGCACCTTCAAGGACCGCGAGCTGATGCAGAAGTCCCCGCACATGCTCGTGGAGGGGATGATCATCGCCGCCTACGCCGCGGACGCGAACCGCTCCTTCATCTACATCCGCGGCGAGTACCAGCAGCAGGCGGAGATCCTGGAGCGGGCGATCCAGGAGGCGCGCGACGCCGGCTACCTCGGCGAGCGCATCCTCGGCTCCGACCACTCTTTGACCCTGGTCCTGCACCGCGGCGCCGGCGCCTACATCTGCGGCGAGGAGACGGGCCTGCTCGACTCGCTCGAAGGCAAGCGCGGCAACCCGCGCCTGAAGCCGCCGTTCCCGGCGAACCAGGGCCTCTACCAGGGCCCGACGCTGATCAACAACGTCGAGACGCTGGCGACCGTGCCGCACATCATCCGCATGGGCGGCGCCGAGTACGCGAAGCTCGGGACCGAGACCTCGACGGGGACGAAGCTCGTGAGCGTTTCCGGCAACGTCCAGCGCCCCGGCAACTACGAGATCGAGTTGGGGATCCCGGCGAGAGAGATCATCTACGGGCTCGCCGGCGGGCCGGAGCGCGGTCGCCAAATCAAGCTGTGGTTCCCGGGCGGGTCCTCCTCGCCGGTGCTGACGCCGGCCGAGCTGGACCTGCCGTACGACTTCGACTCGATGGCGAAGGCCGGCTCGATGCTCGGCTCGGGCGCGATCATCGTCGTGGACGACTCGCAGTCGGTCGTCGACGTCGCGCTGACGCTCGCGAAGTTCTACAGACACGAGTCGTGCGGCAAGTGCACGCCGTGCCGCGAGGGGACGAACTGGACCGTGAAGATGCTCCAGCGCGTCGAGTCGGGCGAGGCGACGCCGATGGACCTCGACATCATCGCCTCCGTCCAGGAGCAGATCATGGGCAACTGCCTGTGCGTGCTCGGCGACGCGATGGCGATGCCGGTCGCGTCGATGGTGGCGAAGTTCCGCGACGAGTTCGAGGCGCACATCGAGGCGCGGCGCGAGCAGACGATGGGGGCGCTGGTCTGATGCCGCGTCCCGAGGTCCGCATGGTCACGTTCTCGATCGACGGCCGCGAGGTGCAGGCGCCCGAGGGCGCGATGCTGGTCGACGGCGCCAAGTACGGCGACGTCGAGATCCCCGTCTTCTGCTACGAGCCGAAGCTCGGCCAGCCGGTCGGCGCGTGCCGCATGTGCCTGGTGGAGATCGAGGGCATCCCGAAGCTGCAGACCGCCTGCTCGACGCCGGTCAAGGACGGCATGGTCGTCCACACGCAGACCGAGCGCGTGCAGCAGGCCCAGCGCGCCGTGGTCGAGTTCCTGCTCATCAACCACCCGCTCGACTGCCCCGTCTGCGACAAGGGCGGCGAGTGCCCGCTGCAGGACATCACGTTCGGCTGGGGACGCGGCATCTCGCGCATGGTCGAGCCGAAGCGCCACTTCA
>JBQCIQ010000069.1:0-4432 GCA_051953595.1 Conexibacter sp. | reverse complement strand
GCCGCTCCGCAGACACAGGTGTGCAGCTCCCGATCTGCGGCCGCCCGTCTCATCAGCGGAGGGAGCTTCACCGAAGAAGCGACCCTGCGCAACCGGGAACGCGCGTCGTGCTCCATCCGTCCACCGCCGCAACAAGACGATCGCGTACGGTTTTCAGCGGCATGCGCAGACGGATCTCGCAGCCGCGGCCGGGGCCTGCCCTCGTCGCCGCGCTCCTCGCGCTCGCGTTCGCGGGACCGGCGCCCGCGGGCGCGACCGGCTGGGTCGACGCGACGCCGCCGTCGCCCGCCGCGAACGGGCCGAGCGGCGCGGTCGTCGCGGTCGATCCCGCCGGCGACGCGGTCGCCGCGTGGACGGGGGACGACGGCGCCGGCACGCAGTCGCTGCTCGTGGCGTGGCGGCCGGCGGGCGGACCGTGGGGCGCGCCGCAGCCGCTCGCGAGACGCACCGGAGTCGACGCGCCGGCGGTGACGCTCGACGCGTCAGGGAACGCCACCGTCGTGTGGATCGACAGCGGCGACGGCGCGACGTTCTCCGCGCACGCCGCCCGTCGCGACGCCGCCAGCGGCAACTGGAGCGTGCCGCACGACTTCCCCGCCGCCGGCGCCGCCGACCCGCGGACGCAGGTGCGCGCCGACGCGAACGGGAACGTGATCGCCGCATGGCTGGAGCACGACGCCTCGACAAGCGTCGCGTTCGTGCGCGCCGCCGTCTGGAGCGCGGGCACGTGGAGCCTGCCGGCGACGCTGTCGGACCCGAGCGACGCGTGGGTCGCCGACGCGCCGCCCCAGATCGCGCCCGACGCGAGCGGCGGCGCGCTCGTGGCATGGACCGCGCAGCATCTCGCCGCGCCGTACGACAACGCGATCCAGACGGCGACCCACCTCGGCGCCGGCACGTGGAGCGGGATCGGCACGCTGCTCCCCGACACGAGCGACGCGCTCTCGCCCGTCCGCCTCGCCGGGCTGGAGGGCGGCGACGTCGCCGCGAGCTGGACCGAGGGCGCCGGGCCGGAGCTGATGGGCGGCTACCGGCCGGCCGGCGGCGCGTGGAGCGTCGACCCGCTCAGCGCCGACGTCGCGCCCGCGTGCGTGCCGCTGCAGGCGCTCGGCGCGGACGCCGGCGGCGGCGCGACGGTCGTGTGGAAGGCGGCCTCGACGTCCGGGCTCGAAGCGATGCGCCTCACCGTCGGCGGCCCGGAGGCGGACGGCACCGCGTTCGCGTCGGCGACGGAGAGCGCCGAGGACGCGGCGATCGACCGCGGCACGGTCGTGTTCGTCGCGCACGACGCCGCGTTCAACACCGACAACGTCCTCGCCGTCCACCGCGACGGCGGCGGCTGGAGCGCGCCGGCCGTGCTGCAGGCTGCGGGCGCAGGCACGCTGCTGGCCGACCCGCAGCTCGCGACGAACGCCGCCGGCGACCAGCTCGCGAGCTGGATCGCGACGGACGCGCTGGGCGCCAAGTCGGTCGCAGCCGCGCTCCAAGCCGCCGATCGGCCGTCGATCGGCGGCGGCGTCCCGCCGACCACCACCACGACCACGTCGCCGCCGCCATCTCCAACGGCGCCGGCGCCGACGCCGGTCGGCGACAAGGGCTCGCTGCTCCCGCTCGTGCTCGGCGCGCGCAACGGCGTGCTGACGCTCGCGCGCGGGTCGCGCACGCTGCGCCTGCGCGTGCGCAACCCGAACGGCGTCACGCTGCGCGGTCGCGCGGCGCTCACGCGCCCGCGCGCGGGCAGACGAGCGGCCCTCACGCTCGCGAGCCGGCGCGGGCTGTCGTTCCCGCCGAGACGCCGCACGACGGTGACGCTGCGCCTGAGCGACGCCGCGCTGCGCGCGCTCAAGCGCGCCCCCGGCCACCGCCTGCGCGTGATCCTGACGCTGCGGCTGAGCAGCGCCGACGGCCGGCGCCTGAACGTGCGGGCGGCGCTCACGCTCGACGCGGCGCCGCGCTTCGGCGCGCGCGCCATCCGCCCGAGCGCGCGCACGGCCTGCTGACCGAGCACGAGCCGGCAGCGCCCACCTATGCTCATCCGGTGTCCGCGACACCGCAGCAGGCGGACGTGCGCGCGGAGCTGCACGCCCTGCGCGAGCGCCTGAACGACCTCACGATCGACGACGCGCACCGGCTCGGCCGCCGGCTCGAGCGGCTGCGCGGCGCCCGCAGCGCGCAAAGTGGGCGGGGTTTGGTTCGCTTCGCGGACGAGGTCGCCGCCGCCGAGCAGCGGATCGCGAAGCGCCGCGCGGCCGTCCCGGAGCGGATCGACTACCCGGCCGAGCTGCCGGTCAGCGCCTGCCGGGACGACCTGCTGACGACAATCCGTGAGCATCAGGTCGTCGTCGTCGCGGGCGAGACCGGCTCCGGCAAGTCGACGCAGCTGCCGAAGCTGTGCCTGGAGCTGGGGCGCGGCGTGCAGGGCACGATCGCGCACACGCAGCCGCGCCGGCTGGCCGCGCGCACGATCGCCGAGCGCGTCGCCGAGGAGCTGCGCGTGCCGCTCGGCGGCGCGGTCGGCTACGCGGTCCGCTTCGCCGACAGATCGAGCGACCAGACGCTCGTGCGGCTGATGACCGACGGCCTGCTGCTGGCGGAGATCCAGCACGACCGGCTGCTGCGCCGCTACGACACGATCATCGTCGACGAGGCGCACGAGCGCTCGCTCAACATCGACTTCCTGCTCGGCGTGCTGAAGCGGATCCTGCCGCGGCGGCCCGAGCTGAAGCTGATCGTCACGAGCGCGACGATCGATCCCGAGCGGCTGTCGCGGCACTTCGACGACGCGCCGGTCGTGGAGGTGAGCGGCCGCACCTACCCAGTCGAGGTGCGCTACCGGCCGGTGCCCGACGCCGAGCACGAGCGGCTTGACGCGATTCCCGACGCGGTCAAGGAGCTGCTGCGCGACGGCCCCGGCGACGTGCTCGTGTTCCTCTCCGGCGAGCGCGAGATCCGCGACACGGCCGAGCTGCTGAGCGGGCGGCTGAGGAGCGACGTCGAGATCCTGCCGCTGTATGCGCGGTTGAGCGCTGCCGAGCAGCAGAAGGTCTTCCAGCAGCACTCGCGCCGCCGCGTCGTGCTCGCGACGAACGTGGCCGAGACGTCGCTGACCGTGCCGGGGATCGGCGCGGTCGTCGACCCCGGCACCGCGCGCATCTCCCGCTACTCCGCGCGGCTGAAGGTGCAGCGGCTGCCGATCGAGCCGATCTCGCAGGCGAGCGCGCAGCAGCGCACCGGCCGCTGCGGGCGCACCTCCGACGGCATCTGCATCCGCCTCTACGACGAGGACGACTTCGACGCCCGGCCGCGCTTCACCGACCCCGAGATCCTGCGCACCTCGCTGGCCTCGGTGATCCTGCAGATGGCGGCGCTGGAGCTGGGCGACGTCGAGGAGTTCCCGTTCCTCGACCCGCCCGACGCGCGCCAGGTGCGCGACGGCGTCGCGCTGCTGCGCGAGCTTGGCGCGCTGGAGCCCGCCGCCTCCGGCCCGGGCAACCGCCTGACCCCGCTCGGCCGCAGGCTCGCGCAGCTGCCGGTCGACCCGCGCTTCGGGCGGATGGTGCTGGAGGCGGACAGACTCGGGTGCGCGGAGGAGGCGATCGTGATCGCCGCCGGCCTGTCGATCCAGGACCCGCGCGAGTCGCCGGCCGAGGCGCGCGAGGCGGCGGCGGAGCAGCACGCGCGCTTCCGCACCGACCCGCCGTCGGACTTCCTCGCCTTCTTGGAGCTGTGGCGCTACGTGCGCGCGCAGCAGAAGGCGCTCTCCGGCTCCCAGTTCCGCAAGCGCTGCAAGGCGGAGTTCCTGCACTACCTGCGCATCCGCGAGTGGCAGGACCTCGTGGGCCAGCTGCGCCAGGCGGCGAAGGCGATCGGCGTCGCCACCAACGCCGCGGCGGCCGAGCCCGACGCGATCCACCGCGCGCTGCTCGCCGGGCTGCTCTCGCACGTCGGCGTGCGCGACGCGGCGCCGGCCGACGCGCGCCGTCCCGTCCGCGGACGGCGGCCGCTGACCGAGTACACGGGCGCGCGCGGCGCGCGCTTCGCGCTCTCGCCCGGCAGCGGGCTCGCACGCAGGCCGCCGGACTGGGCGATGGTCGCCGAGCTGGTCGAGACGAACCGGCTGTGGGGACACACGGCCGCGCGCATCGACCCGGCGTGGATCGAGCCGGTCGCGCCGGCGCACCTGCTGCGCCACGCCTACGGCGAGCCGCGCTGGGACGCACGCCGCGGCGCGGCGATGGCCGACGAGCGCGTGACGCTCTACGGCCTGCCGATCGTGCCGGCGCGCGCGGTGCCCTATGCCCGCGTCGATCCGGCCGGCGCGCGGGAGCTGTTCCTGCGCCGCGCGCTCGTGGCCGGCGAGTGGGACGCGCGCCACGACTTCATGAGCGAGAACGCGCGGCGGATCGCCGAGGTCGAGGCGCTGGAGGACCGT
>JBQCIQ010000068.1:0-19940 GCA_051953595.1 Conexibacter sp. | reverse complement strand
GGGGCTGGGGGGGGCGCGGGCGCCGGGCCGGACCGATGTTCTCGTGGGCCCCGCGGGGGGGGTCGAACGTCGAGTAGTGGCACGGGCAGACGAGCGCCGGCCGCGCCTGCGTCGCGCGGAAGCTCGGGTAGCGGTAGAGGTTGACTGCGCAGCCGGCGTGCGTGCAGATCTTCGAGTACGCGAGCAGCCCCTCCGGCGCCCACTCGGCCTGCGCGCGGCCGTCCGGCAGGTGGATCGCGGACGGCGGCAATCTCACGATCACGATCGGCGAGGCGAGGTCGCGCAGCGAGGCGCCCTCGGGGAAGCCGGTCACGAACGTGCCCTGCGGGACGTCGTCGGCGAGGATCGCTCTGCCGCGCTCGTCGACGACGCGCACGCCTCTTCTCCACGGCGTGTCGTCGATCCGCTGCGAGACGTTCGGGCCGAGCGAGGCGGCCGGCGTCACGAGCGCCGCGCCGACGCCGATCCCCGCGACGCCCGCCGCGCCGGCGATCAGCCGCCGCCGCGTGACGCCCTCGCCGCCCGCGGCGACCATCTGCGGGACGATCGACTCCTCGTGCTCGTGGACGAGCTGGGAGCGGGTCTCGACCGCGACCTCCTGCGGCACGACCGCCTTCCCGGCGACGATCAGCGCCGCCGCCAGCAGCGCGAACGCGACGCCGAGCGCGAGCCCGAGCCACTGCGTCTCGTGGCCGGGGGAGATCAGGTAGACGACGGAGAAGGCGAAGCCGGCGAGGCCGGCGAGCATCAGCAGCGCCGCCACGAGCAGCTGCGCGCGGCTGTTGTACGGGACGTGTCGCTCGCGCGGGTCGACCGGCTCCTCCGGCGCCGGCCCGCGCCGCCCGCCGCGCAGCACGAGCAGCACCGCCGCCACGATCACGCGCCAGAGATTCATCGCGGAGACCGTTCCCCGATCAGGCGGATCACGACCAGCAGCGCGAGCAGCCCGACGAACCACGCGACCATCCCCTCGGGGATCGGGCCGATGTTGCCGATCGACCAGCCGCCGCGGTTGTCGGGGTGCTTCGTCCACTGCACGTAGCGGACGATGTCGTTCAGCGTTCTGTCGTCGATCTGCCTGCGCGTGAAGCGCGGCATCAGGTACGGGCCGATCCGCACTGCCTCCGCGACCTCGGTCGGCGTCGCCTGCTGGAGCGGCGGCGCGATCGCGCCGGTGACGATCCCCCCGCGCGCGACGACCTGATGGCAGCCGGCGCAGTGCTCGGTGAAGGCTCTGCGGCCGGCGGAGAGGTCGCCGCTTGCGGCGTCGACGCGCGGGATCGCCGGCCCGCTGCCGAGCGCGGCGACGTAGGCGGTGAGCGCGCTGATCTGCGCGTCGGAGAAGGCGGCGTGCGAGCGCACCGGCGGGTCGTCCGGGTTCGCGAGCGGCATGCGACCCGTGCGCAGGTAAAAGTCCGCTGCCTGCGCGCCGGCGTGCTGGAGCGAGGGGCCGCGGTTGGGGACGCCGCGGCCGTCGAACCCGTGGCAGCCGGCGCACGCGCCCTGAAAGAGCGCTCTGCCGTCTGGGGTCTGGGCGGCCTGCGCGCGCGGCGCGGCCGCAAGCGCGAGGACGGCGACGAGCAGGAGCGCGACCGGCTGCCGCGCCTCGCGCGCCACCGCCCGCCGCTCCTCCTGCTCCAGCGCGAGCCAGGCGGCGAGCACCGTCAGCGCGCCCGCGACGACCGAGCCCGCGACCCACATGATCGCCCCGGCGGCGTGCTGATCGGCGAGCGCCCCGGCGCCGCTCCCGTACGACGGATAGCGGACGGAGTCCTCGATCGACAGCACGACGCCCGGGGCCGCCATCGCCGGCATCGCCAGCAGCAGGTAGAGCAGCCGGCCGACCGCGCCGAGGCGGTACGGCAGCGGCGCGTCGTCGAGCACCGGCAGCCAGAACAGCAGCGCGGCGCCGAGGTAGGCGGCGTGCTCGGCCGCGTGCGCAAGCGGGTGCTCCAGCGCGTACTCGTACGCGCCCGTCAGGTGCGTCGCGAGCATCAGCGCCGGCAGCAGCGACCACGCGAGCAGCGGGTGCAGCAGGATCCGCGCGGGCCGCGAGCGCAGCGCGCGCATCAGGCGCCGGGCGGCGCGGCGCGGCAGCGCGCGCAGCACGAGCGCGACCGGCGCGCCCGCCACCAGCAGCGGCGCCGCCACGAGCGTCAGCAGCAGGTGCTGGACCATGTGCGCGGACAGCCGCGCGTCGGCGCGCGCGTCGAACGGCGGCGAGAGCGCGACGAGCAGCGTCACCACGCCGAGCGCGAAGGCGGCCGCGCGCAGCGGGGGCCAGGGCGATCGCCTCATCGCGCCCGCCGCTCCGCGCGCCACTCGCGCGCCAGCCCGCCGGCCGCCGCGACGAACAGCCCGCCGCCGATGAAGATCAGGAAGGTCCCCACCTCCAGCCCGAGCAGCACGAGCACGAGCGAGACCCCTGCCAGCACCGCCGGCCAGCTCGTGTCGGGACTGGTCTGCGGCGCGAACGCGCGCGCCGCCGCGCGCCGCGCGGCGCCCCTGCCGCCGTGCGTGTGCGCCGCCGTCAGCGCGACGGCGAACGCCGGCATCAGCACGCTGAGGCGGTCGACCTCCGCGAAGACCGCCCACAGCACCACGGCGAGCACCCCGAGCAGCGTGGCCCACACGAGGAACGCCACGCCGGGCCGACCGCTCATCTGCGCGCCTCCGCGTCCGCGTAGACCGCCTCGACGTGCTCCTCGCGCTGCTCGCGCAGGTCCTGCAGCGGCGCGAACGAGCGCACCGGCGGCAGCGGTCCGAAGAAGTTCTCGCGCGGCGGCGGCGAGTCGGTCGCCCACTCCAGCGTCTGCCCGCCCCACGGGTCCGGCCCCGCCGGCACGCGCCGCCGCAGCGAGCGCCAGACGTTCCACAGGAACACGAGCAGCGAGACCGCCAGCAGCGCCGACCCGGCCGACGACAGCGCGTTGAGCGTCGACCAGCTCGTGCCGGGCGGGTAGTCGGCCACGCGCCGCGGCATCCCCTCCCAGCCGAGGAAGAACATCGGGAAGAACGTCAGGTTCATCCCGACCATCGTCAGCCAGAAGTGCCAGCGGCCCAGGCGCTCGCTCAGCAGCGTCCCCGTCACCTTCGGCCACCACAGATAGATGGCGGTGAAGAGGCCCATCACGCTGCCGCCGAACAGCGTGTAGTGAAAGTGCGCGACGATGAAGTACGAGTCGGTGACGTGATAATCGAGCGGCGGCGAGCCGATGAAGATCCCCGTCACGCCGCCGATCACGAACAGCACGAGGAAGCCGAGCGCGAACAGCATCGGCGTCGCGAGCCGGATCCGCCCACGCCACATGGTTGCCAGCGAATCGAAGTACTCGATCCCGGCGGGCACGAGCAGGGCGGTCGAGGTGAGCGAGAAGTATCTGTTCTCGACGGCGCTCGTCGTGAACATGTGGTGGCCCCACACGCTCATCGACAGCGCCGCGAACAGCAGCAGCGACAGCACGAACGGTCTGTAGCCGAACCAGCGCCGGCCGCTGAAGGTGGAGATCGCCTCCGCCACCGCGCCGAGGAACGGGAAGAACACCACGTAGACCACGGGGTGGCCGAAGAACCAGAACAGGTGCTGGTAGTCGAACGCGCCGGCGGCGCCGGTGTACACGCCGCCGAACTGCCGCTGCGCGAGCAGCAGGCCCATCGCGACGATCAGCGCCGGGAAGGCAGTCAGCACCATCAGGCAGGTGACGACCATCGTCCAGCTGAAGACCGGCAGCCGCAGCATCGTCATGCCGGGCGCGCGCTCGGTCACGATCGTCGCCAGTACGCAAGCCGCGAGCCCGATCGCGGCGGCCGCCGCAAGGATGACGCCGACGATCCAGTAGTCGGTCCCGACGCTCGGCGAGCTCGGCATGTCCGACAGCGGCACGTACGCGTACCAGCCGACGTCGGCGGCGCCCTGCTCGGTCAGGAAGCCGAGCCACATCGTCAGGCCGCCGCCGATCACCATCCACCAGGCGGCGAGCGCGAGGCGCGCCCACTTCAGCCGCGCGGCGCCGATCTGCAAGGGCACCAGGTAGACCCCCGCGGCCATCGCGATCGGCGTCGCGAACAGGTAGAACATCGTCGAGCCGTGCAGCGTGAACAGCTCGTCGTAGCCGTGCAGCGTCATCAGCTGCAGGTGGGGGCGCGCGAGCTCGAAGCGCATCAGCAGTGCGAGCACGCCGGCCGCGAGGAAGAACGCGAACGCGGTCGTGAAGATGCCGGCGCCGAGCGCCTTGTGGTCCGTGCTCGCAAGCGTGCCGACGATCCCCCGGCGCGGGCGCGGCGCGACCCGCGGGGCGCCGACCGCCGTCACGCCGCCGCTCCGCTCTGCCGCGCGCGCACCCATCTGGCGAACGCGCCCGGCGGGAGGACGCGCACGTGGAACTTCATCCACGTGTGGCGCAGCCCGCAGAACTCCGAGCACTTGCCGCCGTCGCGCCAGAAGCCGGTGCTCGGAAACACCAGCGAGAAGGTCGACGTGAAGCCGGGCGTCGCGTCGCGCTTGAAGCGCCGCTCCGGAATCCAGAAGGCGTGGATCACGTCGAGCGAGCGCAGCGTGAAGTCGACCGTGCGCCCCGCCGGGACGACGAGCGTCGGCGGGTGCTCGTCAGTTCCGGGTTGGACGATCCCGGCTCTGGGGTACTCGAAGCGCCAGTGCCACTTCGCGGCGGTCACGTCGACCTGCACGCCGGCGCCCGAGGCGCCGTGGTCGGTGCGCGCCTCGACCGTGAACGTGCGCCACAGCAGCAGCGCCGCGACTGCGGCGAGGATCAGCACGTACAGCCCCTCGGTGCGCGGCGCTCTGTGCGTGCGGCTCGGGCGGCGGCGCCCGCCGGTGGCCGGCTCGTCCGGGTGCGCGTGGACGTGCTCGCCGCGCGCGCGGTAGCGCCACGCGAACGCGACCACGAGCAGCAGCACGAGCAGCACGACGGCGGCCGCGATCGGCAGGTACAGGCTCGCGAGCGCGTCGTAGTCGTGCCGCGTGTCCGTCACGCAGGCGAAGTACCCCGGCGCGCGGGGGGTGAAGCGGCGCGATGACGGCGGTCGAGCCTCAGCGCGTCCCGCTCACGTCGCTCGCAGCCGGCGCCGGCTGCGGCTGCAAGCTGCCGGCGGCGGAGCTGCTGCCGCTCGTGCGCGAGCTGCCGCTTGTGCGCGACGAGCGGCTGCTCGTGGGCGCGGCGACGAGCGACGACGCGGCGGTCGTGCGCGTGCGGGACGACCTCGCTCTGGTGCAGACGATCGACTTCTTCACGCCGCTCGTCGATGACCCGTACGACTTCGGCCGCATCGCGGCGGCGAACGCGCTCTCGGACGTCTACGCGATGGGCGGCACGCCATTGAGCGCGCTCAACGTGGTGGCGTTCCCGCTGGAGCGGCTGGGCGGCGAGGTGCTGGCGCAGATCCTGCGCGGCGGGCTCGACGTCGTCTCGTCCGCCGGCGCGCTGATCGTCGGCGGGCACTCGATCGACGACGCCGAGCCGAAGTACGGGCTCGCGGTGACCGGCGTCGTGAATCCGGCGCGGATGCTGACGAACGCCGGCGGGCGGGTCGGCGACGCCTTGGTGTTGACGAAGCCGCTGGGGGTCGGCGCGGTCGTGAGCGCGCGCAAGCGCGGCCTGGGGGACGACGCGCTGCTCACGCGTGCAGTCGAGACGATGACGACGCTGAACGACATCGCCTCCGCCGCTGCGCTGGAGGCCGGTGCTTCGGCCGCGACCGACGTGACCGGCTTCGGGTTGCTCGGCCATCTGCACCACCTCTGCCGCGAGAGCGGGGTGGCCGCCGAGGTGGAGGCCGGGGCGGTGCCGGCTTTGGAGGGCGTCGAGGCGCTGTTGAGCGGCGAGCAGCCGGCCGGGCGCTCCGGCGGCAGCCGCCGCAACGCCGAGTGGGCGGAGGGGTACGCGTCATACAAGGCGAGCGTGCCGCCGTGGCGGCGGCGGCTGCTCGCCGACGCGACCACCTCCGGCGGGCTGCTCGCGGCCGTGCCTGCGGACGCGGCCGCGCGCGTGCCCGGTGCGGTGATCGGCCGGCTGGTCGACGGCCCGGCAGGGACGATTCGCGTGCGATGAGCGCGCCGCCCGCCGCGCGCCGGCAGCGCGCCGGCCTCACACCCGTCAGCTCTCTGGAGCGGCCCGGGGCCGGTGCCCCGAACGGCCTTCAAAGCCGTTGGCGGCGCGCTTCCCGCGCTGGTAAGGTTCGACTCCTTAGCCGTTCCGTCGCCTGCGCCGCCGGCGGTGTCGAGTGAGCGCCGCCGGCCCGCTCACGCTCGGCACCGCCGGCCACGTCGACCACGGCAAGACCGCCCTCGTCGCCGCGCTCACCGGGGTCGACACCGACCGCCTGCCGGAGGAGAGAGCTCGCGGCTTGACGATCGTGCTCGGCTACGCGCCGCTGGAGCTGCCCTCGGGTCGTCGCGTGTCGGTCGTCGACGTGCCGGGCCACGAGCGCTTCGTGCGCACGATGGTCGCGGGCGCGAGCGGGATCGACGCGTTCCTGCTGGTCGTCGCGGCCGACGACGGGGTGATGCCGCAGACGCTCGAGCACGTCGCGGTGCTTTCGGCGCTGGGCGTGCGTTCCGGCGTGGTGGCGGTGACGAAGGCGGATGTGGCGGATCCGGCGCAGGGCATCGAGGAGGCGAGAGAGCTGTTGCCCGGCTGCGAGGTGGTCGCCTGCTCGGCGCGGACCGGCGCCGGCCTCGACGAGCTGCGCGCGGCGTTGGACGCGCTCGCCGCGGGGTTGGAGAGCCGCGCCGTCGCCGGCGGCCCGGCGCGGCTGCACGTCGACCGCGCCTTCACCGTCGTCGGGCGGGGGACCGTGGTCACCGGCACCTTGTGGTCGGGTTCGATCTCTGAGGGCGAGGAGCTGGAGCTGCTTCCCGCCGGCCGCGCCGTACGCGTTCGCGGCGTGCAGGTCCACGACGCGCAGGTCGAGCGCGCCGAGGCGGGCCAGCGCGTCGCGGTCAACCTCGTCGGCGTTCGCGTCGAGGACGTCGCACGCGGCGACATGCTCGCTTCCCCCGGCGCCGTCCGTCCGACGCGGATCCTCGACTGCGTGTTGGAGCTGCGCGACGCGCCCTCCCGCTCCGCGCGCGTTCAGGTCCACCATGGCACCCGCGATGCGCCCGGCCGCCTCGTTCCGCTCGACGACCGCCTCTGGCAAGTGCGGCTGGAGGCGCCCTTGCTCGCCTGCGACCGCGACCGCGTCGTGATCCGCCGCCTCGCGCCGCCTGACACGCTCGGCGGCGGCGTCGTCCTCGACGCGAGCGCCGGCCGCCACGGCGCGCGGCCGGAGATCGTCGCGCGCCTGCGCATGCTCGCGCGCGGCGAGGACGCGCCGCGGCCCGCGCCGCCCGCCACTCCCGAGCACTGCACCTTTGACCCCGCTATGCGAGGCGAAAGGTGCAGTGGTCCCCAGCCGGCCGCGCTCGCCGCGCTGGAGGAGCGGCTGCGCGACGCCGGTCCGACGCTGCTGTCGGAGGCGCAGATGGCGGGGGAGGAGGATGCGCTGCGGGCGCTGCGGGCGGACGGTCGCGCGGTGCGGGTGAGCGGGCGCCTTTATGCGCATTCGGAGGTCGCGGCCGACGTGCGGGAGCGGGTCGTGGAGCTGCTGGAGCGCGAGGGATCCGCGACGCTTGCGCAGGTCCGCGACGCGCTCGGCCTCTCGCGCAAGACGGCGCAGGCGTTCCTGGAACACCTCGACGCCGCGCATGTGACTCGCCGGCTGCCGGACGACCGGCGCGAGCTGGTGCGACGGGAGGCGCTGCGATGACCGACGACGCCCAGGTCCGCGCGCGCCTGCGGGCGCTTCCCGCGGTCGACAGACTCGCGGCGCAGCTCGCGAACGGCGTGCTGCCGACGCCGGCGGAGGCGGTCTCCGTCGCGCGCGCGGTGCTGGCCGAACGGCGCGAGGAGCTGCTGGCGGGCGCGTCCGCCGACGGCGAGCCCGACCTCGCCTCGCGGGCACGCGGACGGCTGCAGCCGGGCCCGCGGCGCGTGCTGAACGGGACCGGCATCGTGATCCACACGAACCTCGGCCGCGCGCCGCTCGCGCTCGCGGCGGCGCGCGCGCTCGCGGACGCCGCCCACGGCTACGCGGACCTGGAGCTGGACCTGGAGGACGGCCGCCGCGGCCACCGCGATCAGCATGCGAGAGATCTGTTGCGCGAGCTGACGGGTGCGGAGGACGGCATGGCCGTCAACAACGCCGCCGGCGCCGCGCTGCTGGCCGTCGCCGCGCTGGCCGGCGGCGAGCGTCCGGCGATCGTCTCGCGCGGGCAGCTGGTCGAGATCGGCGGCGGCTTCCGCGTGCCGGAGGTGATCGCGCAGGCCGGGGCGCGGCTCGTCGAGGTCGGCACGACGAACCGCACGCGCCTCGCCGACTACGAGCGCGCACTCGCAAGCGATCCCGACGCGCTCGTCCTGCGCGTCCACCAGTCGAACTTCCGCACCGTCGGCTTCGTCGAGGAGGTCGAGATCGAGGAGCTGTGCGGGCTCGGCGCGCCGGTGATCGACGATGTCGGCTCGGGCGCGCTGACCGAGCTGCCGGCGCTCGCCGACGAGCCCTCCGTGCGCCGCTCGGTGCAGGCCGGCGCCGCGCTCACGTGCTTCAGCGGCGACAAGCTGCTCGGCGGCCCGCAGGCGGGGATCCTCGTCGGCAGAGCGGAGGCGGTCGAGGCGTGCCGGCGCCATCCGCTCGCGCGTGCGCTGCGGATCGGACGGCTCCCGCTCGCCGCGCTCGTCGCGACGCTCGCGCTCCACCGCGACCCCGAGCGGGCGCGGCGCGCGATCCCTGTGCTCGCGATGCTCGACGTCGACCGCGCGGTGCTCGAAGCGCGCGCCGCCCGGCTCTCCGACGCGACCGGCTGCGAGGTCGTCGAGGCGGTCGCGCGCGTCGGCGGCGGCGCGCTGCCGCTGCTGGAGCTGCACGGGCCTGCCGTCGCCCTCACCGCGCCCGGCGGCGACGACACCGGCCGCCTCGCCGCCGCTCTGCGCACCGGCGACCCCCCGCTGATCGCTCGCATCGCCGACGGCCGCCTCCTCGTCGACCCGCGCACGCTCACCGACGACGAGATCGGCCACGCCGCCACGGCCATCAGGACGGCGCTCGCGAGGACGTAGCTACGACGCGCCCTGCTCGTCGTGCGCCGGCTGCGGCAGCGCCCACGAGGAGCCGTGGGCGCGCATGCGGCGCTCGACGGTCCACTGGCCGTCGCGCTGGGCGATGACGGCCACCAGATCGAGGCCGTCGCGGACCCGCAGCTCGCCGGCCATCGGGCCGCTCGGCTGGTAGACGAGCTTCGACTCGCCGCCGAGCGCGCCGTCGGCGATCTGCTGCGCGCGCTCGGGATCGAGCCGCGGCGGACGCTGGTCGCGCAGCGTGGTGGAGAGCGCGTTCAGCGCGCGGCTGATCTCGACGTCGGTCGGGCGGCTCATGTGCGCGGGGCCTCCGGCGACGGCGCGCGCGAGCCGCTGCGCCACAGCGCGCTCGCCTCGATCGTCATCGCCATCGCGACCTCGTCCGCGCGGATCGCGCGCGCCAGCGCGGCGGTGCGCTCGTCGCCGGCCTCGCGCGCCACCTGCTCGATCCGCCCGTACGCCGCCGCCTCGCCCTGCTCGAACGCGTGCGCCTGCTTCAGATCGGCCGGGTCGGGATGGGACCGCAGCCGCCCGGCCTGCGCCTGCACGTAGGCGAAGAGCTTCGCCGCCCACTCCAGCGGCCGTGCGCGACTCGCCCCAAGCTCGTCGAGCCGTTCGCGCAGCAGCTCGGCGTGCCGGTTCGTCGCCTTGTGATGGAAGGCGACGTCGTGGACCAGCTCCTCGTCCTCGATCCGCCAGCGCATCGCGGCCAGCAGCTTCAGCGACATCTGCTCCATCGCATGCGCCGCGCGCAGCGCCTGCACGACCGCCGCCCGCTGCTGCGCCGAGCCCGCCGGCGGCGCCGCCCGCGCCGGCTCCGCCACCGTCTCGGGCCGCAGCGCGTCGCGCTCGCGCAGCGCCCCGCTGCCCGAGGCGTCGCGGTCGAGCGCCAGGCCGTAGTGCGCGGCCGCCCGCCGCTTCGCGTCCGCGTCCAGGTCCTCGCCAACGTGCACGCGCGGCGCGCCGCGCACCGCCTCCGCCGTCGGCACGACGCGCACCCGCTGGCCGGTCGACAGCGCCCCGCCGGCCGGCACGAGCACGCCCTCCGACTCCGACCCGTCGGGCGCGATCAGCAGCCACTCGGGCGAGCCGGTCTGCTCGTCGTGCAGCGCGCCGACGATCGGCCCGAGCGCCTGGCCGTAGGGATCCTGGGCGACCCGGCCGCTCCAGGCGCGCACGTCCTCGATCGTCAGCATCACGCGCCGGCTCCCGGCCGCGCCGCGCCGCGCACGCGCTCGACGGCCGCGGCGACGACGCGTCGGCTGGCGCCGCGCGTCAGCCCGCCGGCGATCCGTCTGCGCTGCGGCCCGACCGTGTACTTCGGATCGCGCGCCGACTGGAAGCCGGCCTTGAAGACGCTCCAGCGCTCGCAGACCGCGCCCGCCAGCACGAGCGTCCCGGCCACGACCGCCGCCGCGCGCGAGCGCTCCGCGCGGGCTGCCAGCAGCAGCGCGCCCGAGATCGTCAGGCCGCGCGCGAGCCGGCCGTAGGCCCCGGCTGCCTCCGTGTGGTACGGCTCGCCCAGCTCGCCCAGCCGCTGCTCCATCAGCGGGATGACGGCCAGCTCGGCGACGCAGCCGACCAGCGCCAGCCGTCGCGCCGGCGCCGCGTGCTCGACCGGCGTCAACGCGGTCGCGAACGCGCCGGCGCTGGCCGCCGCGCCGGCCGCGAACAGCGCCGGCAGCTCCCGTCGCGCCTCGTGCCAGACGGGGATCGCCGTCTGCGCCAGCAGCGCGCCGGTGTACGTCGCCAGCGGCAGCCCGGCCGCCGCCGCGGCGGGCCGAGCCGGCACCGCGGCCACGCGCAGCGCCGTGCGCCACCGCCGTGGAGCGGGCGGGATCAGCTCGTCGAGCCCGGCCGCGGTGGACGCCCCGCCGAATGCCGCCAGCACCCACGAGCCGACGCTCATCGGCGAGGTGACCTTGAACATCCGCAGCATGTAGAGGAAGCGCGACGGTCTGCCGAGGTCGCTGATCAGCAGCGTCGGCGACAGGCCCGTGCCGATCAGCGCGCCGACCCACGCGCGCCGCGCCAGCACGTCGTTCCCGCGCAGCTGGGCGAGCCATGCGAGCCCGACCGACGCGCCGCCGAGGCCGCCGGTGAACAGGTACCACGGGATCTCCGGCTTCCAGATCGGCTCCTTGATCACGGGCTGGCCGTGGTAGGAGCGCGGCTCGCTCGCCGGCGCGCGCCCGTTGCTCGCGCTCATCGCCGCCTCCCGAGCAGCGCCGACCCGATCAGCGCCGCCGCCAGCCCGGCCGCCGCCACGCCGACGGCCGCCCACGACTCGCCGACGTCGCGCGTCGTGTCGACCGGGTCCGGCGGCAGCCCGTACACCTCCGGCTCGTCGAGCAGCAGGAAGAACGCGCCCGCGCCGCCGATCCCGTCGCTCGAGTCCGCCAGGTAGAGCTGCGCTCCCTCCAGGCCCGCCGAAGCCAGCTGCTCCAGCCGTCTGTCCGCTCTCGCCCGCAGCTCCTCCAGCTCGCCGAACTGGATCGAGTCGGTCGGGCACGCCTGCGCGCACGCCGGCTCCTTGTCGTCCTTCAGGCGGTCGTAGCAGAGCGTGCACTTCCAGGCGCGGCCGTCGCCCTCGCGCTGATCCAAGACGCCGAACGGGCACGCCGGGATGCAGTAGCCGCAGCCGTTGCAGATGTCCTGCTGCACGACGACGGTGTCGAACTCGGTGCGGAACAGCGCGCCCGTCGGGCACACCTCCAGGCACGCCGCGTGCGTGCAGTGCTTGCAGACGTCGGACGCCATCAGCCAGCGCAGCCCGTCGCCGTCCTGGTAGGTCTGCAGGCCGGTCTCCGACACCAGCGCCTCGATCGACGCCGCCTCCACGAGCCCGTTCGACGCGACGCCGTCGGCGCCCAGCTCCTTGCGCTGCTCGACGAACGCGACGTGGCGCCAGCGGTTCGCGCCGAGGTCGATCGAGTTGTCGTAGGAGTTGCCGGTGAAGCCCTGCGGCGACTCCGGCACGCGGTTCCACTCCTTGCACGCGACCTCGCACGCCTTGCAGCCGATGCACAGCGAGGTGTCGGTGAAGAAGCCGACGCGCGGTCTCGCCGCGCCGCCGTACGTTCTGACCTCCAACGCGCTCATGAGGCGCCTCCCTCCGCCCGGCCGGCCATGTCCTCCGGCGAGCGCTCGCCGGGCTTGACGCCTGCGCGCCGCCGGTACTCGTCCACGAACGCTCTCAACGCGCGACCGCGGGGCCGCCGCCCCGGCACGACGTCGCACGTCGCCGTCTTGAACTCCGAGATGTGCACGTTCAGGTCGAGCACGAGCGGCAGCAGGTCGTTCGCAGAGTCGCCCTTCACGAGCCCCTTGCGACCCCAGTGGTAGGGGAGGCCGACCTGGTGCACGAGCCGGTCGGCGACTCTCAGCGGCTGCACGCGATCGGTCACCATCACGCGCGCCTCGATCGCCGTGCGCGAGGTGACGATCGTCGCCCAGCCGCCGTGCTCCAGCGCGCGCTCGGCGGCGAGCTGCGGGCTGACCTCCACGAACGGCTCCGGCTGCAGCTCGGCCAGATACGGGACCGTGCGGCTCATGCCGCCGGCGGTGTGGTGCTCCGTCAACCGATAGGTGGAGAGCACGAACGGGAACACCTCCGCGCCCGGCTGCACGTCGGACGGGTTATAGGGGTTGTCCTCGCGGGCGAAGGTCTGCCGCGTCGGGTCGGCGCGCTGCGCGTAGAGCAGGTTCGGGAACGGCGACTCGTGCGGCTCGTAGTGCGTCGGCAGCGGACCGTCGACCAAGCCGGTCGGCGCGTACAGCCAGCCGAGCCCGTCGGGGTGGACGATGAACGGCGAGTCGCCGGAGATCGCGTCCATCGCTCTCGCGTCGTCGGGCGGCTCGTAGTCGGGCGGGCGGTCGGGCACGAAGTCCGGTTCGTCGCCCAAAGACGCCCATCTGCTCTGCGAGGCGTCCCACCACACGTATCTCTTGCGCTCCGACCACGGTCTGCCCTCGGGGTCGGCGGACGCGCGGTTGTAGAGGATGCGACGGTCGCCGGGCCACGCCCAGCCCCATTCGTGCGCGATCCAGTTCTGCTCGCCGCCGGGCTTCTTGCGCGCCGCCTGGTTGACGCCGTCTCTGTAGATGCCGGCGTGGATCCACGAGCCGCAGGTGGTCGAGCCGTCGTCTCTCAGCTCCTGGTATCTGGCGACGAAGCTGCCGTCCGCGTGGCGGCCGCTGATCTCCTGCATGATCGTCTCGGCGTCGGGCTCGTCGTGCGGTCCCTGCGTCGGGTAGTCCCACGTGAGCTGCTGGATCGGGCGGTCGCGCTCCAGCGTCGAGCCGGCCAGCTTCTCGCGCACGAGGCAGCCGAGCTTCCACGTGAACCACAGGTCCGAGCGGCAGTCCTGCGGCGGCTCGATCGCCTTGAAGTGCCACTGCAGCAGCCGCTGCGTGTTGGTGAAGGTGCCGTCCTTCTCGGTGTGGGCGGCGGCGGGGAGGAAGAAGACCTCCGTGCCGATCTGCTCGGGCGAGGTCTCGCCCTGCTCGATCTCGGGCGAGTCGTACCAGAAGGCCGCCGTCTCGATCTCGTTCGTGTCGCGCACGACGAGCCATTCCAAATTCGCGAGCGCCCTGCGCTGCAAGCCGGCGTTCGCCGATCCGACGGCCGGGTTCTGACCGATGACGATGAAGCCTCTCGTCGTCCCGTCGATCATTCGCATCATCATCGGGTAGTGCGAGTGGTCGCCGTTGATGCGCGGCAGGTAGGGATACGCGAATTGATTCTCCGGCGTGGCAGCCTCGCCCCACCACGCCTTCAGCAGGCTCACCGCGTAGCTTCTGAGATCGCCCCACGCGCCGGTGCTCGGGCCGTTCAGCTCGACGAACTTCTCCAGGTCGTCGCCCGAGTCCGGATGCGGCATCGGGATATAGCCCGGCAGGATGTCGTAGAGCGTCGGGATGTCCGTCGAGCCCTGGATATTCGCGTGGCCGCGCAGCGCCATGATGCCGCCCCCGGGCCGGCCGATGTTGCCGAGCAGCAATTGAATGATCGAGGCGGCGCGGATGTTCTGCACGCCGTGCGTGTGCTGCGTCCAGCCGACGGCGTAACAGATGGCGCTCGTGCGCTCCGGGCCGCTGTTGCGGCACAAGGTCTCCGCCACCTGGAGGAAGCGCTCGCGCGGCACGCCGCAGACCTGCTCCACCATCTCGGGCGTGTAGCGCGCGAAGTGGCGCTTGAGGATCTGGAAGACGCAGTTGGGGTGCTGGAGCGTCCAGTCCTCCTCAGGCGGCTCGCCGTGGTCGAGTCTCATGCCGTGCGCGCCGTGCGCCTGGTCGCCGGAGACGTCGCCGGTCTGCTCCTTCTTGCCGGCCGGCAGCTCGCCGTCGGTGCCGGCGTAGCCCCACGAGGAGACTCTGTAGACGCCGTCTCTCGCTTCCCAGCCGGAGAAGAAGCCGTCGCCCTCGTCGGCGTCTCTGAACTCGTCCTTGATGATCACGCGCGCGTTCGTGTAGTGGCGCACGTACTCGGTGAACTGGCGGTCGTTGCTGAGGATGTAGTTGATGACGCCGCCAAGGAAGGCGATGTCGGTGCCGCCGCGCAGCGGCACGTGCAGGTCGGCGACCGCGCTCGTGCGCGTGTAGCGCGGGTCGACGTGCATCACCGTCGCGCCCCGCTCCTTCGCCTCCACGACCCACTGGAACCCGACCGGATGCTGCTCGGCCATGTTCGAGCCCATGATCAGGATCGCGTCGCTGTTAGCGAGGTCCTGCTGGAACGTGGTGGCGCCTCCGCGCCCGAACGAGGTCCCCAGACCGGGGACCGTGGAGCTGTGTCATATGCGCGCCTGGTTCTCGATCGACACCGCGCCGGCGGCGGAGAAGAACTTCTTCATCAGGTAGTTCTCCTCGCTGTCGAGCGTGGCGCCGCCGAGGATGTGCACGCCGAGCGTGCGCCGCAGCGGCTGACCCTTCTCGTCCGTGTCCTCCCACGTCTCCGCGCGCGTTCTGATCAGCCGCTCGGCGATCATGTCCATCGCCGTGTCGAGGTCCAGCGACTCCCAGCTGGTGGCGAATGGTCTGCGGTACTTGACGCGGTACTCGCGGATCGGGGAGTTGACGTACGCCTCCGAGGCGGAGCCCTTCGGGCACAGGCGCCCGCGCGAGATGGGGGAGTCGGGGTCGCCCTCGATCTGGACGACCTTCTCGTCCTTGACGTAGACCTTCTGCCCGCAGCCGACGGCGCAGTAGGGGCAGATCGACTGTACGACGCGGTCGGCGGTCTTCGTGCGCGGGATCAGCTCGGCGCTGCGCCGCGACTGCGCCGCTCTGCCCAGCCCCAGCGGATCGCCTCTGAGCTGGCGCAGGAAGCCCGGGATGCGCGGTGGCGTGGCCACGGTGTGGCGCATACCCAGGCGGTGTGGCTTGAAACGACGCGCGTCGCGGGCGCTACGCGACGGCCGCCAGCTCGCGCCGCAGTGCCAGCTCCTCAAGCGCTCTGCGCTCCAGCCGCGCGACCTCGTTGCGCTGGATCCGCAGCCGCCGCGCGACCTCGCTCGTCGTCACCGGCTCGGGATCGCCGTTGAGCCCGTAGCGCAGCTTGATCACCTCGCGCTGCGGCGCGGGGAGCTGTGCGACGACGTCGCGCACAAGCTGCTCGCGCAGGCCGATCACGACCTGCTCCTCGGGGCTCGGCTGGTCGGCCGGCAGCAGCTCGCCGAGGCGCGTCTCGCCCTCCTCGCCGATCGGCAGGTCGAGGCTGGCGTTCACGCGCGCGAGCTCGCGCATGTCGCACAGCTGCTCCAGCGTGATGCCGGCCTCCGCGGCGGTCTCCTCAAGCGTCGGCGCGCGACCGAGCCGTGTCGCCAGCTCGCGCTCGGCGCGCGCGACTCTGCGCTCGCGCTGGGCGATGTTGACCGGCAGCCGGATCGTGCGGCCGCGCTCGTCGAGCGCGCGCCCGATCGCCTGGCGGATCCACAGGGTGGCGTAGGTGGAGAAGCGGAAGCCCTTGCGCCAGTCGAACTTCTCGACCGCGCGGATGAGGCCGAGCGCGCCCTCTTGGATCAGGTCGATCAGGCACAGCTCGCCGACGCCCTGGTACTTGCGCGCGATCGAGACGACGAGCCGCAGGTTCGAGGTGACCATGCGGTCCTTCGCGGCGAGGTCGCCGCGCTCGACGCGTCTGGCCAGCTCGATCTCCTCCTCGGCGGTCAGCAGCGGATGCGCGCCGGCCTCGAGGAACTGCTGGAGCGCGTCGGTCGTCAGCTCGGCCAGCTGCTCGTGGCGGTAGCGCGTGGGCGGCGCGCCGTCCCGGCCGGCGTCGTCCTCGACGTCGATCCCAGCCGCCTCCAGCCGATCCTCCAGCGCGGTCAGCTCGATCGGCTCAAGCCCGCGCCGCTCCGCCAGCGCCTCCAGCTCGGTCATGCCGACCGACCCGCGATCGCGACAGTCGTCGACGAACCTGTCCCCGATGTCCATGCCGAACTGCCTACCCCGCTGCCGCGCAGCAGACGCGTCGTCTCCGCGGGCCCCCGTCACTCCGGTGACTTCTCGATCGAGGACCAGATTCGCGCTGTAGACCGTGCGGCAGCCCGGCGATACCGTCGTCTTCATGACCCGCGTGAACGACATCGCCGCACAGAAGCTGGACGAGCCCGTCGCCGATGACGCCGCCTGGTGGGTCGACTCCGAGCGGTTCGAAACGCTGCTCCGTGACGCCCACGCCGACGCCCCGCTGCTGCAAGAGCTCGACGAGCTGGCGCCGGACACCATCGGAGAGCTGTGAGGCGCGCCGTGGCCGACACGTCGGTCTTCGTTGCTCGCGAGAGCGGGCGTCCGCTCGACCGGCTTCCGCGCGGACGGAACGTTGCCGCGACAGCGCTCCACTGGGAAGCAGAGCTGCGGACGCAGGACGGCGACTTCCGCGACGTGCCGGGCCTCACCGTCGTCCAGCTCTGACGCAGGAGAGACGACTCAGCGACTCAGCCGAGCCTGGCCGGCGAATCCGCCGTTCCCCCGCCCAGCTGCCGCCGGTGGCCGCCGCGGGTCGCCAGCTCGCGCAGCTTCGCCGCCTCCGCGTCCCAGTCGTAGACGACGGCGGTGTCGGCGATGCGGTCGTAGAGCGCCTGGCGCGTCTGGCGCAGCACGATCCCGAGGAAGCCGGCGCCGAGCGTGAGGAAGCCGAGCGGGAAGGCGAGCAGCCGGATCAGCGCGTGGCGGCGGTCGAGGTCCGAGCCGTCGGCGCGCACGATCCGCAGCCCGAGCAGCGACATCCCCGGACTGCGCGCGAAGCCGACCCACGAGGCGCCGAAGTAGAGCGCCGCCCACGCGAGCGCGCCGATCGCGAACACGACGCCCTCGACGTTGAGGCTCCACGGCGTCGCGGCGTCGACCGCGAAGCGCAGCAGCGCCACACCGGCGGTGTAGAGCACGCCGATCACGAACGTGTCGACCGCATACGCGAGCAGCCGGCTGACCGGGCCGGCGTAGTGGCCCTGGGACCGCATCGCCTCGCGCGTGCGCGTCACGCCGCCGGCCCCTGCGGCTCCTCGGGCGGCGTCAGCTCCTCCGGTTCCTCGACCGGCGCCAGCTGCTCGGACCCCTCCTCGCCCACCAACAGCGGCGGCCCGAGTGGGCCCGCGTCGCGACGGCGCAGCAGCCGGTCGACGAGCCGCGTCACGAGCGTGTCGACGCCGACCGTCTGCGCGCGCGCCACGTCAAGCGCCTCGCTCGCGAAGCCGCTCGTCGAGCGCGCGACGATCGTGCCCAGCTCGGTCTGCTCGACGACCGCGTCGACATCGACCCGCTCGACGATCGCGTTGACGTCGATGCGCGCGGCGATCGCGTCGACGTCGACCCGCGCGATCAGCGCGTCGAGGTCGACGCCGGCGAGCGCCGCGTCGAGGTCGACTCGCCGCAGCACCGCGTTCACGTCCGTGCGCGCCAGCAGCCGATCGACGTCGATGGCGCCGACGACGCCGTTGGCGTCGACGCGCCGCACGATCGCGTCGACGTCGATCAGCTCGACGATCGCCGGCACCGCGCGCTCGAGCGCCCGCTGCGCCTCCGCGACGCCGCGGCGGCGCATGCGCGCGCCGTCGCGCGCGAGCGGCCGCGCGAGCCGCCGCAGCGTCTCCTCCGCCAGCCTGCCGCCCGGCAGCGCGCCGAGCGCCCGCCCGCCGAGGCGCGCCACGTCGAGGCCGACGCCGGCCGCGCGCAGTGCGATCGCACCGGTCTGCAGCCCCACGCCGAGCGCAATGTCCGCGGCGCGGGCCAGCTCGCGCGGCACGACGCGCGCGCCGGTCAGCGGCACGAGGCCCGTCCCGGGAGATCCGTGGGACGCGTCGTCCATCGACCCGTCGAATCTACCGCGCACCGCCGCGCATGGCGAGCCCTCGGCACCGCGCTCCGGCGCCTTCTTGCGCCGGTTCGTGCGTCATCGTTCCGTGCACTTGACTGCACGAGGAGGTGCACACATGAGGGCAAGGCGGATCGCGGCGCTGGTCGTCGCAGGCGCGCTCGTCGCGGGCATGGCGGCCTGCGGCAGCAGCTCGAACGACGGCGGCAGCGGCGGTGGATTGACCAAGGCGGCGTCGGCGCCGGCCGACACGACGAGTGCCGCGACGACCGAGACGACGGCCACGACCACGACGACGACCGCGGACTCGAGCAGCAGCGCCAGCACGAGCGGCGGCCTCACGCCGCCCGGCACGAAGCTCGGCTTCGGCGACCAGGCGACGGTCGGGTGGGTGCCGCCGTCGAAGTACTCGGTCAACGGCGCGCAGAAGGGCTACAAGCTCCAGGTCTCGGTCGACTCGATCGAGAAGGGGTCGATCGGCGACTTCAAGAACATCGACCTCGACGCCGACCAGAAGAGATCGACGCCCTACTACGTGAAGGTCACCGTCAAGGCGCTCGAGGACGTGAAGACCGGCACCGACGACCCCGACATCAGCTTCGACGCGATCGACGACCGCGGGCAGGAGCAGGGCAGCGTGACCTTCTTCGGCACGTTCGAGCGCTGCGACGACAAGCAGGTCCCGAGACCGTTCACGAACGGCAAGAGCTACGAGAGCTGCATCACGTACCTGATGCCCGGCGGCGGCTCGATCGACGAGGTGCAGTGGAAGAGCGGCCCCTCCAAGAAGAACGCGGTCTCGCCGTACTTCGACAAGCCGATCGTCTGGAGCGGCAGCTAGGCGAGCTGAGATGATCGCTCGATGGCTGAGCCGTCGAGCGATCCGGTCCGCATCGACAAGTGGCTGTGGGCGGCGCGTCTGGCGAAGACGCGGCCGCTCGCGGCCGAGGCGGTCAAGGGCGGCCACGTCGAGCTGAACGGCCGCCGCGTCGCGGCCGCCAAGGGCGTGCGCGTCGGGGACCGCCTCGACCTGACGATCGGCGCGGTCCCGCGCACCGTCGTGGTGCGCGGGCTCGCCGAGCGCCGCGGTCCCGCGAGCGTCGCCGCGACGCTCTACGAGGAGACGCCCGAGAGCGTCGCGCGTCGCGAGCAGATCGCCGAGCAGCGGCGGATCGCGCGCGCGGCCGACCCGTTCGGCGCGCCGCTGCCGGAGCCGGGCGGCGCTCGCCCGACGAAGCGCGACCGCCGCCGGATCGACGCGGCGCGACGCGAGCGCGGCGGTCGGGGACGCTGACGGCGCGACGCCGGCGCGACCGCGGCGCCGCTGCCGGCCGCTACGCGCCGGCGTGCGCCTCGGCGAGCCGGCGCAGCAGCTCGTCGCGCTGCGCGGTCAGCTCGGCGGCACCGAGCAGGCGGGGGCGCAGGGTGCGTGGGGTTCGCGGGCCCGCGTCGGCGCCGACGGCCTCCACCGGCGCCGCCCGACCCGCGGT
>JBQCIQ010000067.1:0-8914 GCA_051953595.1 Conexibacter sp. | reverse complement strand
CCGCGGCTCCTCTCCAGCGTGTTGAGCGCCGGGGAGCGAATACAGCACCGCGTCCGCGGCTCCGTCGTGATGCTTGCCGTCGGCGAGCTGCGCGCAGCGGGGTTCCGCTCGGTGGCGATCACCGCCATCGCCGGGATCGCGTTGCTCGGCAGCGTCGCCGTCGAGGGATCGCACCGCGACCTGCTGCATGGGCTGGATCGGGATGTGCATCAGCTGACCGCGATCACCGACGTGTGGGTGACCGCGCCCGGACCCGCCAACGCGTTGGCGACGACGCCGTTCAGCATCGATGCGGCGCGACGGCTGGAGCGAACCGCCGGCGTCGCGACAGTCGGCGTGCAACGCGGCGGCTTCTTCGACGTGGGCGACCGACGCGTGTGGGTGCTGGGGCCGCCGGCGACCGCCGCCGAGCTGGTGCCGCGGGAGCAGGTGCTCGAGGGCGATCCAGCCCGCGCCATGGCCCGGCTGCGCGGTCACGGCTGGGTCGCGCTCTCCGAGGCGCTCGCGCATGAGCAGGGCGTCTCGGTCGGGGACGCGTTCATCCTCAGAGCACCCCGGCCCACCCGCATGCGCGTCGCGGCGATCATCTCCAACCTCGGCTGGACGCCGGGCGCGATCGTGCTCAACGCCGACGACTACGCCCGCGCGTGGCAGACCACGGACGCCAGCGCGCTCCGGGTCACGCTCGATCCCGGCGTCGCCCCGGCCGCCGGCAGAGCGCTGGTCGAGCGGGCACTCGGCGCCGCCTCCGGGCTCACGGTCGAGACCGTCGCGGAGCGCGAGCGGAGCCAACGCCAGGTCTCCCACGACGGGCTCGTCCGCCTCACGCAGATCGCCGTGCTCATGCTCGGCGCCGCAGCGCTCGCGATGGCCGCTGCGATGGGCGCGATGGTCTGGCAGCGCCGCCAGCGTCTCGCCGCCGTCAAGCTGCTCGGCGTGCCCACGCGCCGCGTGTGGCACGCGCTGCTGCTCGAGGCCGGCGTCCTGCTGGCGGTCGGGTGCACGATCGGCACGCTGGCGGGCATCTACGGCGCCCAGCTGCTGAACCGCACGCTCACGACCGTCACAGGCTTTCCCGTCACGCCGTCGCTCCCGATCCCGGTCGCCCTTACCGCCTACGGCAGCCTCGTGCTGATCGCCTTCGCGATCGCCGCCGCTGCGAGCTACCTCGCCGCCCAAGCTCCGACGCGAACCGCGCTTCAAGACTGACCGGCCGAGGCGGTTCCCGCATGCTCCTCGCCGATGAATCACTGGCGCCGCATGCCGGGAGAGGCGCTTGCGCTGCTCGGCGTCGCATGGCGCGGCCTCACCTGGACGATCCCGAGCGTCAGACGAGAGCTGGCCAGCTGGCGTGAGCGAGCCCGGCAGATCCCTGATCCGGCACTGCGCGCCGACGCCCTGGAGACGCTGCGCCGCGAGCACATGAACGCACACGGCGCCGCGCTGTTCGCCGTGCTGCCGCGCAAACGAAGCCTCCCGCTGCTGCGCCTGCTCGTCGCCTTCCAGGTCGCGCTCGACTACCTCGACACGGTCACCGAGTGGCCCGGTGCAGACGAGCGCGCCCACGGCGACCGGCTCCACCGGGCGCTCGTCGACGCGGTCGATCCCGACGCCGAGCCTGTCGACTACTACGGCGAGCGCCCGTGGGAGGACGACGGCGGCTACCTGCGCGCGCTCGTCGAGACGTGCCGACGTGGATGCACGGCGCTGCCCGGCTACGCGGCCGTGCGCCCGTACGTTGTAGGCGCGGCCTCGAACCTCTCGGTTCAGGTGCTCAACCACCTCACCGACCCGGCCGACTGCGACGCGGCGCTCGACCGCTGGGCTGAAGGCGAGGGACAGCGCTATAGCGACCTGCTGTGGTTCGAGCGCTCCGGCGCCGCGAGCTCGACGCTCGGTATCTACGCACTGCTCGCCGCCGCGGACGGTCGCCATCTGCGTCCGCAGCAGATTTGCGCGATCGACGCCGCATACCACCCCACCGTCTGCCTGCTGTGCACGTTGATGGACAGCCTCGTCGACTACGACGACGATCGTGTCTCCGGGGCGCACAGCTATGTCGCTCGGTACGGCAGCACAGTCGCCGCGATTGAGCGGATCACCGACCTCGTCGCTCAGGCGTTCGCTGGCGTGCGACGCTTGCCGAGCAGCTCAAAGCACCTCGTGATCGTGAGTGGAATGGTCGCGATGTACCTCGGAAAGCGCAGGCCGACCGACTCTCAATCCGAAGTCGCCGCCCGCGAGATCCGAGCGCGAGCAGGCTGGATCACAGCTGTGACAGTGCCCGTGACGCGCACGATGGATCGGCGACGAAACCACTCGATGCTCCGTGCAAGCCGATCCCAAAACACGGAATAAAAGGGTTCCGATCAGAGCAGGCGGTTCGTATGTTGGCCAGGCCAACTGTCGCGTGCGCGGCTCGCATGCGCGGAGGGACTCGCCCGCGAGCAGGCCCTCGACGCAGCCGAAGCCATCGCCGCTCCTTAGGCCGAGCAGTCCTGTACGTTGACGTTCGTTCGACGGCCCTCGACAGGATCGATGCGGAGGCGAGCACGCAGATGGGGATGACGCACGCCGTGTTGGGAGCCGCGAAGGAAGGACCCGCGTCCCGCTACGAGCTGTTCGTGCGCCTGCGCCGCGACTTCCCGCTCTGGAACTTCACCAGCGGCGGGGTCTACCACGCCATCAACAAGGTGACGCCCCACCTGCTGCGCCCTTGCGATGCCGACGACCCCACCGGCGACTATGAGCTGGCGCCGGCCGGAGAGACGCGCCTCCGCGCGTGGGTCCGCAGACCTTCACCGCCTGGCCCGTTCCGCGACGACCTGCGCCTGCAGATCGCCTACTCCGAGCTCGAGGATCTTCCGTGGATCGAGCAGCAGATCCGCGAACGCCTCAGGTTGATCGGCGAGCAGCAGGCAGCGCTTCGCGACGTCAGCCACCTCCGCGAGACGCGGCGCCTTGAGAAGCCGTGGAGCGTCACGCGGCTGCTGGTTGCTCGCGCCATCCAGCTCGCGATCCTCGACGGACTCGCCCGCGGCTTGCGCCGCGCTCAGGCCGAGATCGTCGACGCGCTCGAGCAGCACACCGCGCAGCAGAGCCGATGACGCTCCTGGTCCTGAAGAACGTCAGCAAGACGTACTACCGCGGCGGCCGCCACCGTCTGCGGATCCTTCACGACGTGAGCCTGCGCGTTGGATCCGGCGAGCTTGTCGCCGTGGTCGCCGATCCCACCGCAGGCAAGACCACCTTGCTGCGCATCGCGGCGGGACTCGAGCCCCCTGACGCCGGCTCCGTCCTGCTCGCCGGCGAGCCGCTTCCGGCGGCGAACGACGTCGATCCGCGCATCGCACTCGTCACGCGCACGCCCCCACCGCGCGAGACCGCGGGCTTTCCCATGACTGACTTCGTCGCATTGGCCCTCATGGATCGCGTGTCGCCTCGGGAGGCCCGTCAGCGGACTACTGCGACTCTCGACGCGTTCGAGCTCGGCGCGCTGGCGGACTCGACCTGGCCGGAGCTGTCGAACGTGGAGCGAACGCTCATCCGCATTGCGCAGGCGATCGTCCGCCGGCCGACCCTGCTGCTCCTCGACGATCCCGTCCTCGGCCTCGGCATCTCACACGCAGAGACGGTCCTGTCGCAGATCCGCGACGCGACCGGCACGCACGGGACGGCCGCGTTGATGACCGTCGGGCACCCGTCCGAGGCGCTGCATGCGAACAGGGTGTACACGTTGAACGCCGGCGCGCTGATGGAGACGTCGCGGAAGCAGGATCGCGGCCAGCTGCTGGACTTCCCGGCGGGCCGGGTCTCCTGAGCCGCCTCGATCAGGGACCGGAACGCGCGCGCATCGCATCGCGCGTACGCGTCTCAGCTCGGGCGATGATCTCGGTCGGCGTGATGCGGAGCACGCCGCAGACGAGGAAGAGCCGGTCCCATCGCAGGACGTGACGGCCGTTCTCCCACTCCCAGATGCGGCTGGGCCGAATGTCGAGGCTGTCCGCCATCGCGCTCTGCGACATGCCGAGCTCCTCGCGACGCTCGCGCAGCACCACGCCGAGGGCGATTCGGAACTCGCCGGGATCGAGTCGGAAGAAGTCGATGTCGCCGTCGGGCATCTCGAGCGCCGCGCACCGGCCCTGCCAAGGCGCCCCGGCGGGTTGAGCGTATCCCGTGCAGCTCAGGTTGGCGGCGTCACCGGTCGTGGTTGCTGACGTCGATGACGGGCACGCCCCATCCGCGTGTTGGATCAAACCGACGAGGCAGCGCCTGAAGGAAGATCCGGCGCGCGAGCGGACTGACGAACGCGTGGTGACGATACGCGTAGAGCCAATGGCCGGCGAGCCACAGGACGGCCCCGAGGATGACGGCCGGAAGCAGGCCGATCCGTCCGGCGATGACGATCGTGAGCAGACCGCCGAAGAAGAAGAACAAGCCGACCGCTCGCAGCACCGCCGATCCCATCAGCCACGCTGCGATGGCCACGAGGACGATCAGCGCAAGCACGCCGAATGCGCTCATCACAGCGGCCCGTTATGCGCGACGCAGTCGCGAAGTGGCGGATGTGTAGCCATTGCGCCTGACTGTACCGTCGTTAACCCGGCGCCTCGACGTTTGTCCGATGCCGTAATTCCTCGCGTCAGGCGCACCTCTGCGCCGGAGGCGGCGGCTCGGCGGCCGTCAGCTCCGGCGGCAGGATCTCGACGACTCTCAGCGGGAAGCCTTCGTAGCCGAGGGTCTCGCGCAGCTCGCGCGGGAGCTCCGGGAGTCGCCAGGCGAGCATGGAGCTGTGGTGGATCTCGGTCTCGGTCGTGAAGAGGACGTGGTCGCGGCCGGGGTAGTACCAGGTGTGCTCGGGCTCGCCGGTCCAGCCGATGCGGCCGGTCATGATCTCGTCGGCGGCTTTCATGAGCGCGAGCATCGAGCGCTCGTCGGGGCTGGTGAAGATCACGATCGGGCGGGTTCCGAGCTGTTCGTAGCGGGGGTGCATGAGTGCCCAGCCGGCGAGGAACTGGTCGTAGCGTTTGAACTTGTTGAGGTTGCGCGCTGGTCTCTGAGTGCGGTCGACCTCGACGAGCAGGTCGACCGCGATGTCTTCGGTCTTGCCCGTGAGCCAGCCCATGAGTTCGAGGCGGATCGTGAGGTCGGGCTCGATCGTGTAGGCGAAGCGGTCGTTGGGGATGCCGGCGATGTCCGCGCCGCCGCCGAGGAGGATGTCGCGCCGCTCAGCCGTTCGATATCCACGGCCGGTGTGGATGCGCGGTGCGCTGAGGCGTCCTTCCTCGTAGCGTGGGGTGAACACGTCGGTCACACCCACTCCCGGGCCGAGTGCTGCCTCGAACGCGTGCCACCAGCCGACGGTGTGCAGGTCGTGGTGCAGGTGCATGGAGGTTCTCGCTTCGCTGCGTCGCCGTCCGGCGGTGCGTGGGATCACGGGCCGGTAGAAGCCTGGCGATCTCTGCCCGAGGCGATACCCGTGCGGCAGCAGCGAGTACAGTCGCGGGCCGCTGCCACCTCTTCTGCGGCCCTCCTCGATCGAGATCTGTACGTGGCGGCGCTCGATCAGGCCGGCGTTGCGCATGCGGTACAGGAGGTCCTGGGTGGCGCGCAGTCTCTTGCGCGGCAGGACCGCTTGGTGCGGCTGCTCGGTCGTCATGAACCCGAACCGATCGAGCCACTTGCACACCATCACATGCTCATCGCGGACTCTGGCGAGTCGTTGTCTTCTGCGCGGCTCCTCGATCACGCCCAGCGACATGATCTGGTCGTAGCGGTCCAGCAGGAGCAGGCTCGCGGGCCGCGGGGGATCGAGATCGATCGGCTCGTCGGGATCGCGCGGGGCCGGGTTGCCGACGAGCTCGCGCGCCGGCGAGCGCAGCGCGGGGATGTCGGGCGTGACCGGCTCCCAGTACTCCGGCTGAGCCCCGAGGCTGCGGCGCGGAGCAGTCATCGGTCCCGGCCTCGACCGCTGCGGATCGCATCAACCGCAGAGCTGGCGTCGTGCGCTCGACGACGCGGACGAGCCGATGACGACGCAAGCGTCGATGCGCGCTTGACGGGCTCGAGGTCGAGCTGGGATGCGTCGAAGCGCCAGACACGACCGACCCGGCGCGCTCCCGGCACACGACCCTGGCGTGCCGCACGCGTGAGCGTCTTGACGTGGATGCTCAACCTCGCGGCAGCCTCGACCGGCGAGAGCAGCCGACCGCTCGGTGCCTGGTCGTCGAGGTGCGGACGCAGACGCCTCGCCAGCACGCTCATCTGCTCGTCGGTGAGATCCGCGAGCACCGCACCGGCAAGCTGGCTCAACACGCTGGCGCGGGACTGGTCGTGGAAGGGAGACGGTTGGCGGGAGGGCATAAGAAGCAAGCGACGGTGATGACAAAGACGCTTCAACAGCGAAGCGCAGGGGTGTGCAGAAAGGCGCATCGCCACCCTACGAACGAGGTGTGACGAAAAGTGCACCGCCACCGTAGACCTGGGGTGCGCGGAAAGTTGAGCCACCCTGCTCGACAAGCCACAACAGGTGGAGGTCGATGAAGAAGGGGCTGATATCCCCTTCTAGTCACCGTGTCCCCAGTGCGGTCGCCGGCAACGACCTCGGCGCGAATTGACCGGCACAGCAGGCGATCCGGCGAGTTCAGAGCCGGCGAACCTGCGGCCGGAAGTCGCGATCTGAAACGCAGCAGCGCTCGAACACGACAACCTCAAGGTTCGCCGGTACGGATTCCCCGCCAGCGCTGAATGCTCTACCGATCCGAGCGAACTTCCGCGCTCGATTGAGACGAAGCAGACCGAACCCCAAATCGCGGATGCGGCGCCTGCTGACCGAACTTCCGCGGGCTGACGAGGCGCGCCGGTGCGCCTATCCTCGAAGGCTAGGTCGAGTCGAACGGAGGCGCAGCGTGTCGGTCGCAAAGATGCCCGATGGGAGATGGATGGTTCGCTGGCGCGAGAACGGCAGCAACCGCGGCCGCCGCTTCGACCGAAAGAGCGACGCCGACGCGTGGGAGCGCGAGCTCCGTCGCCGCCGCCAACTTGGCCCGCTCGCACTCGCGCAGCTCACGACCCGCGCGCCGACGCTCGGCGAATGGATCGCCGACAGATGGGCGCCCGAGCACGCCGCGACCCTGGAGCAGTCCACCCGCGACCGCTACGCCGACGCCTACCGCCTCCACATCGAACCCTGGCTCGGCGACCTGCCGCTCAGCGAGATCACGGTCGGACGCCTGCGCTCCTGGCAGGCCGAGCGCCTCGCGGACGGCGTCGGCGGCGGCACGATCGACAAGGCTCGCACCGTCCTCTCATCCGTCCTGCGCCACGCCGCTGAGTCCGAGGCGATCCCCGGCAACCCGCTCACACTCGTACGCGCCCCGCTCGCCGAGCACCGCGACAGCGTCATACCGCTCGCGCCGATCACCGTCGAGGGCATCCGCACGGTGCTCGCCGGCGCGATGGAGATCCATGTCCCCGAGCGCATCCGCAGAGGCGATGTGCGCGTCGCCGGCTACGTCGTCCCCGACGAGCGCGATCCGCTCACGCGCCTCCGCGACGCGGCAATCGTGTCGGTGCTCGCGTACGCAGGCCTGCGGCCCGGCGAGCTGCGCGCGCTGCGCTGGGGCGACATTCGCAAGGCCACGATCACCGTCGAGCGCGCCGCACGCCCCGACGGCACGATCAAGAGCACCAAGAACCACGAGCGCCGCGCCGTTCGCCTGCTCGCTCCTCTCGCGACCGACCTCGCCGAGCTGCGACTCGCCGCCGGACGCCCAGCCGACGACGCGCTCGTGCTCCCGCCGACCGGCAAGGCCGCCGCCGACGCGCACCCGGACGCGGAGGCGTGGACGAAGACGGACTGGCAGGTGTGGCGCGCAAGACGCTGGGACAAAGCCTGCAAGCTCGCAGGCATGCCGGCTTCGCCGCGCCCGTACGACCTCCGCCACAGCTTCGCCTCGCTGCTGCTGGCCGAGGGCCGCAGCATCCACTACGTCGCACGCAGACTCGGCCACTCCCCCGCGCTCACGCTCTCCACCTACGGCCACCTGTTCGCCGAGTACGAGCACGCGGACCGGATCGACGCCGAAGCGGAGATCGCGCAGGCCCGCCAGATGCTGGGCGTGACGAGCGGTGCGGCGCCGATCTCATGTACACGCTCAGTACACAGAGACGGCGGTAGAAGCACCCAGCCGCCACCCCCAGAACGACGAAAGCCCCGCCGGAGCAGGGCTTCCTTCGAGTACCGCCACGGGGATTCGAACCCCGGTTTCCGCCGTGAGAGGGCGGTGTCCTAGTCCCCTAGACGATGGCGGCGCGTAGGCGCGAGGATAGCAAGCCGGTGCGGGGCGGCGTCGGCGCGCCGGGTCCCGAACGGGCCTCGCGATGCGGCTGAGAGGACTTGAACCTCCACGGGGATTTGTGTGCCCCACACGGACCTGAACCGTGCGCGTCTACCGATTCCGCCACAGCCGCGCTGAATCGGGATCGAAGATACACGGTCGTGCGCCTGGTTCGCGGCGTGGCGCCGCTCGCGCGCGCCGGTAGCGTCTCCCCCATGGCCGCCGCCGCGACGACCTGGCCGACGCTCCCGCCCTACGCCGCGTGGGCGGAGACGTGCGACACGCTCCACGCGCACGTGCAGGTGCTCGGCAAGCTCGCCGCCGCGCTCGCACCGCCGGAGCCGGGCTTCCAGCACCTCGCGCTGCGCCTCACCGCCCGCGGGTGGGAGACGCTTCCGCTGCCCGCCCCGAACCGCAGCGGCGCGATCGTCGTCGTGCTCGACCTCCACACGCACCACGTCGTCGTCGAGCACACGAGCGGCGCGACGCGACGGATCGCGCTGATGCCCGATCGCGCCGTCGGGACGGTCACCCGTCGCGTGCTCACGGCGGTCGGCGAGCTGGCCGGCGCGGTG
>JBQCIQ010000066.1:0-14844 GCA_051953595.1 Conexibacter sp. | reverse complement strand
AACCCCTGCACGACAGCGCCGAGACGGCGAGCGGTGGCGATGGCCTGAAGGCCGGCGACACCGACACCGAGCACGAGCACCGTCGCCGGACGAATCGTGCCGGCGGCGGTCATCAACATCGGATAAAACCGCCCCATCTCCTGCGCCCCCATAAGCGCCGCCCGATACCCCGCAATATTCGACTGCGACGACAACGCATCCATCGACTGCGCACGCGAAATCCGCGGCACCGTCTCCAACGCAAACGCCGTCACACCCGACGCCGCCAACGCCCGAATCCCCTCACCATTCGTCAGAGGCTGCAGAAAGCCGATCAGCGTCGAGTCCTTCCCCAGACGCACGACCTCCTCGGCGTTCGGCGGCGCGACCTTGACGACCAGATCCGACTGCCAGATCCCCGCGACGTCGTCCGTCATGGCCGCGCCCGCCTCCTCGAAGGCGGCATCCGGGATCATCGCTCCACCACCGGCATCGCGCTCAACCGCCACGCTGTGACCGGCACCAACAAGCTTTCTCACGACCTCCGGCACGAGCGCCACACGACGCTCGCCCTCGGCGGTCTCCTTAGGAACTCCGATTCTCATGGTCGGAAATCTTCGCAACCTTGGCGGCAGGACGGCGTCACACTCCCGCGGACGATGGTCGACCGCCGCCGAGATCGGAGACACGGACGGTGCGCGTCGTAGTCGTCGGGGGCGGGATCCTCGGGCTCGCGACCGCCCGCCTGATCGCGCGCGAGCAGCCCGACGCCGACGTGCTGCTGCTGGAGAAGGAGCCGCAGCTGGCGCTTCATCAGACGGCGCGCAACTCGGGCGTCGTGCACGCCGGCATCTACTACGCGCCCGGCTCGCTGAAGGCGCGGCTGTGCCGGCGCGGCGTCGCGCTGCTGCGCGCCTTCTGCGCCGAGCGCGGGATCCCGTACGAGGCGTGCGGCAAGCTCGTCGTCGCGCTCGCGCCGGCGGAGCTGCCGCGGCTGGAACGGCTCGCCGAGCGGGCGCAGCAGACCGGCGTGCCCGGCCTGCGGCGGCTCGACGCGGCGCAGCTGCGCGAGGTCGAGCCGCACGCCGCCGGCGTCGCCGCGCTGCACTCGCCCGAGACGGCGGTCACCGACTTCCGCGCCGTCGCTTTGGCGCTCGCGGAGGAGCTGCGCGAGCGCGGGGGCGTCGTGCGGACCGGGACCGAGGTCGCGCGCGTGCGCGGGAGCGGTGGCGGCGGCGGACACGCCGTCGTCGAGCTGGCCGGCGGCGAGGAGCTGCGCGCCGACCGCGCGATCGTCTGCGCGGGCCTGCACGCCGACCGCCTCGCGCGCCGCTCCGGCGAGGATCCCGCGCCGCGCATCGTGCCCTTCCGCGGCGAGTACTGGGAGCTTGTGCCGGAGCGGCGCGGCCTCGTCAACGGGCTGATCTATCCGGTCCCGGATCCGTCGCTGCCGTTCCTCGGCGTCCACCTCACCCGGACGATCGACGGCCGCGTGCTGATCGGGCCGAACGCCGTGCTCGCGCTCGCGCGGGAGGGCTACGGGCGCGGCACGGCGCGCGGTCGCGATTTCGCCGAGACGTTCGCGTGGCCGGGGACGTGGCGGCTGATGCGCCGCCACCTGCGCGCGGGGACCGACGAGCTGCGCCGCTCGCTGTCGAAGCGCGCGTTCGTCGCCGAGGCGCGGCGGTACGCGCCCGAGCTGCGCGCGCAGGACGCGGTGCGTGCGCCGGCCGGCGTGCGCGCCCAGGCGGTCGACCGCGACGGCACGCTCGTCGACGACTTCCGCATCGGCGGCGACGGCCGCGTGACGTGGATCCGCAACGCCCCCTCCCCCGCGGCGACCTCGTCGCTCGCGATCGCGGCGGAGATCGCCGGCGGCGGCGCAGCGTGAGCGTGTCAGCATGCCGGTCGACCGGTTTTCCGTTCCCGCCCAGCAGGTACACGGCGGCCATGCGAACCCTTGCACCGATCCAGACCGTTGCGCGCCTCGTGGGCATCGTCTTCCTCGTGGTGGGCATCGCCGGCTTCATCCCCGGCATCACGACGCATCTGTATGGAGGACTCGACTTCGCCGGGCATGACGGCAACGCCAAGCTGCTCGGGATCTTCGAGGTCAGCGTGCTGCACAACCTCGTCCACCTGCTGTACGGCGTGGCCGGGATCGCGCTCTCGCGCACCTGGCCGGGCGCCCGCGCGTTCCTCGTCGGCGGCGGCGCGATCTACCTCGTGCTGTGGCTCTACGGCCTGATCATCGACCGCGACAGCGGCGCGAACTTCGTGCCGGTGAACTCGGCCGACAGCTGGCTGCACTTCCTGCTCGGGGCCGGGATGCTCGCGCTCGGGCTCGTGCTGGGGCGCGAGCGAACGCCGGGCACGGCCGGCGCGCCCGGGGCGTACTGAGGACGTCCGACAACCGTGGCGGCGCGCGCCCCGTCCGCGCGCCGCGCCCCGCCGCGCCCGCCTACAATGGCCTCCGGTCCCCGGGGGACTGGTGTATCGGTAACACGGCGGTCTCCAAAACCGCAACGCCAGGTTCGATTCCTGGGTCCCCCGCTCTGGTGCTCTCGCACATAGCCTGAACCCAGGCTGCAACGCTTGTCCGCGCAAGAGCCTCGATCGAGTGCCAGAAGCCAGAACTTTTCGCACGCCGCGATGTCCCCTCGCTAGGGTCCCCGTCAGACAGGGGACAAAGGGGAGCAGGGTCGTCACGCGGGCTCGGCATGGATGCCAGCGCTGCGGAGCTCTGCCCTGCTCAAGAGTCTGCGTGGCTGACGCCGCGCGACGAGCAAGGAGGAGCAATGCACGCGTACGACGCAAAGCCCGAACGGGGGCCACCACCAATGCAGGCGCCGGAAGCGCGCGGTCCACGAGCGTCTCGCGCCGGCCTCGCAGCGCTCTTGATCGCGCTCCTGGTCCTCATCGCGTCCGGCCCGGCGGCGGCGCTCGGCACCGACGACAGCTGCCCTGAACCCGATCCGGGCAGGCACCTGATCGTCAGCGACGCGCCGGTGATCTACGGCACCGCCGCCAGCGACGAGATCTGCGGCGGACCGAGCGCGAACCTCATCATCGGCGGCCTGCTCGACGACGAGATCTACGGCGGCGGTGGCGACGACATACTGATCGGCGGCCACGGCGTCGACACGCTCGACGGCGGCTCCGGCAACGACTGGCTGCGCGGCGGCACCAACAGAGACATATACGTCGGCGGCGCGAACGGCGTCGGCTTCGACACCGCGAGCTTCGCCGACATGACGCCGACGAACGGCGTCGCCGGTATGAGAATCGACCTTGGAGCGGGTACGGCCGACGCTGGGGGTGTCGTTGACGAACTCAGCCAGATCGACAAGGTCATCGGCTCGGCGTTCGACGACACGATCACGGCGCCGGCCACCGGCGTCGCTCAGATGGATGGCGGCTACGGTGACGACACCCTGGTCGGCACGGGCGGCGACGACAGGATGTGGGGTGAAGGCGGGTCCGACTCCTGCACGAACGACGGGTTCCCGGTGGAATGCGTGGATGGGCAGGGCGCTCATCGGCCGACCAGCGCATTCGTGAAAGTCGACAGCCGAGCGAAGGATCCTGGCCTCATCGTGCTCGGCGCCGAGGGCGCCGTCAACGACACGCTCACGGTGACACGGCTCAATGAATCGCAGCTGCGCGTCTCCGGCGGCGCGAGAGTTGAAGTCGGATCGAATTGCACGAGGACGAACGAAACGACCGCCGACTGCAACATCGCCGCCGCGCGCTACGTCGTCGTCTCGGGCGACCAGGGCACGGACAGGCTCACCGCCGGCGACAACATCTCCAGCGGCACGATCGACATGAACGGCGGCACCGGCAGCGACATACTCACCGGCGGCTCCGGCGAAGAGGTGCTGTTCACCGGTGAGGGCGGAAGGGACGCGCTCACCGGCAACGGCGGCAACGACGCGCTCATCAGCGAGGGCGACCCGTCGGGCACCAGCGGCGCCGACACCCTCAACGGCGGCGCGGGCGACGACCAGCTCGTCACCGACAACGCCTGTGGCGGGCACACGCTCACGGGCGGGGAAGGCAACGACATAATCGGCTTCGCACGGCAGGACTACGTCAACGGCGTCCTGACCGGCGTGTACGCGAATGTCGCCGAAGGCATTGCGTTCGCGATGAACTTGCCCGGGGAATGCGGGTTCAGCAGCATCGTCGGCGGCGCCGAGACGCTCGAGGGCACCAACCAGAACGACACGCTTTACGGCAACGAAGGGGCCAACACGATCTGGGGCCGCGCCGGCGACGACAGGATCTACGGCCTGGGCGGCAACGACGTCGTCAGAGGCCAGGACGGCGACGACAGCGTCACCGGCGGCGGCGGCGTTGACTCGCTCTACGGCGGCGAAGGCTGGGACGACCTGCATGCCGCGGACAACGTCGAAGACGCGCTGATCGAATGCGGCGCCGGCTACGACCCGGGCGCCGAACGCGACGAACGCGATCCGGCGGGCGTCGGCTGCAACGACCGCATCCCCACGGAAACGTTCATCACGCTCGACCAGATAAGGAACGGCACGCCGGGCGCCGCAAGCGTCCACGGGCACGTCCTACGCAACGGCAACCCGATCAGCGGGACGGTGAATGTCAACTTCCAGAAGCTAGTCGAAGGCCACTGGGAAACGATGAGCACCGCCGTGCGCACGCTCGACGCCAACGGCTACTACGAGGTCAGGGACTGGAGCGTCGGGATCGGCGACTGGCGCGTGCGCGCCGTGTTCCCGGAGCAGGCCCATTACGCCCAGTCGGAATCGGAATACAAGACGTTCAGCATCGCGCTGATCCCGACGGAAACGTTCATCACGCTCGACGGCACGACGAACGGCACGCCCGGAACGGCGAGCGTCCACGGGCACGTGCTACACAACGGCAACCCGGTCGCCGGCACCGTGAACGTCAACTTCCAGAAGTACGTGAACGGCACCTGGGAAACCATGAGCACCGCGGTGCGGACGCTCGACGCCAACGGCTACTACGAGGTCGTGAACTGGGGTGTCGGCGTCGGCGAATGGCGCGTGCGGGCCGTCTACCCGCAGCAGGGCGAATACGAAGGGTCGGAATCGGAATACAAGACGTTCAGCATCCAGCCCGTGCCGACGGAAACGTTCATCACGCTCGACGGCACCAGGAACGGAGCCCCGGGGACGGCGAGCGTCCACGGGCACGTGCTACGCACCAACGGCTCGCCGGCGGCCGGCACCGTGAACGTGAACTTCCAGAAGCTAGTGAGCAACGTCTGGACGACGCAGAGCACCGCGGTGCGCACCCTCGACGCCAACGGCTACTACGAGGTCAGGGAATGGGGCGTCGGCGTCGGGAGCTGGCGCGTGCGGGCGGTCTTCAACGCCCAGGGCGACTATTCCGGCTCGGAATCGGAATACAGAACGTTCAGCATCCAGCCGGTTGCGACGGAAACGTTCATCACGCTCGACCAGACGCTCAACGGCCAGCCCGGGTACGCGAGCGTCTCGGGGCATGTGCTGTGGAGTGGCAGGCCGGTGAGCGGCACGGTGAACGTCAACTTCCAGAAGCTAGTGAACAACGTCTGGACGACCCAGAGCACCGCGCAGCGGGGGATCGACGGCAACGGCTATTACGAGGTCAAGAACTGGGGCGTGGGCGTCGGGCAGTGGCGTGTGCGTGCCGTCTTCAACGCCCAGGGCGACTTCGCCGGCTCGGAATCGGAATACAAGTACTTCCAGATCAAGAGCGGCTACCGGCTGATAGGCCGGCAGTCCGGCCGGTGCCTGAGCCTGTCCGGGAACAACGGGACGAACGGAACCGCGATCATCCTGTGGGACTGCAGCGGGGCGCCCAACCCGGGTGACGGGCAGGTGTTCACGCTGGTCCCGATGGAAGCGAGCGGCCAGTACTACGAGTTGAAGATCAACTCGACCGGCAAGTGCGTGGACGTCACCGGCGTGAGCTACGAAAACGGGGCGTACCTGCAGGAGTGGGACTGCCTCGGCGCCGGCCAGGCGAACCAGCAATGGGACCCGACGCCGATCTCAGGCCAGCCGCCATACGAAGCGCTGATCGCCAAGCACGACGGCAGGTGCATGGACGTGCTCGGCCAGGCGACCGGTAACGGCGCCCGCGTCGGACAGTGGGACTGCTGGTGGGGCGGCAACCAGCAGTGGAGCTGGCAGGCGATCGAATAGACCGCCCCCGTCTGCTCGCCGGACAGCAGCGCGTGGCGGCGCCCTTCGGGAAACCGGAGGGCGCCGCGCACGGCCGGCCTCAGCGGTCGTAGACGTCGCGACGATGCCCGAGCGTCACGACGACCACCAGCAGGACGTCGTCCTCGACCGTGTAGATGACGCGGTAGTCCCCCACTCGAACTCGAAGCCCGGGCCGCCCTCGCAGCGGGCGCGACGCCGGCGGCCGCGGGTCCTCGGCGAGCAGCGCGATGGCGCCGTGGATGCGACGGGCGACCGGCGGATCGAGTTTCTTGAGAGCGCGAACGGCTGCCGGGCGCAGCTCGACTCGATACGTCACGTCCAGCCGAGGTCGGCCTTGGCCTGGTCCCACGGGATGTTGGGACCCTCCTCGGCCATGGCTGCGTCGAACGCCGCGACGTCCTCGGCCTCCTCGAGCGCTTCCATCAACTCGTCGTAGCGCTCGGGGCTGAGGAGCACTGCCGCACGACGGCCGTACCGCTCCAAGAAGACCGCCTCGGAGTGCGCGAGCTCGACTGCCTCCGGCAGTCTGTCGCGCGCCGCGCTGATGTTCATGCTCGCCATGGCGGCAGATTGTACAACTCTCGACTCGAGTCGTACAAGACCCGTTCTCGCGACGCCAAGCGCTTCTGTCCCCGCAACTTGTCCCTGCATCGACCGCTTCCCGGCCACGCCAGCCCAACCGCCCATCCACGCAAGCCTCCAAAACCGCAACGGAGGTTCGACTCCTCGGTCCCCCGCTCCGACGGTTCGGCGGTCGCGAGCGTCTCCCAGATCGTGACCGTCGACCGCACGCTGCTGACGGAGCGCGTGGGGCGTCTCTCCGCCGGCGACCTGCAGCTCGTGTTGGCGGGGATCGATCTCGTGCTCGGCCGAGACTGACATCGACGGTTCTGCCGCTCCCTCAGGCGCCGCCGCGCGTATGGCGCAGCTCGATGGATTCCGATGGTCCACCCCGTGAGTCGCGCAGCACGAACACGCCGCTGACGACCGGCACCGCGGCGACCGAGCCGTCGGTATGGACGAGCGCCGTGCGTGCGTCGTCGGGGGCGACGCCGACGAGCAGTCGCGTCGGTGAGCCGGCGGGAGTCCGTTCTCTCGGCGCGAACGAGATGGTCCCCAAGCCCTGCTCGACGACCTGCCGGACTCTCCCGCAGACCGTCACTATCCCCGGCGTCCCCGGGACCTCTGAGACGATGCAGAGCGAGCCGATGCCGGGAGCCAGCCAGTATCTGCCCGGCACCAGCACGGGGATCCGCTGGGCCATCGCCGGGTTTATGCCCGCGTCCTCAGCGTTCGGGAGACGCCCGAGGTTCGACGGCAGCCCCTCCGGCCGTGTGCGCAGCAGCGCGAACTCGCGCCGCTGCGTGTCCGACAGCCGCTCGAGCATGCGCGGCGCATGCTCCACGGTCCGGGCGCGCGGCTGAGCGCCGTGCGGCGCCGCCGAGCCGCACGACGCCGGTACGACGCACACAAGCAAGATAAGAAGTGAGCTGGCGCAGGTGCGCCAGCTCGCTGTCCTCGCCGCCATCACGGCGTCCTCGGCAAGCGGTCGTCGTCCTCGATCAGGACGCGTCCGCCCGTTCGACCGTGGTGTTGTTCGAGGAGTTGCCCATGATCCGCGGGGTGCGGAAGGCGGCGGACCCGATGTTCCATTCCGCCCAGAACGCCGCACCCGCCGAGCAGCCGCCTCTTCCTATTTCGTTGTAGCCCACGCAGACGCCCGTCGTCGTACCCCTGCCCCTGACTATCTGGAAGGTGCGGTTGGCGCCGAAGCAGGTCTGTATGTTGCTGATGGTCTGACCGCCACAGAATTCAGACGCCGAAGCCGACGTCGATGCGAGCGTCAGTGCGACCAAGAGTGTCGCGAGACCGGCAGCGAGCAGCAGCGCGAGGCGCTGGTGATGAGTGCGAGTCATGCCACGTTTCCTTTCACTAATTAAATTCGCTGGCAGATCAGGTGCAGATTTCGCCCGTTATCGAGGGTTCGCCCGCACCGAGTATGATCGCCGTGTTCGCGGCCAGGCCGCCTCGTCCAACTATGGTTATGCCGTGGCTCGTGCGGTTCCACACGGTCCGCAAGTTCGAGTTTTCGGCGTGATTGTGGCAACCGGTGTTCCCGCCCCACCAGGAGAAGTTGCCTTCGTAGTTCGCCAGCGCCCAGACGCAGACTCTGCCTGCTTCGTTGCACTGCGACGATGAGGCCGAGGCCTTCGGGGCTGCGATGAACAGCGCCCCGGCAATCAATGCGAGCGCGACCAGCGCGCTCAGGAGCGCCTTCCGTGCGACCGGAACGGCATGCATGTATGAACCTCCCGTTATGGGTTGGTGACAATAAGGAATACGGATAACGAGGCCCGCCGAGCTCTCACTCACGTAGTGAGAGGACGACCCCCCGGCTCGACGCGACCGCACCGAATTCCGTCGGCGACGCTAGCAAGCCGATCCGCGCATCTCAGCCGCGGTGTCGGGATCCAAACTACGACGGTCGCAGCACGATCCGCGCTCGGCGACGATCGGCTGCGCTCGTATTCCGAGCATGCGGGCGATTATCGGTTCGGCGGGGATCGAGCGATCGCCGGAAGCAGGAGGTGGCGCGTCTGCACTATCGGTCCAAGCGACGGTCAGCTCTGCGTCGCCGCGAAGACGATGCACGCGACGAGGATCAGCGCGGCGATCAGCCAGACGAGTCGGACGATCAGGGTGTGTCGCATGCAGATCGCTCGCTCACGACATGTCGAAGCGCTCGGTGTGGACTCGCTCGGCCGGCACGCCCAGCTCGGCGAGCGCGGCCTCGACCGCGTCCATCATCGGGTTGGGGCCGCAGACGAAGTACTGGAAGCGCTCGTAGGACCGCGGGAGGTGGCGGCGGAGGACGTCGGCGGTGACGTAGCCGGTCTCGCCGTGCCAGTCGGTCGGCGGCTGCTCGAGCACGTGGACGAGCGTGAGGTCGAGCCGGTCGCGCAGTCGTTCGACCTCGTCGCGGAAGGCGACCTCGTCCCACGCGCGGTTGCCGTAGAGCAGCAGCACCGGGCGCACGTCGCCGCGATCGGCCATCGTGCGCAGCATGCTGATCAGCCCAGCGATGCCGACGCCGCCGGCGATGAGCGCGAAGCCGAACCCCTCGTCCTGGTCGATCGAAAAGACGCCGTGGGGGCCGTCGACGTACGCCTTCGTGCCGGGCTCCAGGTCCTTGACGGTCGTGGTGAAGTCGCCGAGCGCCTTGATCGCCAGCTCGACCTCGCCGTGCTCGGCGCTGGAGGAGAACGAGAACGGGTGCTGCGTCAGCGAGAACGGCGAGCGGTCGAAGCTGAGCCACGCGAACTGGCCGGGCTGGAAGCGGAAGTCGACGCCGTCGGGCGGCGTCAGCGTCACGACGGTCGTGTCGCCACGCTCGGCCCGCACGCTCGCCACCCGCCACGGTCTCGCCGCCGCGCGGCTCGGCTTCACCAGGCGCACCCAGATCAGCAGGCACACGAACGCCGCCGACATCACGCCCCACAAGACCTGCTTCCACAACGAGCTGACGTACTCGTCGACGAAGTAGATGTGCCCGACGGCGCCGACGATCAGGACGGTCGCGAGCACTGCATGGGCGACGTGCCACAGCTCGTAGGAGAGGCGCAGCTGCCTGCGCCACACCGACGACGCGACGAGCACGACGAGCGCCAGCAGCGCGGCCATCCCGAACCAGACGAGCAGCGGCGCGTGCAGCGCGTCGTGAAGCGTCAGCTGTCTCCACCGGGCGGAGATCGCGAAGTGCACGAGCACGAACGCGAGGCCGACGTAGCCGATCTGGCGGTGGAACTGCAGCAGCCCGTCTTGGCCGAACGCCGCCGCCACGGTCCGGATCCGCGCGACGAGCGCGAACTCGAGCCCCATCATCGCCAGCCCGGTGAAGCCCAGCGCGACGGAGAAGGCGGTCCAGAAGTCGTGGTCAGGCTGGCTGGCGCCGATCGCGGCGAACACGAGCGGCGCCAGCACGACGCCGAGATACACGAACGTCCAGGTGATCGCGCGGGCTGCGAGCGTCATGTGCGCCCGTCGGTCTAGGCGACGAGAACCGGGCGGTACGAGTATGCCACGGGCGATGAGTGATGCATCGGTTTTCGGCGCGTTCGGCAGGTGTGACAATCTCCGTTCTCAGGTCGCAACCATCGGGAGGGGCTGGTGCAGGACACCACGTGTCATATGTCGATCTCGCTCGACGGCTTCGTCGCCGGGCCGGAGCAGAGCCGCGAGCACCCGCTCGGCAAGCGCGGGCGGGAGCTGCACGCCTGGCACCTGGGCGACGAGCGTGCCAACGAGGCCGACGCGACGGCGACCGGCTGGCTGATGCGTCCGCGTGGCGCCTACGTGATGGGCCGCAACATGTTCGGGCCGATCCGCGGCGAGTGGGATGAGGACTGGCGCGGCTGGTGGGGACCCGAGCCGCCGTACCACGCCCCGGTGTTCGTGCTGACCCATCACGCGCGCGAGCCGATCGAGATGGAGGGTGGGACGACCTTCCACTTCGTCACCGGCGGGTTCGACGCCGCCTACGCGCAGGCGCGCGAGGCCGCCGGCGACGACGGCGTGGACATCGCGGGCGGCGCCTCGACCGTGCGGCAGGCGCTCGTCGCCGGAGTCGTCGACGAGCTGACGCTCGACATCGCCCCGGTCCTGCTCGGGACCGGCGAGCGGATCTTCGACGGCGTCGACTCCTTCGGCATGGAGCCGGTGGAGGTGCTGCACTCGCCGCTGGCCACGCACATCCGCTACCGCCGGGCGGGCTAGCCCAGCGGCGCTCACCGGCTGCACCACCTATCGGTGTGGTTGCAACTGGCCAACCTGCACCGGTTTCTGTACGTTCCCGTTCCTGATCCGTAGGCAGGGCGGATGGGACGATCGGGGAAGCGGTTGTCGGTTCAGAACGTCGTACTGGGAGAGCTGATCAAGCGGCGGGGCTACGGCTACGGCTACGAGCTGCGCGACCAGATGCGCGAGTTCTCGGAAGCGCTCGGGTACTCCGACACCTTCATCTACGCCGCGCTCGTCGCGCTTGAGAGACAGGGCCTCGTCGCCGTCGTCGAGCGCGACGGCGAGCACCCTCCCCCGGCGCCGCACCCGCGTCAGTCCGCCTCGCGCGTCTACTACGAGGTGACCGGCTCCGGTCGCGAACGCTACCGCGCGTGGATGCGCGGCCCGGCGAGAAAGACCCCGCTGCGCGAGGAGCTGCACATGCAGCTGATGGCGGCCGAACCCGAGGACGCGCCGCATCTGATCGTGGCGCTGCGCGACTTCGAGGAGCAGTGCCGCAGGCAGCTCGGGGCGCTGATCGAGCGTCCGCTCGGCGCCGCGCCGACGCGCGGCCGCTCGCTCGGCGCGACGCTCGTCCACGACGCGCTCCTCTCCCACCTGCAGACCTCGATGGAGTGGGCGCAGCGCACGCGCGCGGCGCTCCAGAACCTGCTCGACCACCCGGCCGGCGCTCCCGGCCGCCGGCGGCCGTAGGCGCGCGACGCATGACGCTCCTCGCCGTCGAGCACGTCGGAAAGACGCACTGGGTCGGGCCCTACGAGAAGCGCGTGCTCGTGGACGTCTCGCTCACGATGCGCGGCGGCGACCTGTTCGGCGTCTGGGGCGCGCAGCGCTCCGGCAAGTCGACGCTGCTGCGGCTCGCCGCCGGCATCGAGACGCCCGACACCGGCGCCGTGCGCTTCGACGGCACCGACCTCACCACGCTCTCGAAGACGCAGCGGGATCGCCTGCGACTCGACGCGATCGGGCTCGTTCAACGCGGCGGACCTCAGAGCGGTGCGCTCACGGTGCTCGACTACGTCGCGCTGCCGCTGTTCGGGCGCTGCAAGCGCCACGACGCGCGCGCCCGGGCGCTCTCGGCGCTCAGACGCGTCGACGTCGCCGAGTGCCGGGACGCGCTCTGGCACCAGCTCTCCGATGGCGAGAAGACGCTCGTAAGCCTCGCCCACGCGCTCGTCCGCGGGCCGCGCCTGCTGCTCCTCGACGACCCGACCGCGGGGCTCGACACGCTCCAGCAGCAGGAGGTCGTCGAGATGCTGCGGACGTTCGCGACGCGCGATGGCATCGCCGTGCTGATGACCTCCTCAGTGCTGTCGGCGATCGCCGACGCCCACGACGCGTTCACCTTGAGCGAGGGCCGGCTGATACCGGTGACCGAGACGACGCGGCGGGGCGCCGACGTCATCGCGTTTCCCGGCGGCGAGCAGCAGACCGGCTAGTTAAGTGCTGGAGCTTCAGGACGTCGTCAAGCACTTCGCCGCGCCCGGCGGCGAGACCGTGCGCGCGGTCGACGGCGTCTCGCTGTCGATCGCGCCCGGCGAGATGGTGGCGCTCTACGGGCCGAGCGGTTCCGGCAAGACGACCCTGCTGAAGCTGATCGCCGCGCTGATGCGACCGGACCGCGGCACGATCCGCGTCGGCGAGCGCGACGTCACCGGCCTCAACGGCCGCGAGGCGGCCCGCTACCGCCTGCGCGAGGTCGGCTTCGTGCGCCAGCAGCCCGACTTCGTCCCCGGCGCGAGCGCGGTCGACAACGCGGCGCTCAAGCTGTTCGACGAGCTGCGACGCCGTCCCGCCCGCAAGCGGGTCGAGCCGCTGCTGCACCGGCTCGGCCTCGGCGACCGCCTCCGCCACACCGCCGACCAGCTCTCGACCGGCGAGCGCCAGCGCGTCCTGATCGCCCGCGCGCTCTCGACCGAGCCGGCGCTGCTGCTGGCGGACGAGCCGACCGGCAACCTCGACAGCCGCCGCAGCCGCGCGGTGATGGAGCTGCTGGCGGAGCTGTGCCACGAGCGCGAGGTGGCGACGCTGCTCGTGACCCACGACCCGCTCGTCGCCGGCTACGCCGACCGCGCGCTGGAGCTGCACGACGGCCAGCTGCGCAGCTACGTCGCCGAATCGATGCAGCCGTGAAGCTCTCCAACGTCGCCGGGCTCTACGCGATGCGTCTGCGCGCGCAGCTCGGTCAGGAGCTGCTGGCGCTGATCGGGATCGCGGTCGGCGTCTCGCTGCTGTTCGCCGCGCTCGTCGCGAACACGAGCCTGACGGGGTCGTTCGAGCGCGTCAGCAGCGGCGTGATCGGCGACGCGCGGCTGCAGCTCGCGGCGCGCGGCGGCGCGTTCCTGCCGGACGAGATCGCAGCCGTCCGCCGGATCCCCGGCGTCGCCGCGGCCGCCGGGGTGCTTGAGGCGCGCGGTGAGGTGCGGGGACCGCGCGGCAGGCGCTCGATCGAGCTGATCGGCGTGACGCCGGACTTCGCCCAGCTCAACGGATCCCTCACGCACGGCTTCTCGTACGCCTTCTTCGTCAACGTGCGCGCGATCGCTCTGCCGACCCCCCTGGCCGACTCGCTCGGCCTCGCGCTCGGAGAGCTCGCGACGTTCGACCTGGGCGGTCGCCGCGTCACCGCGCGGATCGCCGCGCGCCTGCAGAGCAACGAAGCCGGAGGGCTCTTCACGAGCCCGATCGCGATTGCGCCGCTGCCGTACGCGCAGGAGCTGAGCGGCCACGAGGGACAGGTGAGCCGGATCTTCGTGCGACCGCTGCCCGGCCGCGACGCCGCGGTCGCGCAGGCGCTCAGACGCCTCGTCCGCGGGCGGGCAGACGTAGTGCCGGCCCGTCACGACGCGGCGCTGTTCCGCCAGGCGTCGCAGCCGACGAACCAGTCGACCACGATGTTCTCCGTCTTCAGCGCGATGGTCGGGTTCCTGTTCGCGCTCAGCGCGGTGCTGCTGACGGTGCCGCAGCGTCGCCGGCTCGTCGCGGACCTCCGCGTCGAGGGGTACGGGCCGGGGACGATCCTGAAGGTCCTCGGATTCGAGGCGCTTGCCCTGGGCATCGTCGCGTCGGCGCTCGGGATCCTGCTCGGCGACCAGTTCGCGCGCCATCTGTTCAGCCAGCCGACGTTCTTGCAGATGGCGTTCCCGTACGGGTCCGGTCGCATCGTCACGTTCTCGAGCGTCGCCCTCGCGGCCGCGGGCGGGATCCTCGCCAGCCTGATCGCGGTGCTCGGGCCGATGGCGTCCTCCTTCGCCGACCGCGAGGACCGAGCGGCGACCGTCGCGCACCACGGCGTGGAGACGGGCATCGTCCTCGCAGGCGCCACCCTGCTCGCCGCCGGCGTCGCGATCGTCGTCGTGACGCCGAGATCGGCCGCCGTGGCGATCCTCGGCCTCGGCTGCCTGACGCTCGCGATGCTGCTGCTGTTGCCGCGCCTGTTGGGGAGCGTGGTCGCGGGCCTCGACGCGCTCACCCGCGGCGCGCGGAGCATCGTGGCGTTTCTCGCGATCACCGACCTGCGCGATCCGGCGACGCGGCTGCGCTCGCTCGCGGTCGCCGCGACGGGCGCCGTCGCCGTCTTCGGCAGCGTGGCGCTGCAGGGCGCCCACGCCGACCTGCAACGTGGACTCGACCGGACCTCGGCCGACCTGGCGGCGATCGGGGACCTGTGGGTCGTCGTGCCCGGCAGCGCGAACCTGCTGGCGACTGCGCCGTTCCCCGCGCCGACGCTCCGGCCGCCGAGGCGCGTCATCAGCAGGATCGCCTCGTATCGCGGGTCCTTTCTCGACATCGGCGCCCGGCGGGTGTTCGTCTACGGCGCGCCTGCGACGGCGCACCGGCCGATCCCGCATGC
>JBQCIQ010000065.1:0-3685 GCA_051953595.1 Conexibacter sp. | reverse complement strand
CGTACAGGTCGGCGGCCGCCAAGAAGCGATCGCGGGCTCCGGCCTGGTCGCCGTCCGCAGCTGCGACGCTCCCAGCGGCCGACTCGGCCATCGCCCGCCAGGCCGAGCTGTCGAACATCCCGGCGACCATCGTCGCCGCTTCGGCGTAGGGTCGGCCGCCGTCGCGATCGTCGAGCAGCGCGAACGACTCGGCCGCAACCGGGTTCAGCAGCGCGCTGCAACTCGGGCAGTCGCCGTAGCGCGCGGCTGCCTCGCCGGCGGCACGGACGGCGCCGGCGGCCGCCTCGGGATCGCCTTGCTCGACGTGCGCGAACGCCGCTGTCGCGTAGATCCGGCCCCACATGTGCCTCGCCATCGGCGCCACGGTCGCGATCGCCGACGCACGTCGCAGGAATGCGTCCGCCTCCCCAGGCGCGCCGCGACACACGGCGAGCTCCGCGAGGCGCTGCCACGGAAGCGCGCCGGATCGCGTGCCCAGCGACGCGTGCAGGTCGCAGCTCCGCTCGAGACAGCCCGCGGCCTCCTCCCAGCGGGCCTGTAGGAGGAGCGACTCGCCGAGCAGGCACCACGCGAAGGCCTGCGCGCGCACGGCCTCGCTCTGCTCCGCGAGCGCGAGCACGCGCCTCGCATAGTCCTCGACTCCCGCCGAGAGACCGTCGCCGTAGAGGTGGTACTGCCCGATGCAGTGGTGGATGTCGAAGACGCGCGCGGGCGGAGCAGTGCCGTTTCCGTGCAGGCGCTCGATCTCGAGCTCCAGCCCGCGGTGCCAGTCGCCGCGCATGTGTGAGACGATCGCGAGCGCTTCCTGCGCAGCGGCGACATCGTCCGCGTCGCCGACGCGCTGCGCGAGCTCGAACGCCCACTCAGCTTGGCCCTGGGCGCGCTCCATGTCGCCACGCTCCCACGCCTGGTTCGCACGCAGGCAAACGACGCGCGCCCGCTCGGCCGGCTCGGAGGTGAGCTTCTCGGCCGCCTCCAGGTGCGTCTCGGCTCCGTCGGCGTCGTGATGCATTAGCAACGCGCCGGCGGCCTGGCGATGCAGGCGACCGGCGGCGGCCGGCGCGTCGGCAGCGTCGAGCGCGCGCGAAAACGCCTTCACTGCGCCGCTCGTGTCGCCCGCGACGACCCGCAACTGGCCGACGCGCTCCCAGAGCTCCGCGCTCAACTCCGGATCGGACGGCTGTCCCGCACGCACTTCCTCGTACAAGCGCTGGGCCTCCGCACCCGGCTCGACGCCGAGCTCCGCGTCGAGCACCTCACGCAGCCTTTCGTACTCGCGCAACGCGTCGCCGCGTCGGCCCGCTAAGGCGTGCAGGCGGATCAGCAGCAGGTGGCCCTGCTCTCGTAGCGGGTCGGTCGCGACGAGCCGGCTCGCCACCGCGATCGCCTCTTCGATCTTGCCGTGCGCCTCGAGCAGCGCGGCGAGCTCTTCGAGCAGCGCGACGAACTCGGTCTGGAGCTCGTCGCGGTACGGCATCGTCCACTCTTCGTAGCGGTCGTCGGGCAGCAATCCCTCGCCGTAGAGCTCGACCGCGGCCGAGTACAGCTCGGCGTCGCCGGCCCGGCGCGCCTGCGCGACCGCGGCGCGCCAGGACGTGACGTCGATCGATGCCTGAAGCGAGAGCACGTCCGCGACCGACTCGATCCGGCTCGCGCCTCCTTCGTCGTCGATCGCGCGCCGCGCGTAGTGCACCGCCTTGCGCAGGTTCGCCGCCGCCGCCGACGGCGCAAGGTCCGGCCACAGGACCTCCATGGCCTGCTCGCGGTGCAGTCGGTGCGCCGCCACGAGCGCGAGCAACTTGACCAGGCCGGCCGCCTTGCTACGGCGCCACGTGTCGTCGGGAACAACCCGTGCCCCTACGCTGACGCGAAAGCCGCCGAGCAGCTCGATCCGCAGGACCAGCGCTTCGCTCACCTCAAGGAACATACTCCCGTCGCGCCTCTGAGGACTAGCCGCGACGAGCACGAAGCGTTTTCCGCCTCGGCGCCTTCGACCGGATCTCGGCGCCATCGTCAGTGTGCTGCGCTGGTTGCCGCATCCGTGTTTCGTTTGAGACGCTCCCAAGTTGGTCTGACGGGAGGTTTGTAATGGAGCCGATTTGGAACGACGGTCGGCGGTTCTCGGGCCGGGTTGCGCTCGTGACCGGGGCGGGAGGCACGCTGGGTGGGGCGATTGCAGCTGGGTTCGGCCGCGAGGGCGCCTCGGTCGTCGTCGGCTACCGGAGCTCACAGGCGGCGGCCGGAGCGGTCGCGGCCGAGATAGTGAGCGGAGGCGGCGCGGCGTGCGCCGTCCAACTTGACGTCACCGATCAAGATTCGGTTGACAGGTTCGTGGCGCAGGCGGCCGGGTCGTACGGGCGGATCGACATACTCGTGAACACCGCGGGGCGGCTGAATGAGGCGGATACGGCTCGCTTCGAGGCAATGACCCCTCAGGCGGCCACGGCGCTCTTGATGGTGGACGTGATCGGCACGATGCGCATGTGCCACGCCGTGATTCCATTCATGCGGCGACACGGGCGTGGCGCGATCATCAACTTCTCAAGCACCTACGGCAACGGCGTCACTCCTGAGAATCCGATCAACTGGGTGCCCGTCACCTACTGCGCCGCCAAGGGCGCGATCCGAGGCTTCACAACATCTCTCGGGCGGGACATTGCACCCGACATCCGCGTCAACGCGCTTGCACCTGGCCCGATCTCGGGCAACTGGGAGGAGGAGTGGGGTGTCGGCCAGGAACACATCGAAGAAGCCAAAGCGATGAACCCCATGAAACGTTTTGGTGACCCCCGCGAGATCGCCGAAACTGTCCTCTTTCTCGCGTCGGACGGCGCCGGTTACATTAACGGCCAGGTGCTCCACGTGGAGGGTGGCTGGGTCCCGGCCGGATGAACCGGCGAGCGCTCGGTCGCAGCGACCTCGGTTGACATTCCCGCACGCTGGCCCAGGCGAGTCGCGCTCAGGCGGGGATCTCCGGGTCAGGCTTCCCTACCGCGCGACCGCCGCGGAGGTCGCTCGTCAGCCCGACGGCGGACGCTATCCCAGCTCGCCGCGAGCGCGGCCGCGTCGAGACGCTCAGCGGCGGCGAGTGCCCGATTGGCGCGTTCCGCCGTCTTACGCCCGAAGATCCCGCCCAGCACCCATTTGCGCGTGAGCCGGACGAGGTGGAGCTTGTCGTCGGTCGGACGGGGCTTGCGCTTCGGATGGAGGTAAAGGTCGAGCGCCACCTTCTTGACGAGTGCCCGATCGGCGGGTGCGCCCGTCGCCTGCTCGAACCGGTGCGCCACCAGCGAGGACAGCACCTGGATCTCACGTAGGCCGGTCCGGACGGCGACTCCGACCGAGATCGCGGTCGAGCCGACAATCACCCACGGCAGCTTGACGAGTCGCCCTCCCCGAGCGAGAGCGCGGACAACGGGAACAGCGAGCACGATCACCCGCTGGATGTCTTCTGCAAGCGATTCAGTCTGTTCGTCGCCCGCGAGTAGGCGTCTGCCCTCCGCGGCCGAGGTTACTCGCTTGTCGCCGAGCAGGATCTCGTCGATCGCCCGATTCACGAGGCTGCCCACGGCGTGGACGAGCGCAGCTCCAGCTCTGCTCGCGTCCACACCCGCCTTCTTCCCGGCGCCTACCGAACGAGCGAGCACGAATGCTCCCTTGCTCGCCGCGGTCTTCTGTGTCCGCT
>JBQCIQ010000064.1:0-8284 GCA_051953595.1 Conexibacter sp. | reverse complement strand
GGCCGCTTCGGTGGCGTTCGCCGCAGCGCCGGCGCAGGCCCAGCATCACCACGGCGGCGGCCATGGCGGCTGGCATCATGGCGGCGGACATCACGGCGGTGGCTGGGGCGGCGTCGGAGCCGGATTTGCGGCCGGCGCGATTATCGGCGGCGCGCTCGGCGCGGCCGCGTCGGGCCCCTATTACGGCTACGATTACGGCCCCGACTATTACGGCTATGGCTATGCGCCCGGACCGGTGGTCGTCGAACGCTCCGGCGGCAGCGCCGAGGCTTACTGCGAGCAGAGGTTCCGCTCCTACGATCCCGCCAGCGGGACTTATCTCGGCTACGACGGCGTGCGCCATCCCTGCCCGTAACCGGCAGACTTCATCACGACGACGCAACGCGCCGGCCTCCGCCGGCGCGCCCACCGCCTCGCCGGCCACCCCGCCGCCGCTGTTCGTCGAGTGCGTCGTCCCCGCCGACGCGCTCGCCCGCCGCGCGACCGATCGAGTCGCCGACCCGCAGCGCGTCTCCGACGCCACGCCGGCGCTCGCGCTCTATCAGCTCGCGGCATGGGAACCGCTCGACGAGGTCCCCGCCGAGCGCCACCATCGCCTGCGCGCAGACCGTCCCGCGCGCGCCGTCGCCGACGCGCTCGCCGCGGCGCTCGACGGCGCGCTCACCGCGTAGCCTTGGCGGCGCGATGGCCCGCGTCCTGTTCGTCTGCCTCGGCAACATCTGCCGCTCGCCGACCGCCGAGGCGGTGATGGCGCGGCTCGTCGACGAGGCCGGCCTGACCGGCACGATCCAGCTCGACAGCGCCGGCACCGGCGCCTGGCACGTCGGCAGCCCGCCCGACGAGCGCGCCACCGCGGCCGCCGCCGCGCGCGGGATCGCGATGCGCGGCGTCGCACGGCAGGTGCGTCGCGAGGACTTCGAGGAGTTCGACCTGCTGCTCGCGATGGACGCCGAGAACCATCGCATCCTGCGCGGCCTCGCACCGCATCCCGCGGCGCGCGCGAAGGTGCGGATGCTGCGCGAGTTCGACCCGGCCGCCGGCGCCGCGGCGAGCCTCGACGTGCCGGATCCCTACTACGGCGGCGAGGACGGCTTCGACCGCGTGCTCGACCTGGTCGAGGCCGCCTGCGCCGGCCTGCTCGACGAGCTGCGCGCCGACGCGTCCTCCGCGCGCCGCTACGCCTGAGCGCGCACGAGCGCCGGCCCACCGGGCGCCTCGGCCGGCGCGGGTCCGCCGGGCAGCGCCGCGCGCACCTGGTAGATCCCGGTGAAGCCGGACAGGAAGCCGTTGCGCGCCGCGCGCAGGTAGAGCCGCCAGACGCGGATCCGCTCCTCGCCGGCGAGCCGCGTCGCCTCCTCGACGTGCTCGTCGAGACGCTGCGCCCAGTGCCGCAGCGTCTCCGCGTAGTCGGCGCCGAAGCCCTCGACGTGCTGCGTGACGAAGCCGGCGCGCTCCAGCGCCAGCAGCACCCGCGAGAGGTGCAGCGGCTCGGCGTCGGGGAAGACGTAGCGCTCGGAGAAGTCGCCGGCATCGGGGTCGACGTGGCGTTGCCGCGTGATGCCGTGGTTCAGCAGCCGTCCGCCCGGCTTCAGCAGTGCCGCCAGCCGCTCCGCGTAGGTGTCGATCTGCACCTCGCCGACGTGCTCGACCATCCCGATCGAGGCGATCGCGTCGAACGGCTCGGCCTCCAGCTCGCGGTAGTCGGCCAGGCGGATGTCCACCTGCTCGCCCAGCCCCGCCGCCTCCACGCGCGCTCTCGCCAGCGACGCCTGCGCCGGCGACAGGGTGATCCCGGTCACGTGCACGCCGTGCCGCGCCGCCGCGTGCAGGGCGAAGGCGCCCCAGCCGCAGCCGACGTCGAGCACGCGCTCGCCCTCGCGCAGGCCCAGCTTCGTGCAGACCACCTCCAGCTTCGCCTCCTGCGCCTGCTCCAGCGTCGTCGCGCCGGAGCGCGCCCACACGCCGCACGAGTACGTCAGCGTCGGGCCGAGGAACAGACGGAAGAAGTCGTTCGAGACGTCGTAGTGGTGGCGCACCGCGCGCGCGTCGCGCTCGCGCGAGTGGCGCGTCCCGCGCGGCGTCAGCTCCGACGCCGGCGCGCGCGGCGGTCGCGTCAGCCCCATCGCGGCGACCGCGGCCGCCATCAACCGCAGCTTCGCGCGCCCGTCGAGCGGCGGCGGCTGCCAGCTGTCGAGCAGCCGCATGACCGCGTCGATGTCGTCGATCGCCAGCTCGCCGCTGACGTACGCGCGGCCGAGCCCGAGCTGGCCCGGCGCCCGCAGCGCGTGCGCCACCGCGCGCGGCGAGCGGACCGTGAAGGTCGGCGGGGTGGCGCCGTTGCCGTCGAACGAGCTTGTCGCGGGCAGCTCGCTGCCGTCCCAGAAGCGCACCGCGAACGGGCGCGACGGCAGCGCACGGGCGACCTCTCTGCGCAGCGGACCGGTCACGGCGAGCCCCATCGCGGGCACCCTAGCGCGAGCGTGTGCCCAACGGCCTCCCGGACACCCGTTCCGCGCTACACTGCGTGGCTCGCGCCGGCTGGCGGTTCGTTGTCTGTCCGCCACCCGGTCGCGGACACGTGCCCATACCGACCTTGGAAGCTCAATGGCCCGCGGAGACGTCCGGATCGCAGTCACGCTCGCGTGCGAAGACTGCAAGCGACGCAACTACCAGACGAACAAGAGCAAGCGCAACGATCCCGAGCGGATCCAGCTGCGCAAGTACTGCCGCTGGTGCAAGACGCACACGGCGCACCGGGAGACGCGCTAGCGCGAACCCCAGCCATGGCCCGCGACCGCAGACGAGCGAAGCAGCGCCGAGACCGCCAGGCCCGTGCCGGCGGGCCTCAGCGGTCGCATGCGGACGGCGCCGCGCCTGCGCCTGAGCAGCCGCACGACGCCGAGCACGTCCACGACCACGAGCCGGCCGAGCTCGCGAGCGGCGATCGCGACATCGTCGAGGCGCAGCTCGAGGTCGGTCGGCCGCGCCCGACGGAAGCGGCCGAGGAGATCGCCGACGCGCCCGACGTGATGGACGACCCCGTCGACCTGCCCGAGCTCGCCGACGAGGAGGACTTCGAAGCGCTCGAGGACCGCGTCGACGACGTCGAGGAGGCGTTCGAGGAAGGAGCCCCCGCCGGCTCCGGCGGCGCCGTCGCGACCCGCAGCCGCCATCGCGCGCCGGCCCGCACGGCCGAGCAGCGCGAGGGCAACCGGCTGATGACCTTCCTGCGAGGAAGCTGGCGCGAGCTTCAGCGAGTACAGTGGCCGGATCGTCGGCAGGTCGGCCAGGCCACAGCGGTCGTCATAGGCTTCGTGATCGTCGCCGGCGCCTTCCTCGGCCTGGCGGACTTCGTCGCCGGCAAGATCGTCGACTACATCATCTAGGCAGGCCGAAGGCCGCCCGACCCCGAAGGATTCCCCCGCAATGTTCCGCTGGTACGTCGTGAATACCTACTCCGGTCACGAGAACAAGGTGAAGCACAACCTCGAGCACCGCGTCGTCTCGCTCGGGCAGAGACGCGCCGTGCGGCAGGTCGTCGTCCCGACCGAGACCGTCTCGGAGATGAAGGACAACCAGAAGGTCGTGACCGAGAAGCGCACGATGCCCGGCTACGTGCTCGTGAACATGGACCTCAACGAGGATTCGTGGGCGCTCGTGAAGGGGACGCCGGGCGTCACCGGCTTCGTCGGCGCGTCGAACGAGCCTGTCCCGCTGACGCAGGCGGAGGTCGATCGGCTGCTCCATCGCGAGACGGCGGAGCGCCCGCGGACGCGCGCGCAGTTCTCGATCGGCGAGTCCGTCAAGGTGGTGTCCGGCCCGCTGTCCGACTTCTCCGGGGAGATCTCGGAGATCAACGAGGACGGCGCGCGCCTCAAGGTGCTGGTATCAATCTTCGGCCGCGAGACCCCCGTCGAGGTCGGCTTCGACCAGGTGAAGAAGATCTGAAATGGCAAAGAAGGTCCTGACAGTCATCAAGCTCCAGGCTCCCGCCGGCCAGGCGAGCCCGGCCCCGCCGGTCGGCCCCGCCCTGGGCCAGCACGGCGTGAACATCATGGAGTTCGTCAAGGCGTTCAACGCCCAGACGGCCTCGCAGCAGGGCACTGTCGTGCCGGTCGAGATCACGGTCTTCGAGGACCGCTCGTTCACGTTCATCACGAAGAGCCCGCCGGCCGCCGTCCTCATCAAGAAGACGCTCGGCCTCGACAAGGGCTCCGCGGAGCCGAACCGCACGAAGGTCGCGAAGATCACGCAGGCGCAGCTGCGCGAGATCGCGCAGACGAAGCTCGAGGACCTCAGCGCCCACGACCTCGACGAGGCGGCGAAGATCATCGCGGGCACGGCCCGCTCGATGGGCGTGGAGGTGGCTGACTGATGGCCAAGCACGGCAAGGCATACCTCGAGGCGCGCCAGCGCTACGACCGCGAGCACGAGTACGCGCCCGCCGAGGCGATCGCGCTCGTCAAGCAGCTGAAGGCGAGCAAGTTCGACGAGTCGGTCGAGGTGCACATCCGCACCGGCCTCAACGTCCGCCACGCCGACGAGCAGCTGCGCGGCACGATCGCGCTCCCGCACGGCCTCGGCAAGAACGTCAAGGTCGCGGTCTTCGCGCAGGGCGACAAGCAGCAGGAGGCGATCGACGCCGGCGCCGACCACGTCGGCGCGGACGACCTCGCGAGACAGATCGAGGAGGGCTTCGACGACTTCGACGTCGCGATCGCCACGCCCGACCTGATGCCGGTCGTCGGCCGCCTCGGCCGCATCCTCGGCCCGTCGGGCAAGATGCCGAACCCGAAGGTCGGCACGGTCACGATGGACGTCCGCAAGGCGGTCGAGGAGTCGAAGGCCGGCAAGGTCGAGTACCGCACCGACCGCACGGCGATCGTCCACCTCGTTATCGGCAAGTCGAGCTTCGACGAGCAGCGTCTGCTCGAGAACTACGCGGCGGTGGTCGAGGAGATCGTCCGCGCCAAGCCGTCCGCGGCGAAGGGCAAGTACATCCACTCGATCACGCTCGCCTCGACGATGGGGCCGGGCGTGAAGGTCGATCCGACGCGCACGCGCGACATCGTGGAGGAGGCGCCGCTCGCGGCGTAGCCTCGTTCAGGAGCGCCCTGCCCGAGACCCCCGGCGGCTGGTAAGTCCGGGGCAGGCGGTGCCTCGAAGGCCGGGTCGCGACGCGCGCCCCGCTCTCTCGACGCCCGCCCAGTGCGGGCGCTCGCAGTTCTAAGAGAGAGCGAATCCCAGACCATGAACAGAGACGAGAAGGCCGCGGTCATCGATCGCATCGCCGGGGAGCTGGAGTCCTCCCAGGCGGTCTTCGCGGTCGACTATCGAGGGATCACGGTCAGCCAGGTCGCCGATCTGCGCGCGAAGCTGCGCGCGGCGGACGCGACCTTCACGGTCGTGAAGAACTCGCTGACCGAGCGCGCCGCCGACAAGGCGGGTGCCGAGGCGCTGAAGGCGGTGCTCGAGGGCCCGACGGCGCTGACGTTCGTGCGCGGTGACGCCGCCGCGGCGGCGAAGGCGCTCAGCGAGGCGCAGAGAACGACCGACGTGCTCGCCTTCAAGGGCGGCCTGATGGACGGCCAGGCGGTCTCGCCGGACGACATCAGAGCGATAGCGAAGCTGCCGTCGCGCGAGGTGCTCTACGCGCAGCTCGTCGGCACCGTCGCGGCGCCGCTCAACGGCCTCGCCCGGACGCTGAACGCGCTGATCTCCGGCATCGCGGTCCAGCTCGGCCAGATCCGCGACCAGGGCCTCGTCGGCGGCACCGCCGCGCCGGCCCCGGAGCCCGCTGCCGAGGCGCCGGCTGAGGCCTCCGCCGAGGAGGCCCCCGCCGAGACCGCCGAGGAGCCGGCCGCCGAGGAGGCGCCCGCCGCCGAGGCAGAGACTGACACCACCACTGAGAACCAGACGGACGCCGCGGCGGAAGCCGACGACGCTTCCGACGCGAAGGAGGACTGACACATGGCGACCACCCAGGAGTGGATCGACGAGCTGAAGGGCATCTCGGTGCTCGAGCTGGCCGAGCGCATCAGAGCGCTCGAGGAGGAGTTCGGCGTGTCCGCGGCGGCCGTCGCGGCAGCGGCCCCGGCGGCCGGCGGCGGCGCTGCCGGCGGCGACAACGGCGGCGGGGGCGAGGAGTCCTCGACGGTCGACGTGGTCCTCACCGGCGCCGGCGACAAGAAGATCCAGGTCATCAAGGTCGTCCGCGCGGCGACCGGCCTCGGCCTCAAGGAGGCCAAGGCGCTCGTCGACGAGGCCCCCAAGCCGGTCAAGGAGGGCATCGAGCGCGACGAGGCCGACAAGCTCAAGGCGGAGCTTGAGGAGGCTGGCGCCACCGTCGAGCTCAAGTAGCGCGGCCGCAGCACCGCTTCCCCGAAGGGCCGGCCTCCACGCCGGCCCTTCGTCGTTCTCGGACCACCGTCCCTTTTCGACCGCATAGCGGTCGCAGATGGACAGTGGTCGCCGCCCTCGCTCTCCGCCGGCTATCCAAAACCGCCGCTCGCAGGTACAATGCGCCGGTCGGCCGATAGTCGCAGCCGCCCATCGAGCCGGAGCCCGCGCCACATACGCGGGGTCCCAGGGCGGGGTCCGTGAGAGCCGACAGCCCCCCGCACAGGGCAGCGATGCCGTGTGCTATCTTCGTTGGTCGCGCTTTCGCGCCGCCTCTCTGCTCGCTCTCGACCGCTCGAGGAGTCGCCGTCTTGGCACCTGTTGACGCCCCCCGGACGCGCCGCACGTTCGCGCGCCTCTCTAAGGCCCTTGATGTCCCCAACCTGATCGACATCCAGAAGAAGTCCTTCGCCTGGCTCACCGACCCGGAGACCGGTGGCCTGCGCGAGACGATCGACGACATCTCGCCGATCGAGGACTACACCGGCAACCTCGCCGTCCAGTTCGGCGAGTTCGTCTTCGACGAGCCGGTCGCCTCCCTGGACGAGTGCCGCGAGAAGGACCTCACGTACGCACGTCCGCTGACCGTCACGGTCGCGTTCGTCAACCGCGAGACCGGCGAGATCCGCGAGCAGTCGGTCTTCATGGGCGACTTCCCGTGGATGACCGAGCGCGGCACGTTCATCATCAACGGCACCGAGCGCGTCGTCGTGACGCAGCTCGTGCGCTCGCCGGGCGCCGACCTGATGGAGGCGAAGGACCGCGAGAAGCAGGTCTTCATCGCGAACCTGATGCCGGCGCGCGGCTCCTGGCTGGAGCTGGAGATCGACAAGAAGGGGCGCGTCTACGTCCGCATCGATCGCAAGCGCAAGCTGCCCGTCACGGTCCTGCTGCGCGCGATGGGCTACGCGAGCGACGAGGAGATCCTCAAGCTGTTCGAGGACTCCCACTACATCCGCAACACGATCGAAGCCGACCCCGAGGTCACGAAGACCGAGGAGGGCGCGCTGATCGAGCTGTTCAAGAAGCAGCGCCCGGGCGAGCCGCCGTCGGTCGACGCCGCGCGCAGCCTGCTGCACCAGCTGTTCTTCGACCCCAAGCGCTACGACCTCACGCGCGTCGGCCGCTACAAGCTCAACTCGCGCCTTCGTCTCGACATCGATCTCGAGACGCGCACGCTGACGCACGACGACATCATCGCGCTCGTCAAGGAGCTCGTCACGCTGCCGAGACTGCTCGGCATGCCGGAGAGCCCCGAGTTCGAGATCAGAGACTATGCGGCCGAGGCCGTCGGCATGCCGCGCGAGCCGGTCCTCGACCACCTCGACGAGTACGAGCACTTCGGCAACCGCCGTCTGCGCACCGTCGGCGAGCTGATCCAGGAGGCCTTCCGCATCGGCCTCTACCGCATGGAGCGCGTCGTGCGCGAGCGCCTCACGACCGAGGACGCCGACACGATCACGCCGCAGACGATCGTCAACATCCGCCCGGTCGTGGCGGCGCTGAAGGAGTTCTTCGGCTCCTCGCAGCTGTCGCAGTTCATGGACCAGACGAACTCGCTCGCGGGCCTCACGCACCGCCGCCGCCTGTCGGCGCTCGGTGCCGGCGGGCTGACCCGCGAGCGCGCGCCGATCGAGGTGCGCGACGTGCACCCGACCCACTCCGGCCGGATGTGCCCGCTCGAGACCCCGGAGGGGCCGAACATTGGCCTGATCGGCTCGCTCTCCTCCTACGCGGAAATCTCCGAGCACGGCTTCGTCACCACCCCCTACCGGATGGTCAAAAAGGGCAAAGTCACCGATGAGATCGTCCACCTCGACGCCACCCAGGAAGAGGAGAGGCTGATCGCCCAGGCGGACACGCCCGTGGACAAGAACGGCAGGCT
>JBQCIQ010000063.1:0-6728 GCA_051953595.1 Conexibacter sp. | reverse complement strand
CGGGACGACCGACACCGGCGCCACGAGCGGCGGCGCGACCGACACAGGGGGCGCCGGCGGCGCCGCCGCCAGCGGCGGCCCGTCCGGCGCCGCCACGGGCGGCCCGGGGGGGGGGTCGACCGCTCCGGCGACCGGTGGCGGCGGCACGACGACGCCGACGACGCCCGCCAATCCCGGCGGCGCCTCGCCGAACTATCAGAGCTTCTGCAACGAGAACCCCGGCGCCTGCTGAGGCCGGGCGCCCGCAGGCGCCCGAGCCGCAGTCGCTATCTCGTCGTTCTTCTGTCGGTGACCGGCGGTCTCGGTGCGACCGGCGTCGTGATGAGCGTCGCGGTGTAGGTCACGCGGGCCGTCTGGTACAGGCACTTGTACTGCGTCGAGTTGCCGATCGTCGTCTGCGCGGTCTGGAGCGCCAGGTTGCTGCAGTCGCTCGCGCGGCTCGCGCGCCAGCCGTTCTCCTGCGGCAGGTTGACCGCGAGCACCGGCGCCCACGTCGGCACCGTCAGCGCGATCAGGTCGCCCTTGCTGACCGGCAGCGTCGTCTTCAGCGGGAACTGCACCGTCGTGCCGAAGAACGGCTGGATCTTGAAGATCCCCGTCGTCGCCACAACCTCATAGCTGCGCTTCGGTCTGGGCTGCTCGCGCAGCACCGTCAGCTGCACGCGCGAGGTGCCGCCGTACGTCGCGTTGAAGAAGTGGATCTGTCTGTCGTTCAGCGCGCCCAGCTGGAGCGTGAACGCGACGATGCGCCCGCTTCTGGGCACGGTCGTCGGGTATCTGAGTGCTCCGGTGCGCACCTGCAGCGCCGTCGTACGCGTCACGACGAAGCAGTTGTCCGGGCAGCTGACGGTCGCGGCGTCGTTCGCCGCGCCGAGCTCGTACATCTTGGCCGAGGCCGTGGAGGCGGCGGCGCCGAGCAGGCAAACGACCAAGGCGACGCCGAAGGGGATGCGCTTCATGTCCCCATTCAACACGAGCGAAGGGCGGAAAGACCGCCCGGCAAGGCGCCGTGCAGGCGGGCGTGGCGGAGCCGCGCCCGCCGAGCCCTACAGTCTCATCACGTTGACGGCCTTCGGGCCCTTGTCGCCCTGCTCCTCCTCGTAGGTGACCTTCGCACCCTCGGCGAGCGAGCGGTAGCCGTCGCCCGAGATGCCGCTGTAGTGGACGAAGAGGTCGCGACCGCCGTCATCCGGCGTGATGAAGCCGAAGCCCTTGTCGTCGCTGAACCACTTCACTGTTCCCGTCGCCATTGCGTCCCCCGCAGAAGCAAGCTGCCGGCCGGCGGCCGGCGGGGTTCCACCGAGCAAAGCTCGATCTGTCGGGGGAAAGCTAACAGGATCCGGTGCGCTGGCGGGAAGTTATCCCTGCAGGAGCACGCCGGTGGCGGCGATCTCGTCCATGTCGCCCGGCGCGGGCACCCACGGCAGCTGCAGCGGGTCGTCGGCGTAGCGCGGGATCACATGCACGTGAAAGTGGAAGACCGTCTGCCAGGCGGCCGACCCGCACGAGTTGATCAGGTTGACGCCGTCGGCCCCGAGGCGGTCGCTCATGCGCCCTGCGAGCCGCTGCGCCGCGACCGCGACCGCCTGCAGGTCCTCGGCGGGGACCTCGTGCAGGTCCGTCGCATGCGTGCGTGGGATCACGAGCGCGTGCCCGCGCGTCGCCGGGTTGATGTCCATGAAGGCGAGCGTGCGCGCGTCCTCGTCGACGATCGTGGCGGGCAGCTCGCCGGCGACGATCTTGCAGAAGAGGCAGCTCTCCGAAGCGGTGGGCACGGCGCGAGCATATCGGTAGCCTGCGGCCGGCCGTGCCCGACCGCACCCACCTGCGCCAGGCGATCGCGCACCTCGCGGCGATCGACCGCCCGTCGGCCTCGCCGGGCGAGCGCGAGGCCGCGCAGTGGATCGCCGCGCAGCTGACCGAGCTCGGCTGCCGCGTCCAGATCGAGCAGGAGCGCGCCCACGGCGGCTACTGGTTCCCGCTCGGCGTGCCGAACGCGCTGGCGGGCGCCGCCGGACTGCTTGCGCGACGCGCGCAGTCGCGGTGGCGCGACCGCGCGCTGGCAACCGCCGTCGCCGCGGCTGCCGCGGCGGCGATCTGGGACGACGTCGGCGGCGGAAGGCTGTGGTTCCGCCGGCGCTTCCTGCCGAGCAGACCGACGTGGAACGTCGTCGCCGAGACGGGCGACCCGAACGCGGACCGCACGCTCGTGTTCGTCGCCCACCACGACGCCGCCCACTGGGGCCTGCTGTTCCACCCCGGGGTGCTGCCGCTCGTCGACCGCCTCTTCCCCGGCCTGCTCCAGCGCACCAACACGTCCCCGCCGCTGATGGCGCCGGTGATCGCCGGCCCGCTGCTGGTCGCGCTCGGCGCGCTCGCCGGCCGCCGGCGCATGCTCTCCTGGGGCAGCGCGTTCGCGCTCGGCTCGGCCGCGACGTTCGCCGAGATCGGCGCGCGCGGCGCGGTTCCCGGCGCCAACGACAACCTCACCGGCGTCGCGACGCTGCTCGGGCTCGCGACGGAGCTGGGCGAGCGGCCGCTCGACGGGCTGCGCGTCCTGCTCGTCTCGACCGGCTCGGAGGAGGCGTTCATGGAGGGGATGCAGGCGTTCGCGCGCCGTCACTTCCCGACGCTGCCGCCGGAGCGCACGCACGTCGTCTGCGTCGACACCGTCGGCTCGCCGCGGCTGACGCTGATCGAGGGCGAGGGGATGCTGCGCATGCGCGACTACCCCGACGACTTCAAGGCGCTCGTCGCCGACTGCGCCCGTGAGCAGGGCGTCGAGCTTGGTCGCGGGCTGCGCTTCCGCAACGCGACCGACGGCCTGATCGCGCTGCGCGCCGGCTACCCGACCGTCGCGATCGGCTCGGTCACCGACCTGAAGGTGCCCGCGAACTACCACTGGCCGACGGACACGGCCGAGAACGTGAACCACGACACCGTCGAGGACGCCGTCACGCTCTGCACGGCGGTCGCGCGGCGGCTCGCCGCGACCTACGCCTCCGCCGCGTCCGCCTCCAGCAGCGCGCGCGCGTAGGCGACCGCCTGCTCGCGCGTCGCGACCTCGCCCGCGTAGGCCGCCTCCTCCAGCTCCGCCAGCAGCGTGCCGAGGCGCGGGCCGCGCGCGATCCCGAGCGCGTCCGCCAGCTCGTCGCCGCGCACGAGCGGGCCCGGCGGCCCCTGCTCGCGCCACGCGAGCGCGGGGCCGATCAGCTCCCGCGCCAGCTCGAGGTGCTTCGCGATCGCCTCGTCCGATCTGCGCCCGCGCGTCGCGAGGCGATCGGCGACCGACAACAGCGTCACGTCGACCTCGACCGGCTCGCACGCCCTCAGGTAGCGGTACTCGACGCGGCGCGGCAGGGGCCGCTCTCTGACGAGGAAGCCGAGCCGCAGGTGGTGGCGCGTGAGCGCGGCGACGTGCGCGCGCAGCCGCTCGCTCGCATGCAGACGCGCAAGGATCTCCCGCGCGCGCTCCGCGCCCTGGCTGTCGTGATGCCAGAACGAGATGCGCCCCTCCTCGCTGACCGCGCGCGTCTGCGGCTTTGCGATGTCGTGGAGCAGGGCGCCCCAGCGCAGCGCGTCGCCGCGCGTCAGCTCGTCGGCAAGCGGCTCGACCAGCAGCGCGGCGACGGCCGCGCCGTGCTCGCCGCCGAGCACGCCGACCGGGTCGCGCGTGAGCGCGACCGTCTCGGACAGCACGGCGAGCGTGTGGCGGTAGACGTCGAGGTGGTGATACGGGCTCTGCTCGACGCCCGCGAGCGCAGCCAGCTCCGGCAGCACGACGTCGACCGCGCCGACCCGCTCCATCAGCTCGATGCCGGCGAGCGGGTCGGGCGAGGCGACGATCCGCTTGAGCTCCGCGAACACGCGCTCTGCCGCCACCTGCGCCAGCCCGGCGGCATGCCGGGCGGCGGCGTCGATCGTCGCCGGCTCGGCGCCGAGCGCCAGCTCGCACGCGAAGCGCGGCAGTCGCAGCACGCGCAGCGGATCGGCGCCGAACGCCGCCGGCGCGACCATCCGCAGCCGCCGCGCGGCGAGGTCTTCGCGGCCTCCGGTCGGGTCGACCGCCTCCCCCCCGCCCAGCGGCTCGGCGATCGCGTTGATCGTGAAGTCGCGCTGCGCGAGGTCCTGCTCGATCGTCTCGCCCAGCAGGGGCGACAGGTCGGCCTGCCAGCCGGAGGCAGTCGCGCCGCCGCGCGCCACGACGCGCCACGCGCCGAACTCCTGCGAGAGCGGGAAGACCGCGGCGCGCGCGGCGCGGGCGAGCGCGCGCGCCGCCGCCTCCACGTCGCCGGCGACCGCGAGGTCGAGGTCGACGGTCGGCCGGCCCAGCAGCCGGTCGCGCACCGCGCCGCCGACGAGCCACGCCGGGGTGTCCGCCAGCGCCCCGCGCGCGATCGCGAGCGGATCGTCGCTCATGCGAGCGCTACCCCGCGGAGACGAGCGCCTCGAGCACGTCGAGGCGGGTGACGACGCCGACGAGCCGGCCGTGGTCGACGACCGGCAGGCGGTTGTGGCGGTGCTCGGCGATCAGCCGGGCGGCCTCGTGCAGGTCCGTGTCCGGGGCGACGGCGATCGGATCGCGCGTCATCATGTCCTCGACCGTCGCGGCGATCGCCTTTCTGAGGCGGTCCTCGAAGCGCTTGACCGGCCCGAGGAAGATCGTCCCGCCGAACAGGTCGATGTGCAGCGGGAGGCGCAGGTCCTCCTCCTCGTCGCGCAGGACGAGGTCGGACTCGGTCACGATCCCGACGCAGCGGCCGCCGCCGTTGACGACGGGCACGCCCGGCAGCTCGTGCTCGCGCAGCGTGCGCAGCAGCGCCTCGACCGTGTCCTCCGGACGCACGGTCACCGGATCGCGCTCCATGATGTCGCCGACGGTCGCCATCTCGCGTGGAGACTATCCGTCGCGGCGGGCGTACGGCAGCATCGCGATCACGTCGCGCGCCATCGCGCCCTCGACGCCGACCCGCGCGCCGACGAGACGGCCCGCGCGGCGGTGCAGCTCGACCCCCGCGCAGGCGGCGTGGAACGGCTCCAGCCCGCGGGCGAGCAGCGCGCCGATCACGCCCGACAGCACGTCGCCCGTGCCGGCGGTCGCAAGCGCGGGCGCGTCGCCGCGGCTCACCCCCACGCGCCCCTGCTCGCCGGGCTCGACGACCAGCGTGTCGTCACCCTTCAGCACGACCACCGCGCGGGCGCGCGTGGCAGCCGCGCGCGCGCATGCGAGCCGTCTCGCGCGCACGGTGTCGCCGTCGACGCCCAGCAGCCGCGCCAGCTCGCCGCCGTGCGGCGTGAGGACCGTCGGCGCCGTGCGCCCGGCCAGCCGCTGGAGCGCCGCCCCGGTGGCGTGGGCGTTGAGGCCGTCGGCGTCGAGCAGCAGCGGCAGCGGCGCGTGCAGCGCAAGCTCGCGCGCGAACGCCGCCGCGCCGTCGCCGCGGCCGAGGCCGGGGCCGAGCACGAGCGCGTCCGCGCGTTCGCAGCGGGCCAGCGCCTGCTCGGCCGCGCCGGGCGCGAGCGCACCATCGCTGTCGAGCAATGGGACGCTCATCACCTCCATGTCGCGCAGCTCGAACACGAGGTTGAGTGAAGCCGGCACGAGCGCGGTCACGTAGCCGGCGCCGGCGCGCGCCGCTCCCGCGGCCGCCATCGAGGGCGCGCCGGTGAGCCCGAGCGAGCCGCCACAGACGAGCACGTTGCCGCCGTCGAACTTCGTCGCGTGCGCGTCGCGCTCCGGCAGGCCGGCCGAGACGCCGTCGCCGATCAGCCCGATCCCGGCGCCGCCCTCGCCCTGGCGATCGGGCCGGCCGTCGGCCGGGATGCCGATCTCCACGACCGTCACCTCGCCGGCGTGCTGCTTGCCCGGCGCGATCCACAGCCCCGGCTTGGCGGCGTGGAACGTCGCCGTCGCGACGGCACGCACCGCCGGGCCGGCGACCTCGCCGGTCGAGGCGTCGACGCCGCTCGGCACGTCGCACGCGACCACCGGGACGCCGCGCTCGGCCGCGGCCGCCATCGTCTCGACCGCGTCGAGCACCGCGCCGCGCGGAGCGCCGGTCGAGCCGGTCCCCAGCACCGCGTCGACGATTCCCGCGACCTCCATCAGCGAGCCGGGGTTGAACAGCCGCGGGGGGGCGCCCGGCAGCCGCTCGCAGTTCGCGCGCGCGTCGCCCTGCAGCTCGCGGCCGGATCCGCCGACGAGCTGCACGTCGACCTCACGGCCGGCGTCGCGCAGCAGCCGCGCGGCGACGAAGCCGTCGCCGCCGTTGTTGCCGTGGCCGCACACGACCGCGACGACCCCATCGGGGATGTGCTTCGCGACCAGCTCCGCCAGTCCGCGCCCGGCGCGCTCCATCAGCTCCAGGCCGGGGACATGCCGCTGCTCGATCGCCCACGCGTCAAGTGCGCGCTGCGCCGCCGCATCAGGCAGCGGATCGAGCCAATCCGGCAGCCCCGTCATCGCGGGCGAGGCTACTCGACGGTGACGGTCTTCGCGAGGTTGCGCGGCTGATCGACGTTCAGGCCGCGCAGACGGGCGATGTGGTAGGCCAGGAGCTGCAGCGGGACGACTGCGAGCAGCGGCGCGAGCATCCAGTCGGTGCGCGGCACCCGGATGACCTCGTCGGCGTGCTCCGCGATCGTCTCGTCGTCCTCTGTGGCGATCGCGATGACCCGCGCCCCGCGAGCCCTCACCTCTTGGATGTTGGAGACGACCTTCTCGAGCACCG
>JBQCIQ010000062.1:0-17792 GCA_051953595.1 Conexibacter sp. | reverse complement strand
TCGATCCCGGTGACCTCGGCGATCTCCTCGGGAGTCGGCTCGCGGCCGAGCTCCGTCACCAGCATGCGCACGGCGCGGCCGATCTTGTTAAGCATTTCCACGACGTGGACCGGGATGCGGATCGTGCGCGCCTTGTCGGCGAGCGCGCGGGCAATCGCCTGGCGGATCCACCAGGTCGCGTAGGTCGAGAACTTGAAGCCCTTGCGGTAGTCGAACTTCTCCGCCGCGCGCACGAGCCCGAGCGTCCCCTCCTGGATCAGGTCGAGGAACGGCAGGCCCTGGTTGCGGTAGTTCTTCGCGATCGAGACGACCAGGCGCAGGTTCGACTCGACCATCTTCTGCTTCGCGTCGAGGTCGCCGCGCTCGATGCGCTTCGCGAGGTCGACCTCCTCCTGCGCCGTGAGCAGGCGCACCTTGCCGATGTCCTTCAGGAACAGCTGAAGGGAATCGGTCGTCATGTCCGGCTTGAGGTCGAGCGCGGTTCTCGCTCTGCGGCGCCCGCGTCTGTCGGGTGCCCGCTCGACCTGGTTGCTGGCGGCGATCGCCGGGTCGATCTCCTCGACCAGCTCGATCTCCGCTCTCTCGAGGAAGCCGTGCAGCTCCTCGACGTCGCTCTCGTCGAGATCGAGCTCGCTGACCGCGGTCGAGATCTCCGCGTAGGTCAGCACGCCGAGCTGCGTCCCGCGCGCGACGAGCCCCTTGATCTCCTCGAGTTCCTGAAGTTCCGCTACTGACATGTGATTCCGTTTCTCGCGTGCGCTTTAGCGGGGGTGGCTCCGCGGCGCGTTCATGGTGGAGGCGCTTGTGCGCGCGAGGGCGCACCGCTGCCATCCAAGCATAGGCATCAGCCTAGCCACTTCACTTTTTGTAGTCAAAGGCGCTCGCTCCGGCCGCGTAAGGGGAGGACCTTCGCGCGCAAGCGGGCCGCGCATGTCTACTACGCACAACGGACGAGACGGTTTCAAGTTGCGGCGGCTTTCACCTCGCAATGTGCGGTGTTCCGTATACTCCGCGCGCCTTGCCGAACGGTCGTCCGCCCCGGGGGCGACCGGCGGGGGACCCGATGCGAGCCTTTCAGGCCCGCGGGGGCGAATCGGCCGATCTCGGCCGTAGCGCCGCTTTCCAAGGAGCGTCGCGAGCCCGTCAGCTCACCTCGTAGGCCCCGGCACACCGCTCATGACCGGCCATCGTCGTCTGCTCACCGTGACGCTCGTCGCCCTGCTCGCGCTGGGCGCCTCCGCCGTGCCGGCGATGGCGGACTCGCCCGCCCCCGGCGGCGCCGCGCCTGGAGTCCTCTACCTGCCCGACGGCTCGCCGCTCACGGTGACGCTCGGCAACCCGCTCGTGCGCGCCAGCGGCAACGGGATCGCCGTCGCGGTGCGCTCGACGGCGCTCCTGCGCGGGCGCGTGCGGATCTCCGGGACGGCGCCGCAAAGGGCCGCCACGGTCACGATCGAGCGGCGCGACCCGCTGACCGGCTGGGTCGCCGTCGCGAGCGCCGCGGTGGCCGCCGACGGCAGCTTCGTCGCCGTCTGGCGCCCCAACCGCCTCGGGTCGCTGCAGCTGCGCGCAGTGACGGGAGCGCCGGCCGCGGACGCCGCAGACGACGACCCGGCCGCACCCCAGCTCGCCGTGACGGTCTACCGCCCCGGCATCGCGTCCTGGTACGGCCCCACCGCCGCGGACCAGACGACCGCGTGCGGCGTGCCGCTGACAGACGCCACGCTCGGTGTGGCGCACCGCACGCTGCCGTGCGGCACCCCGGTGAGCTTCTACTACAAGGGCGTCACGATCACGGTGCCCGTGATCGACCGCGGCCCGTTCGTCAGCGGCCGCAGTTGGGACCTGACGGCGGCCGCGTTCAACGCCCTCGGCGGCGACGACGGGCTGATCCGCGTCGGCGCGCTGCCGACGCCGGTTGCGCCGGCAGCCGCTCGCGCGCGCTGACGCTCAGCGGACGAGCCGCGGACCGGGCGCGTCGCCGTCGCCGTCCGGCTCGCCGAGCGGCGCGGGCGACGCCTCGCCGATCCGCATGCCGGCGGCCGAGGCGGCGAGCATCGCCTCCTCCGCGCGGTCGATCAGCGTCGCGGCGTCGCGGCCGTCCTCGCCGTAGACGGCGAAGCCGATCGTCGCGGCGAGCGGCGCGCCGCGCCAGTGCTCGCCGTGCTCGACGCCCGCGCCGATCCGCTCGGCGAGCGCGATCGCGCCCGCGCGGCCGACGGCCGGGGCGATCACCCACGCGCGGCCATGGCGGTCGGAGGCGACGAGGTCCTGGCGGCGGATCGCGCGGCGGATCGCCTGCGCAAGACGGCCGTAGGGCACGCCGCGGTCGTCCGCCGCGTCCACGGAGGGATCGGCGCCGGCCGCCGCAAGCCGCTCGCCGTCGACCAGCTCGACGCGCAGCAGCGCGAGGCCGCCGCCCTCGCGCTGGGCGCGATCGACGTGGCGCTCCAGCGTCGCGATCCACAGGTCGCCGTCGTCCATCTCGGGCGGCGTCGGGGCCGGACGCTGGGGCAGTTGGGTGACCGAGCCGCGGAGGTCGCGCACGGCGGGTGCTGGCGCCTCGTGCTCAGGTCCGGCGCTGCTGCGGGCGGGTCCTGTCGCCGGTGAAGACGATTCCGCGGGCGGGGCCGCGGAAATCGTCTCACCAGCGCCACCCGCCCGATCGACGTGCCCGGCCGACGCCGTCGCCGTGTCGAGCGCGGTCGTCCCCACCACCAGGGCGACCTCGGCCAGCCGCTCGGCGAGCGGGGCGAGGTCGTCGGCGCGGGCGCCGCGGGCGTCGAGCGCGGCCGCCCACAGGCAGGCGCGCAGGGCGTCGACGGCGGCGAGCGTCGAGGCCGCGTCGTGCGCCCCGCTGAGCGGGCCGATGCGCTGCGCCAACGGGGCGAGGTCGCCGGACGCGCGCAGGCGGTCGAGGTCGCGCCCGGAGCCGAGCGCGCGTGCGAAGGCGGCGCAGACGGCCGGCCCCTCGGCGGCGAGGTCGGCGGTGGGGATCGCGGCGACGTCGTCGAGCGGCGCCCGCTCCAGCAGCGTCAGCAGCCAGCCCTTCGCGACCGCCTGCGCGCGGCCGGCAAGCAGCTCGGCCTCGGCCCGCTCCACGGGCATCGGGCGGTTCGGGCGCGGGGTGGCGGGCGGATCCGGGTCCGTCATCGGGCTGTCTATATCAGCGGGTCCCGACACACGCACGGATGGATGGACAGAATGGACGCGTGCCAGACGCCCTGCACTCGATCGAGGCTGCACGCTCGGATGTGGTGTCCAGCTGTGTCCCGCTGGCGGCGGAACCCGTCGCGGTTGAGGATGCGGTCGGGCGAGTGCTGGCGACCGACGTGGCCGCGGCCGCGGACGTGCCACGTTTCGACAATTCGGCCATGGACGGCTTCGCCGTTCGCAGCGATGCGTCCAGCGGCCCGCTGCGCGTCGTGGACGAGTCGCGTGCGGGAGCCCCTGCATCCAACCCGCTTGGGCCGGGCGAGGCGATCCGCATCTCGACCGGCGCCGCGATGCCGGCCGGCGCCGACGCCGTCGTCCCGATCGAGCAGGCCGACGAGGCCGACGGCGCGGTGACGCTCGCCGCCGCGGTCGCGCCTGGCCAGCACGTCCGCCGCGCCGGCGAGGACCTGCGGGCGGGCGCCGTCGTGCTGCCGACCGGGACGGTGCTCGACGCCGGCGCGCTCGGCGTGGCGGTCGGCGCCGGCGCGGCCACCGTCTCGTGCGCGCGGCGACCGCGGGTGGCGATCCTCTGCACCGGCGACGAGCTGCGACCGCCGGGCGCGCCGCTCGGCCCCGGCGAGATCCACAACTCGAACGCGGTGATGCTCGCGGCGCTGGCACGGCAGGCGGGCGCGCTCGTCGTGCGCGCCCAGGCGGTGCGCGACGACCGCACGGCGACGGAGGCGGCGCTCGCCGACGCGCTCGCCGACGCTGAGGTCGTCGTGCTGTCGGGCGGCGTCTCGGTCGGGCCGCACGACCACGTCAAGCCGGCGCTCGCGGCGCTCGGCGTGCACGAGCGCTTCTGGCGCGTCGACCTGCAGCCCGGCAAGCCGACATGGTTCGGCACGCGCGACGAACGGCTCGTGCTCGGGCTCCCGGGCAACCCGGTGTCGAGCTTCGTCACCTTCGCACTGTTCGCGCGTCCGGCGCTGCGTGCGCTCCAGGGCGCCGCTCCGCCGCCGCCGCGCGAGCGCGCGACGCTCGCGGTCGACGTGCCGCGGCGCGGACGCACGCAGGCGCTGCGCGTCCGGCTGGACGGCGCCGACGGCGCGCTGCGCGCGACGCCGACCGGTCCGCAGGGCTCGCACGTGACGGCGTCGCTGCTGCACGCCGACGCGCTCGCGTTCGTCGAACCGGGCGCGGGCGTCGCCGCGGCGGGCGCGCAGGTCGCCGTCGAGCGGCTGTGAGCTTCATCTGCCGGCCGGTCGGTTGACGCTTTCTATTCCGGTTTTGCGCCGCTAGAGTCGCGTCCATGGCAACCGCCGCCGGGATGGTGGCGACCGCCAACCGGGGGAGCGCGGCGCAGGCCGCGCGCAGCACCGAGGTCGCGAGCGCGGCATGGCTCAGCGTCCTCCCCTGCGCGGCGATCGTCGCGACAGCGATGCTCGTGCTCGGCCCGCCGCTGGGCAGGCTGCTGACGCCCGCAACGGGGTCCTACACGTTCCTGCCCGAAGAGCTGCCGTTCATCCGGCCGGAGCCGACCGAGCACGCGCGCTACCTGATCGCGCTGAGCGCCCCCCTGCTGGCGACGCTCGCGATCGCGCTCGCACCGCGCTGGCAGCCGCGGATCCCGTGGCGCGCCGCGGGCGCAGCGATCGGCGCGGCCCAGGCGGCGCTGGTGGCGATCCTCGTCGCCGCGCTCGTCGCCCAGCCGAGGATCTTGTTCGGTGCCAAGTACAACGGCGGCGAACACCCCTTCCGCATCTGGTACTTCACGACGCGCACGCTAGTCGTGGCCGTGCTGCTTGCCGCCGCGGCGGCCACCATCGTCGTGCGTCCACGACTCCGGGCCCGCGGCGCTGTCCTGCTGCGCGAGTCGCCTGTCCGCCGCGCGCTCGCGATCGCCGTCGCGGTCATCGCGACGGTCGTCTGGATGCTGCCGGCGCTCCAGTCGGACGCGACGATCGGGCGCGCGCCCGCCGACCTGCTGTACCACCTCCAGTTCCCCTGGGACGAGACGTTCGCGGTGCTGAACGGGAGGGCGCCGCTCGTCGACTTCACGGCGCAGTACGGCTCGCTGTGGCCGTACGTCAACGCGCTGTCGATGACGCTCTTCGGCAAGACGCTGCTGACGTACACCGCCACGATGGCCACGATCGGCGTGCTGGCGCTGCTCGCCGTCTTCGGGGTGCTGCGGCGCGTGACGCGCAGCTCGCTCGCCGCGCTGCTGCTCTACCTGCCGTTCCTCGCCTCGGGCCTGTTCCTGATCGGGCATCAGCTCACGAACCGCTCGACCGTCGGGACCTACTTCGGCACGTTCCCGCTGCGCTACGCCGGACCGTGGTTCGTCGCGTGGCTGACGGCCCGCCAGCTCGCGCGCCGCGAGCCGCCGCGCGCGGCGTCGCTGTGGCTGCTGTTCACCGCCGCCGGCTTGACGCTGCTGAACAACAGCGACTTCGGCGTGGCCGCGACCGGCGCGGCGCTCGCGGCGTTCCTGTGGGGGACGCCAGACAGCCTGCGGCGGCGCGCGCTGCTGCGGCTGGTCAGCCTCGTCGCGGCCGGCGTCGCGACCGCGTGCGCGCTCGTCGCGCTGCTGTCGCTCGTGCGGGCCGGCGCGCTGCCGCAGCTCTCGCGGCTCGTCGACTACGCGCGCCTCTACGCGCTCGGCAGCTTCGCGCTCGCGCCGATCCCGGGCGTGCTCGGCACGCACCTGCTGATCTACCTGACCTACGTCGCCGCGATCGTCGTGGCGACGGTGCGCAGCGCACGCGGCGCCGCCAACCGCGTGCTGACGGGGATGCTCGCGTGGGCGGGGATCTTCGGGCTCGGCGCGGGCAGCTACTACGTCGGGCGCTCGCATCCGGTGGCGCTCAAGCACCACTTCGGCGCGTGGAGCTTCGCGTTGGCGCTGCTGACCGTCGTCGTGGTGGGCGCCCTGCGCGCGCGGCCGCTGCGCCGGACGCTCGTCGGCGGCCTCGTCGTCCTGTTCGGCTTCGGCTTGATGGCGTGCTCGCTCGCCCAGCTGCCGCCGCCGTGGAGGGAGGTCGCGCGCCTGCGCTCGGCGCATACGCCGCCCGAAACGTGGGGGTCCGCCACCCCGTTCGTGCCACCCGCCGACGCGAGACGGTTCGTCGCCTCGGTGGCCGACGGATCGGACCGCTTCGTGTACCGCCGCGGCGCGCCGGTCGCGATCCTGCTGACCGACGGGCACCGGATCGCCGACGCGTACGGGGTCTCGAACGTCTCCCCGTACACCGGCATACAGTCGCTGCAGACGGTGCAGCGGATCGAAGCGGCGCTCGACGCGCTGCGCGACGCCGGCGGCAACACCGTCGTCGTCCCCGGCATCCCGCAGCCGGGCCTCTATGCGGTGCTCGCCCGGCACGGGTTCCAGGTGCTCACGGCCAGCGGCCTCGCGCCGTGGGTGGAAGGGCAGACGAATCCGTGGACGCAGCCGTTCCCGATCGTAGGCAGCGTGATGAGATGGGTCGACGTCAAGCACCTCCATCCGCGCGCGCTCGGCTGACCCGCGACGCCGCCGCGGCGGCGTGGGTCTGCGCGCTTCCGCTCGCGGCGATCGTCGCGGCCGCGATCCTGCTGCTCGGTCCTGCGCTCGCCGGCCTGCTGCCGCACAGCGTCGGATCGACCCTCCTGCCGGCCTCGGCGGCCGGCACCTACGACGAGTCGAACGAGCACGCGCGGTACCTGATCGCGTGCCTTGCCCCGTTCGCGCTCGCGCTCGCGACGTGGTGGACGACGAGCCGTGACCTGCCGATCTCACCGCGCGCCGCCGCGGGCGTGCGCGTCGGCGCGCAGGCGGCGCTCGCGGCACTGCTGCTCGCCTGCCTCGTCGCCCAGTACCGGACCGTGTACGGAACGATCTACACCCGCGTCGAAGGCGCATCGATACGCGAGCGCTACTTCAACCCGGCGACGCTGACGGCGGCGGCCGCGATCGCGACGGCGTTGGTGGTTGCGGTGCGCAGCGCTTCCATGCGCACGCGCGTCGCCGGTCTGCTGCGCCAGTCGCCGGGGCGCCGGTGGGGCGCGCTGGCCGCGGCCATCGCGCTGACCGTCGTGTGGCTGCTGCACGCCGTCAACAGCGACGCCTCGATCGGCTCGGTCCTGTGGCCGGTGCGCTACCACCTCGAATTCACGTTCGACGAAGCGTTCGCGGTCGTGAACGGCCGCACGCCGCTCGTCGACTACAGCGCGCAGTACTCGTCGCTGTGGCCGTTCCTGGAGGCGGTCGTGCTCGCCGCCTTCGGCAAGTCGCTGCTCGTCTTCACGATCGCGATGTGCGGACTCACGGCGCTGGCGCTGCTGGCGATCTTCGGCGTCCTGCGCCGCGCGACGGGCAGCTCGGCGGCGGCGCTGCTGCTGTACGTGCCGTTCCTCGCCACGAGCATGTTCGCGATAGGCGAAGCGTCGGTGAACCGCGGCTCCTTCGGCAACTACTTCGGCATCTTCCCGCTGCGCTACGCCGGCCCCTATCTGGTCGCGTGGCTGACCGCGCGGCACGTCGATCGGCGCGGCGGCGCCGTCAGCGCGTGGCTGCTGTTCACCGCCGCGGGGCTCGCGCTGATCAACAACGCGGACTTCGGCGTGGCGGCGGTCGCCGCGACGGCGGCGGCATGCGTATGGAGCGCGCCGCCGCGGGACCGGCGCGCGCTGCTGTCGCTGCTGGGATCGATCGCCGCCGGCCTCGCCAGCGCGCTTACGCTCGTCGCCCTGCTGACGCTCGCGCGGACCGGCGAGCTGCCGCAGCTCGGCCGCGTGGTCGAGTACGCGCGCATCTACAGCGCAGCCGGCTACGCGATGCTGCCGCTGCCCGGCCCGCTCGGAGTGCACACCGCGATCTACCTCACGTACGTCGCCGCGATCGGCGTCGCCACCGTGCGCGCGCTGCGCGGCGCCGCGAACCGCGTGCTGACGGGCGCGCTCGCGTGGACGGGCGTCTTCGGCCTCGGCGCGGCGACCTACTACGTCGGGCGCTCGCAGCCGGAAGCGCTGCGCACGACGTTCTCGGCGTGGGCGCTGGCGCTCGCGCTGCTGAGCTGGGTCGTGCTGCGCTCGCTCGCGGCCGATCCGCGGCGGCGCCCCTCGATCGCGGCCGTCACGGTGCTGTTCGGGCTCGGCGTCGCGACCTGCTCCGTCGTCCAGATGCCGCTGCCGTGGTCCCAGCTCGACCGCATCCAAACCGGCTTCGTCGCCTCAACCTCGAAGTACCGGGATCCGCTCAGGCCGCCCGCCGATGCACGCATGCGGCGCTTCGTGGCAACCCTCGCCGACGGACCATCGCACTTCGCCTACCGCCGCGGGGCGCCCGTCGCGCTGCTGATGACGCTCGGGCACCGGCTCGCCGACGCCTACGGAGTCGAGAACGTCTCCCCCTACACCGGCGTCGACTCGATCCACACGACGCGTCAGGTCGACGAGGTCGTGGCCGCGCTGCGCCGCGCCGGCGGCAACACGGTGGTGCTGCCCGCCACCTTCGACCAGTCGAACGACGGCTCCGAAGTCATAGAGACCGACGACGGGATCTTCGCGCGGCTCGCGCAGGACGGCTTCGCGCTCGTGACCCGCACCGGACTGCGGCCGTATGACGCGGGACGCGGGACCCGGGACGCGGCCGGCGTGCCCTGGCACGGCGGCGTGCTCGTCAAGGTCGTCGATACGCGGCACCTGCATCCCCGCGCGCTCCGGTGAGCGCGCAGCCTGCCGCTCCGATCGCGCTGCTGCGGGCACAATCCCGGTGTGCTCACCCCCGTCCTTGCGCTGCTCGCGTTCGTCGCGGCGCTCGTCGCGGCCCGTCGCCACCGACGCGCCGAGCGGACTCCCGGCCGCGTCGCGAAGCTTGACGACGACACGACGATGGGCGCCGAGGGCGCCGTCCGCTCGGTCCAGACGGGCGAGCTGATGCTGCCGGAGGCGGCGATCGAGACGCTTTGGAGACCGCTGCAGCTGGAGCGGTTGGCGCGCACCTACTGGCGCTTCCTCTCGCGCTGCACGCTCGGCCTCATCCGCGTCGACTACACCGAGGCGCAGCGTACGGTCGTGCTGCTGCGCCAGCCCCTGCGCCTGCTGCGCTTCAAGGCGCCGGAGTACGCGATGGACGCGCACCGCGGGACGGTCCGCTGGCGGATCGAGGACGGCCTGCTCGTGCAGCGGCGCGGCCACCACGGCGACGGCTACCTGCAGATCGACGTGCAGCGGCTGCCGGCGTCGGCGGCGGATCGCGCCGGCTGCGGGCGCATCCGCGTGGAGGTCGCCGTCGCGAACTTCTATCCCTCGATCGCGCACCGCCTCAGCCGACCCGTCTACCGCGCGACGCAGTCGCGCATCCACGTGCTGGTGACGTACGGCTTCCTGCGGTCGCTCGCGCGGCTCGACCTGGCCTCGTCGCGCGTCGGCCGCTTCACGGAGGGGCTGACGGTCGACGACGTCCCTGATCCCCCGCTTCCGTCGACCGCGACGGGGGATCGGCCGCCGCTGCCGGCGGCGGCGAGCGTCGATCAGCCGTAGCGGCCGCCGGTGACCGCGCGCAGCTTCGCGCGGTCGTGGCGGGCGTGGATGCGGCGCACCGTGCCGGAGCGCGAGCGCATCACGAGCGATTCGGTCGTCGCGCCGGAGCCGCGGTAGCGGACGCCCTGCAGCACGTCGCCGTCGGTGACGCCGGTGGCGGAGAAGAAGACGTCGTCGCCTCTGCAGAGGTCGTCGCAGGTGAGGACCTTGTCGAGGTCGTAGCCGGCGTCGAGCGCCGCCTGGCGCTCCTCGTCGTTGCGCGGCCACAGGCGCCCGAGCAGCTGGCCGCCCATGCACTTGAGCGCCGCCGCGGAGATGACGCCCTCCGGCGTCCCGCCGATGCCCCACAGCAGGTCGACCGGCGAGCGGTCGCTGACGGCGAGCAGCGCGGCGGAGACGTCGCCGTCGAGGATCAAACGGATGCGGGCGCCGGCCTCGCGCACCTGCTTCATCGCGTCCTCGTGGCGCGGGCGGTCGAGCATCACGACGGTGACGTCGCCGATGCCCATGCCCTTGCGCTCGGCGATCAGGCTCAGCGTCTCCGGCAGCGGCCGGTCGAGCGAGAGCAGGTCGGCGATCTCCTCGCCGCCGGCGATCTTCTCCATGTAGACGCACGGGCCCGGGTCGAACATCGAGCCGCGCTCGGCGAGCGCGATCACGGCGAGCGCGCTCGGCATGCCCAATGCGGTGAGGCGCGTGCCCTCCAGCGGGTCGACCGCGATGTCGACGCTCGGCGGCGTGCCGTTGCCGATGTGCTCGCCGTTGTAGAGCATCGGCGCCTCGTCCTTCTCGCCCTCGCCGATCACGACGCAGCCGTCCATCGGGACCGACTCCAGCACGTGGCGCATCGCGTCGACGGCGGCCTGGTCGGCGGCCTCCTTGTCGCCGCGCCCGACCATGCGGGCGGCCGCGAGCGCGGCGGCCTCGGTCACGCGCACGAGCTCGAGCGCGAGGTTGCGGTCGGGACGGGTGGGGCCGTTCATGCGGGCGCGCACGCTACCAGTGTCCGCGGCCGGGTAGGGTCGCCGCCATGGACTTCCACCGCCTGCATCCCGACCCCGCGACATGCGACAGCGCCGAGCTGCTGGGCGACCTCAAGCTCAACGAGCGCGCGCACGCGGAGCGCCCGTGGGTCGTCACGAACTTCGCGACGACCGCCGACGGACGCGCGACGATCGACGGCCGCTCGGGACCGATCGGCGACGACGGCGACATGGAGGTCTTCCGCCGCCTGCGCACGCAGGTCGACGCACTGCTGATCGGCACGCGCACGCTCGGGATCGAGCACTACGGGCGCGCGGTCAGACGGCCTGAGCTGCGCGCCGCGCGCGAGCAGCTGGGGCTCGCACCCGAGCCGCTGGTCGCGACGGTGAGCCGCAGCGGCGAGCTGCCGCTCGACATCCCGCTCTTCCAGGAGCCGGACGCGGACGTCGTCGTGTTCGCGCCGAGCGAGACGCCGGAGCCGGTCTGCCCCGCGTGCGTCACGCTCGTGCGGCTCGACCCCGCCGAGCTGACGCTCACGACCGCGCTGCGCTGGCTGCGCGCGGAGCGCCACGTGCACTCGCTGCTGTGCGAGGGCGGTCCGACGCTGATGGGCGCGCTGCTGCACGAGCGGCTTGTCGACGAGGCCTTCCTGACGCTCGCGCCGCAGCTGGCCGGCGGCGGCACCGGCCCGACGATGAGCAGCGGCCCGGCGCTCGCCGACCCCGCCGCGCTGGAGCTGGTGTGGGCGCTCGAGCGCGCCGGCTCGCTGTACCTGCGTTACGCCATCCGCCACGGGTAGCCTCCAAGGCGATGAGGATCGCCTGCGGCTTCGACCATGCCGGCGTCCCGCTGCGGGACGCGGTCCTCGCCGCGCTGGAGCGCGACGGCCACGTGATCCTCGACGCCGGCACCCATGACGACTACCCGTACGCGGCGGCCGCGGTCGCGCAGGCGCTCGCGAGCGAGGACGCCGAGCGCGCGGTGCTCGTGTGCGGCTCGGGCGCCGGCGTGTCCGTCGCCGCCAGCAAGCTGCCCGGCGTGCGTGCGGCGACCGTGCACGACGGGTACACGGCCCATCAGGGCGTCGAGCACGACGACCTCAACGTGCTGTGCCTCGGCGCGCGCGTGATCGGCCCGGAGCTCGCGGGCGAGATCGTGCGCGCGTTCGCGGCCGCGCGCTTCAGCGGCGAGGAGCGCCACGTTCGCCGCCTCGGACAGGTCGCCGCGCTGGAGCGCGACGGCCTGAGCGCCTTGTCCGCAGAGCCCCTTCACCAAGACCCCGTGACAGGAGATCGCCAGCCATGAGCACCGTCCCCGCCACCACCCCGATCGGCCGGCTGGCCGAGCTCGGCACGAGCGCCTGGCTCGACTCGATCCGCCGTTCGATGCTGACGGGCGGAGACCTCAGACGGCTCGTCGAGGAGGACGGCGTCGTCGGCGTCACCTCGAACCCGTCGATCTTCGAGCAGGCGATCCTCGGCAGCCCCGACTACGACGAGCGGCTGGCGGAGCTGACGCACAACGGCGACGGCGTCGAGCAGATCTACTGGACGCTCGCGATCGAGGACGTGCAGGGCGCCGCCGACGTGCTGCGGCCGGTGTGGGAGCGCACCGGCGGCCTCGACGGCTACGTCTCGCTGGAGGTGGCGCCGAACGTCGCGGCCGACACGGAGGCGACGCTCGCGATGGCGCGCGACCTGTGGGCGCGCTGCGACCGGCCGAACGTGATGATCAAGATCCCCGGCACGCCCGAGGGCGTCCCCGCGATCCGCGCGGCGATCGCGGAGGGAATCAACATCAACGTCACGCTGCTGTTCTCGCTCGACGCGTGGGCGGCGATCGCGGAGGCGTGGCTCGCCGGCCTGGAGGACCGCGCCGCCGCCGACAAGCCGGTCGACGGGATCGCGTCGGTCGCGTCGTTCTTCGTCTCGCGCGTCGACACCGCGGCCGACAAGCGCCTGAAGGCGCTCGGCCGCGAGGACCTGCTCGGCAGAGCCGCCGTCGCGAACGCGCAGCTCGCCTACGAGCGCTGGCAGCAGCTCGTCGGCGGCGAGCGCTTCCAGGCGCTGCGCGCGCAGGGCGCGACACCGCAGCGACTGCTGTGGGCCTCGACCGGCACGAAGGACCCGGCCTACTCCGACGTCAAGTACGTCGCCGAGCTGGCCGGCCCCGAGACGGTCAACACGATGCCGCTCGCGACGCTGCTCGCCTACCAGGACCACGGCGAGCCGACCGAGCCGCTGCTGCCCGACTCCGCGCAGGCGGCGCACGAGACGATCGCGGCCGTCGAAGCCGCCGGCGTGTCGCTGCAAGCAGTGACCGACGAGCTGCTGGAGGCCGGCATCGTCCAGTTCGCGGACGCGATGGATCGGCTGTTGGCCGGCGTCGAGCGCCGGCGCGCGGCCGTCATCGCCGGCGAGCCGGCGAGCGTCGAAGCGCGCCTGACCGACGCGCAGGCGCGCGCGATCGGCGCGCGCGCGAGATGGGCGCAGGACCAGCACGTGCTGCGGCGCGTGTGGGCGAGAGAAGACGGCCTGTGGCCGGCCGGCGACGACAAGCCGTCGCAGCGGCTCGGCTGGCTGACGATCGCCGACCACACGCTCGACCAGCTCGACGACGTGCTCGCGTTCGCGGCCGAGCTGCGCACGGAGGGCTTCACCGACTGCGCGCTGCTCGGGATGGGCGGCTCCTCGCTCGCCCCCGAGGTGCTGTGGCAGACCTGCGGCGCCGGCGATGCGGGCCTGAAGCTGCACGTGCTCGACTCCACGCACCCGGACGCGGTCGCCGCGCTGGAGGCGAAGCTGCCGCTGCACAGCACGCTGTTCCTGATCTCCTCCAAGTCCGGCGGGACGCTCGAGCCGCGCTCGATGCACGCGCACTTCCACGCGCTCGTGCCGGACGGGCGGCAGTGGGCGGCGGTCACCGATCCCGGCACGTCGCTGGAGCAGCTGGCGCGCGAGCAGGGCTTCCGCCGCGTCTTCCACGGCGCGCCCGACATCGGCGGCCGCTACTCCGCGCTGAGCGCGTTCGGGATCGTGCCGGCGGCGCTGATCGGCGCCGACGTGCGCGGCCTGCTGGCGCGCGCGGAGGTCGCCGCGCGCGCGGCCGATCCGTCGCTGCCCCCCGGCTGCGCGCCCGCGCTGTGGCTCGGCTGCGCGCTCGGCGAGCTGGCGAGCGGCGGCCGCGACAAGCTCACCTTCGTCGTCGACGAGCCGCTGGGCTCGCTCGGCCTGTGGCTGGAGCAGCTGGTCGCCGAGTCGACCGGCAAGCACGGCAAGGGGATCGTGCCGATCGCCGACGAGCCGCTGGGCGAACCGGAGCAGTACGGCGAGGACCGCGTGTTCGTGCACCTGCACCGCACCACGGGCGAGGGCGACGCGGCGGTGGCGGAGCGGCTGGACGCACTCGCCGAGGCCGGCCACCCGGTGATCGCGTTCCCGTTCGACGAGCCGCTTGACCTCGGCGCGCTGTTCTTCCACTGGGAGCTGGCCGTCGCGGTCGCCGGCGCGGTGCTCGGCATCAACCCGTTCGACCAGCCCGACGTGCAGTCGGCGAAGGACGCGACCGTCGCGACGATCGAGGCGTACGCGCGCGACGGCGCCTTCCCCGCCGAGGACGCGCAGGCGGCGAGCGGCGACGCGGCTGCCGCGGCGCTGCGCGAGCTGCTGGACGCGCACGCCGGCGCGGGCGCGTACGTCGCGACGATGGCGTACCTCGCGCCCGACCCGCGCACGGACGCGGCGCTGACGGCGCTGCGCACGGCGATCCGCGACCGCACGAAGGCCGCGACGACGGTCGGCTACGGGCCGCGCTTCCTGCACTCCACCGGGCAGCTGCACAAGGGCGGGGCGCCGACCGGCGTGTTCGTGCAGCTCGTCGACACCGGACGCAGCGGCGTCGAGATCCCCGGCCAGCCGTACGACTTCGCGGCGCTCGTGCGCGCGCAGGCGATCGGCGACGGGCAGGCGCTGCGCCAGCGCGGGCTGCCGTTCCTGCGCATCGAGCTGGACGGGGATCGCGCCGCGGCGATCGAACGACTCGCGGCGGGGCTGGGCGACTGACGGCGGCCTGACGGGGTACGCGTCCGCGCATGGCCGCCACGACCACCGCACCGGCCGCCGCGAACCCGTTCGCGCAGGACGTCGACGAGCGCCTGCCGTCGCCCTCGACGCTCGTCCTGTTCGGCGCGACCGGCGACCTCGCCGCGCGCAAGCTGCTGCCGGCCGTCTACGACCTGCTCGCCGACGGCCGGCTGCCCGAGCGCTTTCGCCTGCTCGCGGTCGTGCGCGGCAATCTCGACGAGGCGTCGTTTCGCGACCGTGCGCGCGAGGCGATCGACGCGCACGCCCGGCGTCCGCTCGACGAGCGCCTGTGGGACGCGCTCGCGCCGCGGATCGGCGTCGTCGCCGGCGACTACGGCTCGCCGGAGCTGTTCGCCGCGCTCGCGCGACGGCTCGACGAGGACGACCGCGCGGACGGCGAGCCCTCGCAGCGGCTCTTCTACCTCGCGATCTCACCGGCCTTCTTCGCCGACACCGCGCGCGGGCTGTGCGAGGCGGGCCTCGGCCGCGGCGCCGACCCGCCGACGCGGCTGCTGATCGAGAAGCCGTTCGGCCACGACCTCGCGAGCGCGCGCGAGCTGAACGCGGCGATCGAGCGCTCGTTCGAGGAGCACCAGGTCTTCCGCATCGACCACTACCTCGGCAAGGAGACGGTCCAGAACCTGCTGGTGCTGCGCTTCGGCAACGGCATCTTCGAGCCGCTGTGGAACCGCACGGCGATCGACCACGTGCAGATCACCGTCGCGGAGGACATCGGGATCGGCCACCGTGCCGGCTACTACGACCGCGCGGGCGCGCTGCGCGACGTGCTCCAGAACCATGCGCTGCAACTGCTGTCGCTGGTGGCGATGGAGCCGCCGGCGAGCTTCGACGCGAACCTGGTCCGCGACGAGAAGGCGAAGGCGCTGCACGCGGTGCGGCCGCTCGACCCCGCGCGCGACGCGGTCCGCGGCCAGTACGCGGCCGGCTGGATCGCCGGCGAGCGGGTGCCCGGCTACCGCGAGGAGGAGGACGTGCCATCCGACTCGCGCACCGACACGTACGCCGCGATCCGCGTCGAGGTCGACAACTGGCGCTGGGCCGGCGTGCCGTTCTACCTGCGCTCCGGCAAGCGGCTGCCGCTGCGCACCACCGAGATCGCGATCGCCTTCAAGCCCGCGCCGCATCAGCCGTTCCGCGGGCTCGACGCGCCGCCGCCGCCCAACGAGCTGGTGATCTCGGTGCAGCCGAACGAGGGCGCGACGCTCCAGATCGCCGCGAAGATGCCGGGCACGGCGCTGCGCATGCGGCCGGTGCAGATGGACTTCCAGTACGGCACGTCGTTCCTGCGCGAGTCGCCCGAGGCGTACGAGCGGCTGCTGCACGACGCGCTGCTCGGGGACGCGACGCTGTTCACGCGCGCCGACGAGGTCGAGGCAGCCTGGGAGATCGTCGACCCGGTCCTGGCCGCGTGGGCGGGGGCACCGCCGGCGGAGCCGGTGGTCGGCGAGCCCGAGCCGTATGCGGCCGGCACCGCAGGGCCGCCGTCCGCCGACGCGCTGCTGGCGCGCGACGGCCGCGCGTGGAGGCCGCTGTGAGCGCGCTCGCGCAGGCAGACGGTCGCGAGCGCTCGGAGTGGCGCGGCGAGGACGTCACGGTCGGCGAGGTCGCCGAGCGGCTGCTGGCGCTCAACCGCGAGCACGCGCGCCACGAGCACGGCCACGCCGCCACGCGCACGCTCAACCTGCTCGTCGCGCCGGCGGACGACGTCGCGCCGGACGAGCTGACGAACCGGCTCGCCGGCCTGGCCGACCGTCACCCCTCGCGCACAATCGTCGTGCGGGAGCACGCCGCGCCGCGGCTCGACGCGCATGTCGCGATCGACTGCACGATCGGCTGCGGGGCGGGCGGCGCCGGCCACTGTCACGACATGGCGCTGCTCGTCGCCGACGCCGAGCGGCTGGCGCACGCCGACTCGCTCGTGCACCCCCTGCGCGTCGCCGGACTGCCGACGGTGCTGTGGCTGCCGGGCGCCCGTACGAGCCGCGCGCAGGATCCGCTCGCGACGCTCGCGCACGCGCTCGTGCTCGATTCGGGCGCCGCGAGCGGGAGCGCGCTGCCGGCCGCGTTCGCGCGCGCCGCCGCGCTCGACGTCGGCCGCGTGCGCGACGTCGCGTGGCTGCGGCTGCGGCGCTGGCGCCGCCACGTCGCCGCGCGCTTCGAGGACCCGGACGCGCTGGCGCTGCTGGGAGGGGTGGAGCGCGTCGAGCTGCGCTCCTGCCGACCGCAGCAGGCGAGCGCGCTGCTGCTCGCCGGGTGGATCGCCGCGCGCGCGGGCTGGACGGTCGAGCGGCTGGCACCGCTGGAGCGCGGCTGGGAGGGGACGGCGCGCCGCGCGAACGGCGGCGTCGTGGAGATCGCGCTCGGGCCGCCGGAGCAGCCCGACCTCACCGGCATCCACGCGCTCGCCCTGCACGCGGACGGCGCGACGATCGCGCTGCGCGCGCCGGTCGCGGCGCCGAACCCGGCGCGCGCGTTCGCCGCCGCGCTGGGGATGTTCGACACGGCGACGCCGGGCTACGCGCCGGCGCTCGCGGCCCTGCTCGACGGGATGGAGGCACGATGATCGAGCTGACGGTGACCGAGGACGCCGAGGCGGCGGCGCGCACGTGCGCCGCGCGCATCGCGGCGGCGATCGACGCCGCCCGCGCCGCGCGCGGCGGCGCGCACGTCGCGCTGTGCGGCGGCGACACGCCCGGGCACATGTACGAGCTGCTGCCGGAGCACGTCGCCGACTGGCGCGACGTGCACCTGTGGTTCGGCGACGAGCGCTGCGTCCCGCTCGACGACGAGGACAGCAACCACCTGCTCGTGACGCGCACGCTGCTCGCACGCATCCCGCCGGACCGCCCGCAGCCGATGGTGCACGCCGTCACGCGCGCGGGCGACGGCGACCCGCCGGCGGCCGCGGCCGCCTACGAGCGCGCGCTGCGCGCGACGGTGCCCGCCGGCGGCGAGAACGGGCTCCCGGTCCTCGACCTGGTGCTCCAAGGGATCGGGCCCGACGGCCACACCGCCGCGCTGTTC
>JBQCIQ010000061.1:0-2914 GCA_051953595.1 Conexibacter sp. | reverse complement strand
CGCGGAGCGCGCCGAGCGCCGCGGCGGCGAACGACTCGTACGCGGCGAAGCAGCGGCGCGAGGCCTCGTGCAGCTGCGGGTCGCGCGAGGCGTGCAGGTGCAGCTCCAGCTCGGCGATCTCCTCCGGCCGGCCGGCGTCGCGCGCGGCGACCTGCTCGACGACCGCCGCCGCCTGCTCGGCGCTCACGCCCTCGCCGTCCGTCGCCGCGCGGCGCAGCTCCGCCGCCAGCCTCTCCAGCCGCGCGACCTCCTCCTCGGCGTAGAGCAGCAGCGACTCGCGCAGCAGGTCCGTCTGGCTGGGGAAGTGGTAAGTCAGCGAGCCGAGCGCCACGCCGGCCTCGGCGGCGACGCGGCGGTTGCTGACGGCGCCCACGCCGCCCGCCGCGATCACGCGCAGCGTCGCGTGGAGGATGCGCGCGCGCGTGTCGGGCGTGGGAGACGTCGGTGTCAGCGCGCCGGAGATGTGGCGCATTGTAGTCGCCGGTCCCGTATCGTTCGTTCGAACGACCGAACCGGGGAGTCGGATCGAACGATGTCCGCCGAGGACGATCTCGCCTTCGCCGGCCTGCGCGCGCAGGCCGCGCTCGTCGCGTCCGGGGACGCCTCCTCACGCGAGCTGGTCGAGGCGGCGCTCGCGCGCATCGCGGCGAGCCAGCCGCAGCTGAACGCCTTCCGCTGCGTGCGCGCCGAGGCCGCGCGCGCCGAGGCCGACGCGGCCGACCGCCGCCGCGCGGAGGGCGCCGCGCTGCCCCTGCTCGGCGTTCCCGTCGCGCTCAAGGACGACATGGACCTCGCGGGCGAGTCGACGAACTTCGGCTGCGCCGGAACGTTCCAGCCGCGCCCGGACGACGGCGAGGTCGCGCGCAAGCTGCGCGCCGCCGGCGCCGTCATCGTCGGCAAGACGAACACGCCCGAGGTCGGCCAGTGGCCGTTCACCGAGGGGCCGGCGTTCGGCGCCACGCGCAACCCCTGGTCGCTCGACCACAGCCCGGGCGGCTCCTCGGGCGGCTCGGCGGCGGCGGTCGCGGCCGGCCTCGTGCCCGCGGCCGTCGGCTCGGACGGCGCCGGCTCCGTGCGGATCCCCGCCGCCTGGACCCATCTCGTCGGCGTCAAGCCGCAGCGCGGCCGCGTCTCGACGTGGCCGTTCGCCTCCGCCTTCAACGGCCTCACCTGCGTCGGACCGCTGGCGCGCACGGTCGGCGACGCGGCGCTGCTGCTCGACGCGCTCGCCGGCAACCGCCCGGAGGATCGGCACCGTCCGCCGCCGCCGCCGGAGCCGTTCGCCGAGGCGGCGCGCAGGGAGCCCGGCCGACTGCGGATCGCGCTCTCGACGAAGGTCCCATGGTCGCTCGCAGCGGCCGCGCTCGATCCCGAGGTGCGGGCGCACGTCGAGCGGCTGGGGCGCACGCTCGAGGGCCTTGGCCACCACGTCGAGGAGGCCGATCCCAACTACGGCCTGCTCGGCCTCAGCTTCATGCCACGATCGACGGGCGGGGTACGCGAGTGGGTCGAGCTGCACGTGACGGATCGCGCGCAGCTCGACCCACGCACCCACGGCACGCTGCGGCTCGGAGGGGCGCTCGCGCCGCTGCTGCGCCTCGCGCTCGCGATCGAGCGCCCGCTGCAGCGCTACGTCGGACGGATCTTCCGCCGCTTCGACGTCGTGCTGATGCCGACGACGGCCAAGCCGCCCGCGCCGATCGGGACGATCGACGGGCTGGAGGCGTGGCTGACGGACAAGACGATGGTCGGCTACTGCCCCTACACGTGGCCGTGGAACGTGCTCGGCTGGCCGGGCGTGAACGTGCCCGCAGGCGTCACGTCCGGCGGCCTCCCCGTCGGCGCGCAGCTGCTCGGCCCGGCCAACAGCGAGGGGCGGCTGCTCGGGCTCGCCGGCCAGTTGGAGCGGATCGAGCGCTGGGCGCGCCGCCGCCCGCCGTACGCGCCGGCGGCGGCTGCGGCCGCCGCCTGAGCGCGACGCCCCGACCGTGGGGACTACGGTCGGGGCGTGCACGGCCGCACGGATGGCGTGCGCCGAGCGCAGACCTACGGTGGCGTGAGGTTCGCCCCTCAACCCCCTGGAGGTGTGGTCATGACCACCGCCCAACGCACCCGCCGGTGGATTGCCGGCGCGGGGATGATGCTCGCCCCGCTGCTGCTGTTGATCTCGGCGATCATCCAGCCGAGCCTGAAGTCCGGGGAGCTCAATCAACTCGTCGTCATCAGCGGGAACCTCGACAGCTGGTACGCGAGCCAGGCGTTCGCGCTTGCGGCGCTCGCCGTCGCGGTCCCCGCGATCCTCGGACTCATGCACATGCTGCGCGAGCGGCAATGGCAGGTCGGCACGATCGGCGGCGGGCTCGCGCTGCTCGGCGTCGTCTTCTCGGCCGGCACGGTCGCGCTCAGCCTCGTGCAGTGGGAGATGATGCGCTTCGGCGTGCCGATCCCCGTCACCGCCGCCGTGATCCACGACCTCAAGAGCACGGCTGGGATGGAGATCCCGTTCATCATCCTGCCGTTCGCGTTCGCGCTCGGGATGGCGATCCTCGCGATCGGCCTCGCGATGGCGCGCGTCGCCAACCCGGCGGTCGCCGCCGCGATCGGCCTCGGCGCGATCGGCATCCCGGTGGCGTACGCGATCTCCAGCGTGACGCTGCTGATCATCGCCGCCGCCGTGCTGCTCGTCGGGCTCGCGACGACCGGCTGGTTCGTGCTGCGCGAGACGGACGCCGAGTGGGAGCACACGCCCGAGTTCCGCGGCTTCCGGACCGCCGGCCCGCCGGCGGGCGCATAGCCGCCGCCGCGCCGCCGGGGGGGCGCCCCCCCCCCACGCCCCCCCCAAAACGCCGGGAAGGGGGGGGGAAAAGAAAAAAGCGAAAACAGACGAACAGGGTGTGGAACCGGATTATACCTC
>JBQCIQ010000060.1:0-22482 GCA_051953595.1 Conexibacter sp. | reverse complement strand
GGCCCGCCAGGCGGGCCGACGCACGCGGGCGCTCGTATGTCCGGGCCCAGGTGAGCCCCCGTTTCGGGGCGCTCCCCACCAGCGTGCGCGACGTCACGGCCGCCACGGTCGGCACGGTCGCCGACCACGTCTTCCTCGTGGCTGCCGCCGACGGCGTCTGCCTCGTCAGCTCGGCACGGCTCGAGATCGGCTGCGACGTGCGGGACGGAGCGGGCGCTGCGGTGACGGCACACACCGTGATCTGTTCTCCGTACCTGCCGAACGGGGTCGCCGAGGTCTACGGCAGCGTGCCGGACGCCGCCGCACGCCTGCGCATGCGGCTGCGAGACGGGCGCTCCGTGCCGATCTCGGTCGAAGCGAACGTCTATCGCTACTACTGGCCGAAGCACGCGCGAGCGCTGCCGCACGTCCTCGAGTGGCACGCCGCCGGCACACGCCGCGCGGTCGAGGTGCCGCTGCCGAGCGGTCGCGGGTGGCTCGACTGCGGCGCCTCAGCGCACGGTCTCGCACGCGGGGGTGCGCACGGCTGGTGAGGTGGCGGCGGCCGCGTCCACGAGGCCGGCCCCGTAGACGTGGTTTGGTCTGGGAAGCCCGAGCGAGCGCGCCGTCGCCTTGATGCGGCAGGCGATCTGCGCCGGCGTCGGATGGGCGCCGAGCACGCCGCTCGCGATCACGAGCGCAGCGGTCGCCGCGACGTGCGGTGCGGCCATCGACGTCCCGCGAAAGCCGCTCGGCAATCCGAACGCCGACGGCATGCGCGTGTAGGTCTCCTGGTAGATGTCCGGCCCGTGGGTGCCGGGGCGGCAGTTGGGGTCCGAAGCCAGGTCGGCGTCGTCGCCTCCGCCCGGAGCGACGACGTCGAGTCCGGCGCCGTCGTTTGAGAAGTCGGCGAGGCAGCCGTCGTTCGTCGTGGCGCCCACCGACAGGGCGAGGCGGGCGCGGGCAGGGTAGGCGACCGTCGCCTCGCCCTCGTTGCCGGCGCTGGCGACCACGACGGCACCGCGCTCGTGGGCGTAGCGGATCGCCTGCAGGATCCCGGGGATCTCGATGTCGCGCACGTTCGTCGCGAACTCCAGGCTCATGTTGATCACCTGCGCGCCATGGCGCGCCGCGTAGCGGATGCCCGCGGCGATCGTGGCCGCGTCGCCGTAGCCGTGCGCGTCGAGCACCCGCACCGGGATGATCGTCGCCCCCCACGCGAGGCCGGTCACGCCGACGGCGTTGTCGGTCGCCTCGGCGATCGTCCCTGTGACGTGCGTCCCATGCCCGTCCTGCTCCCGGTCGACGGGACGATCCGTGCGTGCGACGAAGTCGTGCGGGGCGACGAAGCGCGTACCGGCGAAGTCGGGCGACCTGCGGAAGCGGCCGATGTGGCGATACGCCACACCGGTGTCCAGCACGGCGACGCGCACGCCGCGACCGCCGGGACGGCCCGCGGCCGCGACGTTCGCCCATGCCTGCTGTGCGTTGACGCCGAACGGCCCGAAGAAGTTCCACTGCAGTGCCGCGAGCCCGCCCGCGAATCCGGGGATTCCGGGGTCGGCGGGGAAGGCGCCGGGCGCAAGCTCGGCGGCGCGCGCGATCGGGTCGGGCGCGGCGAATGCGACGGACGGCTGACGGCGCAACCGTGCCACCGTGGCGCGGACCCGGCCCCTCGGCACCTCCAGGACGCGTACGCGCAGCCCGACCGGGATCGGCGCGCCGTGGGCGCCGGCCGCGCGCGCCGTCTGGACCATCGTCTGGGCGCTCGCGGCGGGCGCATAGCCGACGACCACCTTGCCCGGCGCGTAGGCCGGCATCGCATGCGCCGTGCCGGTGAGGCCGGCGAGCGCCCCCGGCAGCAGGAGGGCGAGCATGCCGGCGCGACGGGCGAGGGCTCGGCGGAGGAGGGGAGCGGGATTCATTCGGCGACGCGGGGTCCGGGCCGGTGACCCCTCGGGGACGGCACCGATCGCCAAAGGTATCGGACGCGATCGGGCTGATCTCAAGCGCGCGGCGCGGCAGCGGCTTGACGCGACTCCCGCGACTGCGAAAGAGTAGAAAGTGGCACGTCCTACTTTCTTCTTCGGGAGCCGCCCTCGTGAGCCTCGACGACCCCGTCATCATCACCAACTCGATCTCCGGTGTGGTCGCCAACCGCGACCAGTGTCCGGGAATTCCCTACACGCCAGAGGAGTCCGCGGCCGAGGCGCGGCGCGCGGTCGACGAGGGCGCGGCGATGATCCACATCCACGCGCGCAGACCGGACGGAACGCCGAGCTTCGAGGTCGAGGACTTCCGCGCGATCACCGAGGCGATCCTCGCCGAGGTCGACGACGTGATCGTCAACTACTCGACGGGCGCGATCGGGATCCCGCTGGAGAAGCGGATCGCGTACCTGCGCGAGATGCGACCCGACGTCGCCGCGCTCAACATGGGCTCGATGAATTACGCGAAGTACAGCGCGAGACGGAGAGGGTTCGTCTTCCAGACCGTGTTCGAGAACAGCTTCGAGACGATCGACACGCTGCTGAGAGCGATGAACGAGCTGGGCATCAAGCCCGAGCACGAGTGCTTCGACCTCGGCCACCTCGGCAACCTCGATCCGTTCATCGACATGGGCCTGCTCAGAGAGCCGCTGCAGATCAGCTGCGTGATGGGGGTCAACGGTGGCATCCGCCCGACCGCGCGCAACCTTGCGCACATGGCCGAGAACGTGCCCGGCGGACCTGACGGCCCCAACAACTGGGGCGTGATCGGCATCTCGCGCGACCAGTGGCGCCTGATCGCCGCGGCGCTCACGCTCGGCGGCAACGTGCGCGCCGGCGTGGAGGACAACTTCTATCTCCCGGACGGCTCGATGGCCCGCTCGAACGGCGATCTGATCGCCGCCGCCCGCAAGCTGGCCGAGCAGGTCGGCCGCCGGCCCGCGAGCGTCGAGGAGGCGCGCGCGCTGCTGGGGACGCCGAAGCGAGCGCTCGCGTGAGCGGCGGCGCGGGTGGGCGGGTGGGACCGCTTCACGGCCTCAAGGTCCTCGACCTCTCGCGCCTGCTGCCCGGCGGCTTCTGCTCGCTGCTGCTCGCCGACCTCGGCGCCGACGTGCTCAAGGTCGAGGACACCGGCATGGGCGACTACGTGCGCTGGTCGCCGCCGTACGTCGAGGGCGCGGAGGACTCCGCCAGATCAGCGCTCTTCCTCAGCCTCAACCGCAACAAGCGCTCGATCCGCATTGATCTCAAGACCGAGTCCGGCCGCGAGGTCCTGTGCAAGCTCGCGCGCGAGCACGACGTGCTGCTGGAGTCGTTCCGCCCCGGCGTGCTCGACCGCCTCGGCGTCGGCTACGAGCGCCTGAAGCAGGAGAACCGCGGGCTCGTCTACTGCGCGATCACCGGCTACGGCCAGGACGGTCCCAAGCGCGACGCCGCCGGCCACGACCAGAACTACCTCGCGCTCGGCGGCCTGCTCGGCCTCACCGGCGAGCCGGACGGCGCGCCGATCCAGGCTGCCGGCCAGATCGCGGACATCGGCGGCGGCGCGCTGATGGCGGCCGTCGGCATCCTCGCCGCGCTGCGCGAGCGGGAGCGGTCGGGCGAGGGGCAGGTCGTCGACGTGTCGATGTTCGACGGCGCGCTCTCGTTCCTGGCGATGATCGCCGCGGCGACGCTGACGGACGGCGTCGTGCCGAGACGCGGCCTGCTCCCGCTCTCGGGCCTGTTCGCCTGCTATCGCCCGTACGAGTGCAAGGACGGCGGCTGGGTCGCGTGCGGCGCGTTGGAGCCGAAGTTTTGGCAGGCGTGGTGCCGCGGCACCGGCCGCGAGGACCTGATCGAGCAGCAGTTCGCCGCGCCCGGCTCCGAGGGCCACAAGCTCGTCGAGGTGGCGTTCCGCGAGCGCACGCGCGCCGAGTGGGAGGCGTTCGCGGCCGAGCACGACTGCTGCGTCGAGCCGGTGCTCGACCTCGACGAGGCGCTGCGGTCGCAGCTCGTGCGGGCGCGCGAGATGGTGGTGGAGCTGGAGCAGCCGGGCGCGGCCGCGCCGGTGAGGCTGCTCGGCCTGCCGATCAAGCTCGACCGCACGCCCGGCGACCCGGCGCGCGCGCCCGGTCCGGCGCTCGGCGAGCACACCGACGCGGTGCTTGCGGCGCTCGGCTACGACGCGGAGCAGATCGCGGCGATGAAGGCGAGCGGCGCGATCGCCGGGCCGGCGACGAAGCAGCAGGGATCGTTCCTTGGCGGCTGAGCCGGGCACACGGTTGCCGCCGACGTCGGCGCGTCCCGACGGCATGCTCAAGATGAAGGAGCTCGTCGAGCGCTCCGGCGTGAGCGCCGGCACGATCAAGCACTACCTGCGCGAGGCGCTGCTCGGCGACGACGGCGAGATCCGCCGCACGAGCCGCAACATGGCCTGGTACCCGGCCGAGTACGTCGAGCGGATCCGGCTGATCAAGCGCCTGCAGGAGGAGCGCTTCATGCCGCTGCGCGTGATCGGGCAGCTGCTGCGCGAGGACCCGCAGCGCCTCGAGGCGCTGATCGAGTTGGAGGACCGCATCGTCGAGCGCGCGAGCGCGACCGCCGGCAAGCAGGGCCGCACCTCGCGGCGCGCGGTCGAGCAGGCGTACCGGGTGCCGCGCAACGTGCTGGAGCGGCTGGAGCAGCTGGGCGTGCTGACGCCGAACGCGCGCGGCTACGACCCCTACGACGTGAAGGTGATCGAGGCGATCTCGCGCTTTCGCGCCGGCGGCTACGACGAGGCGATCGGTTTCACCGTCTACGACACGCTGCGCTACCGCGAGGCGCTTCAGCCGCTCGTGGAGGAGGAGGTGCGCGTGCTGCTCGGCCGCCTCGCCGGCTCGGTCGACGAGGACCGCGCCGTTGAGATCATCGCCTCCGGCGCCGAGCCGCTCGAGGAGCTGATCGCCGCGATGCACTCCAAGCTGCTCCTCGCCGCCCTGCGCAACGTCGGCGACCAGCGCCGCGGCTGATCACCACACCGCCGTGTGCCGCTCCATCACGCCCCAGCCGTCGGCGAGCTGAACCCGCTCGCCATGCGGGCCCGGGAGGACGCCGGCGAAGGTGCCGAACGGCTGACGGTAGTCGGACCGCACGAGCAGCAGGTTCTCGCGCCGCTCGCGGACGGCCTCGGCGGCGAAGGCGAGGTCGACGCCGTCCGCCGTCGAGACGGCGGCGAGGTCGTCGGTGAAGCGCGCCGCCGGGCCGACCTCGAACGGCACGCCGCCGATCCACACGGTCCGCTCGCTGTCGCGCGGCGGGTCGTTGATCCCGCTCACCAGGTTCCACGCGAGCGAGCGGCCGTCGACCGCCTGCCCGACCCCCGCGCACCAGCGCCACGCCGTGTGACGTGCGTGGTAGCCGGCGCTGTCGTCGACCACCGCCAGCGCGTCGAGCTCGCGCACGACGCCGTCCACGCGCACCGTCCCGCGCGCCCGCACGCCGCCCTGCTTGCGTGTCCACGTGTACGCGCCCGGCCGGCCGTCGACGGGGCAGATCGTCTCGACGCCGTCGACCTCGTCGAGCACCAGCTCGATCTCGACGCCGTCGTCGAGCACCAGCACGCGTCCCGGGCGGTCGATCCCCACCCGCACGCCGCCGCCCGACAGACGCGTCCGCTCGCGCAGCCGGCGCGTCGCGCGGTCCCACACGGCCCAGAACGACTGGCGCCCCGGCCCGACTCGCGCCGACCCGACGCACAGCATCAGCTGCGGTCCGTAAACGCCGACGTAGCGCCAGCGCTTCAATGGCCGCGCTCCGCGCCACGCCGGCATGCGCACGGGCGGCAGCGGAACGCGGTCGAACGCGGCCGGACGCAGCAGGCCAAACGTGCCGCGATAGGCCGGGATCCGGTCGGAAGAGGGGCGGACGGGCGGCATGCGCGGGGGCGGTATGCTTGCTGACCGGTTGACTGACCAGTCAATCTGTCCTGCCTTGGAGAACGACCACCGCATGCGCGCCGCGGCGATCCAGATGAACTCTACTGCCGATCGCCCTCGCAATCGCGCGACCGCCGAGCGCCTGGTGCGGGCCGCTGCGGCCGACGGCGCGACGCTCGTCGTGCTGCCCGAGAAGTGGAACGTGCTCGGCACGCCCGACCAGCTCGCCGCCGGCGCCGAGCCGCTTGACGGGCCGTCGACCACATGGGCGCGCGAGCTTGCGCGCGAGCTGACGATCGACCTGATCGCCGGCTCGATCGTGGAGCGGCGCGACGGTCATGCCAAGCACGCGAACACCTCCGTCCACGTCGGCCCCGACGGCGACGTCAAAGCCGTCTACCGCAAGCTGCACCTGTTCGACGTCGAGGTCGCCGGGACCGTCTACCGCGAGTCCGACGGCGAGGAGCCGGGCGAGGAGATCGTCGCCACGTCCCTGCAGGACGGCACGAAGCTCGGCATGGCGATCTGCTACGACCTGCGCTTCCCCGAGCTGTTCCGCATCCTCACGCTCGACGGCGCGCGCGTGCTCGCGCTGCCGTCGGCCTTCACGCTCGCGACGACGCGCGACCACTGGGAGGTCCTGCTGCGGGCGCGCGCGATCGAGGACCAGTGCTTCGTGATCGCCGCCAACCAGATCGGCGAGCACGCGCCGGGCAAGGCGTCCGGCGGTCGTTCGCTGATCGCCGATCCGTGGGGGACCGTGCTCGCGACCGCGCCCGACGCGGAGGGCTATGCGCTCGCCGAGCTCGACCACGCGCGCCAGGACGCGATCCGCGCGAGACTGCCGGCGCTGCGGCACCGCCGCACGAGCGCCTACGTCTGGCCGGACGCCGCCGTGGAGGCGGCAGCCTGATGGCGAAGACCGAGCCGGCCGTCGACAAGCGGCGGCTGATCCTCGACGCTGCGGTGCGCGTGTTCGCGCGCCAGGGCTTCCACACCTGTCGCGTCTCCGACATCGCCGACGAGGCCGGCGTCGCCTACGGCCTCGTCTACCACTACTTCGACTCGAAGGACCAGATCCTCGACACGCTCTTCCTGGAGCGCTGGGACATCCTGCTGCGCGCGATCCAGCAGGTCGACGGCGAGGAGATCCCGCCGCGCGAGAAGCTGTACGCGATCACCTCCTTCATCGTCGATTCCTACCGCCACGACCCCGATCTGATGAAGGTCATCATCGTCGAGGTCACGCGCGCCGCGAACACGTTCGGGCGCACCCACCTCGCGCACATCCGCGAGGCCTACTACGGCATCTCGGCGATCGTCGAGAGAGCGCAGAGAGCGGGCGTCTTCCGCGACGACGTCACCCCGGACTTCGCGGCGCTGGCGTTCTACGGCGCGGTCGAGCAGGTCCTGACCGGCTGGATCTTCGCGTTGCTCCCGACGGGCGACGGGGAATACGAGCAGGCCAAGACCCATATCGTCGAGACGATCTGCGGCGGCCTTGAGCAGGTGGAGCGCTGACGGGCGCCGCCGGGAGAGCTGATTGAATGCGCGAGCTGATGGCTGAGAGCGACCTCGTGAAGCGACTGATGTGGTCGGGCCTGCTCGCCGGCATCGGCGCGCTCGCCAGCATCGCCACGCAGCGGCTCGCCACGCTGATCTGGGTGCGCGCGTTCGGCGAGGAGCCGCCCGAATGACGGACGCCGCCGAGCCGATCGCGACCGACAACGGGCAGCCGACCGCCGAGCAGGCCGCGCTCGCCGCCGAGGCCGCCGTCCGCGGCGCCGTGCTGCCGCCGCAGCCCCCCGTGACCACGACCGACGAGAGACCCGAGCTTGCCGTCGGCGCCGCCTTCGCCGGCGGTCTGGTCCTCGCCCTCTTCCTCAAGCGCCTTGCCCGCTGACGAGCCGACACCCACGACGCTCGCCGACGCGGTCACGCAGGTGTCCGAGCGCGCCTCGCTGCTCGTGCGCGAGGAGATCGAGCTGGCGAAGGCCGAGATGGCCGTCAAGGCGCGCAAGCTCGCGGTCGGCGCGGTCGTCGGGATCGTCGCGGGCGTGTTCTTCCTCACCGCGCTCTTCTTCCTGCTCAACGCGGCCGCGTGGGGCACGTACCTGATCTTCGGCGGGACCGCCTACTGGGCCGGCTTCGCGATCGTCGCCGGGGTGCTGTTCATCCTCGGCGTGCTCGCCGGAGGGCTCGCCTACCGCGCGCTGCGCCGCGGAACGCCGCCGGCGCCGACGATGGCGATCGACGAGGCGAAGAAGATCCGCGACACCGTCACCGCCACGGAGGCCGCCTCCTGATGCCGACCCGCACGCCCGAGCAGATCCGCGCCTCGATCGAGCTCAACCGCAGAGAGCTGGGCACCTCGATCGAGGTGCTGCGCAGAGAGGTCACCGCGCTCACCGATTGGCGCGGACAGCTGCGCGAGCACAGAAGAGAGGCGCTGATCGCCGCCGCGGTCGCGGGCTTCGTGCTCGGCGGCGGGATCGCGGGACTCGGCGGCCTCGTGTTCGGCCGCAAGCGTCGCCGCGGCCGCTAGGCTAAGAACGACGAGGGGATCCCCCCGACGCCGAGCAGTCCAGGGCCGACGTGCGTCCCGATCACGGGGCCGATCTCGGACACGAAGGACGGGTCGCAGCCCCACAGCTCGCGGCCGATCTCGACGAGTCTCGCCGCTTCCGCGTGCGCCTGGATGTGCTGGACGACCCAGGCGTCGGCGCCGTCGGCGTGGCGGGCCTTCATGTAGTCGACCATCCGCTCGAACGCGCGCCCGGACGTGCGCACGCGCTCGACCGGCGTGATCTCCGCCTCCAGCGTCAGGATCGGCTTGATCTTCAGCGCCGAGCCGAGCCACGCCTGGGCCGCGCCGATGCGCCCGCCACGGCGCAGGTACTCGAGCGTGTCGACGGCGAACCACATCTGCAGCGCCGCCCGCGCCTCGCGCACGTGCGCGACGACCTCCTCCGCGCTCAGGCCGCGCGCCGCGGCGGCATGCGCCGCCAGCACGATCAGGCCCTCGCCGCCGCACGCGCTCTGCGAGTCGATCACGTGGATGCGGTCGCGCCCTCTGCCGGCGAGCTGGTCGCGCGCCTGCTCGGCTGACCGGAACGTCCCGGAGATCGAGCCCGACAGGTGGATCGAGACGATCTCGTGCCCCTCCACCAGCAGCGGCTCGTAGACGGCGAGGAAGTCGCCGATCGACGGCTGGGAGGTCGTCGGCAGCTGCTTGGCCGTGCGCAGGTACTCGTAGTAGGCGCCGAAGTCCGGCAGGTCGGCCTCGCGATCCTCGCGCGAGTCCCAATGCACGTAGAGCGAGACCTCGTGGATGCCGCGGGCCGCGACGAGCTGCCGGGGGAGGTAGTGGCAGGTGTCCGTGACGACGGCGACCGAGCCCATGTGCGCGGCACCCTAGTCGATGCGCCGCATCCCGGGGCCGGTACGGATATGGTGCCGCGCGTGAGGCGCCTCTTCCCCTGCGCGTTCCTGCTGCTTCTGCTGAGCGCGCCGGCAGCGTGGGCCCGCGACCCGATCACGCCGCTGCGCGACATCCACCGCGGCCTGCACTGCACCGCGCGCACCGTCGTGCAGGGCACGACGATCAGCGACTTCGACGTCGACGTGCTCGACGTGGTCGCCGACCAGGACGGCACGGGGGCGCGGATCCTCGTGCGCGTGTCGGGTCCGGCGGTCGCCGGGACCGGGATCGCCTCGGGCTTCTCCGGCTCGCCCGTCTTCTGCCCGGACGCGAATGGCGCGATCGGCAACGCCGGGGCGATCTCCGCGACGATCGGGCAGTACGGCGAGGACGTCGGGCTCGTGACGCCGATCGAGCAGATGCTCGCGCTGCCGCTGACGCCGCCGAGCGGCGTGCGCAGAGCGCCGAAGCTGCTGCACGCCGCGAGAGCGCTGGCCTCGCCGCTCGTGCTCTCGGGGCTCTCGCCTGCGCTCGGGCAGCTGGCGGAGCGCGCCGCGCTCGCCGACCACCGCACGCTCGTCGCCGCGCCGGCCGGCCCCCTCGGGACGTTCCCGCCGCAGGAGCTCGTCCCGGGCGCGTCGCTCGCGGTCGCCTACTCGACGGGCGCGATCGGCGCCGGGGCGGTCGGCACCGTGACCTTCCGCGACGGCGACGTCGTCTACGGCTTCGGTCACCCGCTGGACGGCGCCGGTCGCCGTGCGCTGCTGCTGCAGGACGCCTACGTCTTCACGGTCGTCGGCAACCCGATCGACGTCGCGGGCGCGACCTCCTACAAGCTGGCCGCGCCCGGCCACACGCTCGGAACGCTGACGAACGACGCGCTTCCGGGCGTCGTCGGCAAGGTCGGGCCCGCCCCGCGCACGGTGCCGCTGACCGTGCGCGTGACCGACGCCGACACCGGCGCGAGAAGCGTGCAGCGGACGGACATCGCCGACGAGACCGACCTCGGCGACCCGAACGGCCAGGACCTGCTCTCGACGATCGCCTCGCTCGGCGTCGCGCAGGCGGTCATGAGCACCTACGACGGCGCGCCGTCACAGCAGACGGGACGCGTCTGCCTGGCGGTCCAGCTGCGCGAGCTGCCGCAGCCGCTGCGCAGCTGCCGCCGCCACGTCACCGAGCTGCCGGTCGACCCGGAGTCGCCGCCGCCGCTCGCGATGGCGATGGGCGACGACCTCGGCTCCGTGCTCGACCTGATCGCCCACGCGCGCTTCCGCGCGCTGCACGTCACGCGCATCGACGTCTCCGCGACGGTCGAGCGCGGGCTGCGGCTTGCGACGATCCTCGACGCCGGCCTTGCCCGCCACGTCGTGCGGCCGGGCGAGCGCGTCGGCGTCCGCCTGCGCGTGCGGCTGCTGCGCGGGCCGCTGCGGACGGTGCGCTGCACGCTCCGCATCCCGGGCGACGTCAAGCCCGGCGCGCGGATGCTGCGGATCGTGGGCACGCCGGTCGAGGGGGACGGTGGCGGCGGTGGAGGCGGCGGCTTCCTGTCGCTGCTGGAGAACCTGCTCGGCGGGGGCGGCGACGGCGGCGCGCAGTCGATGGGCGAGCTGCTGCTGCGCTTCACGCTGCTGTCGCGCTGGGACGGCGTGACCGCGCACATCGGCGGCGACGACGTGAGACTGTGCCGCAGCCCGCAGGTGCGGATCGACGGACGCGCGCTGCTGCCGGTGAAGGTCGCCAGAGCGCGGCGGCGCGTGCACCACCGCGCGGTCGGGCGGATCCTCCAGACCGGCTCGGTCCAGGGCGGCTGAAGCGCCGCGGCCAGCGGCCGCGGCCGCTAGCCCAGCCGGTTCTCGATCGACAGCGGCGCCTGGGCGTCGCCGGCCGGCGCAGCCGTCTCCGCGGGCTGCTCGGCGCCGAGCAGCGCGGCCAGCTCGCCGCTCTCGTACATCTCGGTGACGATGTCGCAGCCGCCGACCAGCTCGCCTCTGACGAACAGCTGGGGGATCGTCGGCCAGTTCGACAGCGCCGACAGCTCCTGGCGGATGCGCGGGTCGGGCAGGATGTCGACCGCCGCGAACGGCACCTCCAGCGACTGCAGCGCCGCGGCCGTGCGAGCGGAGAAGCCGCACATCGGCTGCTCGGGGGTGCCCTTCATGAAGAGGATCACGTCGTTCGATCCGATCGCGTCCTCGATCGCCTCGCGGAGGGGGTTCTGCGTCTCGTCGCTCACGGTGTCAGTCCTCATTCGGCTTTGGTCTGGAGTGCCAGCGCGTGGATGCGCCCACCAAGCTCCCCGTCGAAGACGTCGTAGACGAGGCGGTGCTGGGCGATCCGCGAGAGGCCGGCGAACGCCGGGGCGGTCACCACGGCTTCGAAGTGGTGGCCGTCATCGCCGCGAACGTCGGCGCTCGCGCCCGGGATTGCGGTCTCGATCCGCGCCTTCAGCTCTTCCTTCGTTGCGATCTCGGTCGCCATCTCGCGCACAGGGTAGCGAGCGGAGGGGGTCGCTATACTTGCTGAAGCAATGATCACGCTCACCGACAAGGGTGCGGAGAAAGTCCGCGAGTTCCTTGCCTCTCAGGGCAGCGAGATCGCGACGGCCGGTCTGCGCGTCGGCGTGCGCGGCGGGGGCTGCTCGGGCTTCCAGTACGCGCTCGCGTTCGACCAGCAGCGCGACGGGGACGAGATCTTCGAGGACAAGGGCATCCGCCTGCTCGTCGACGGGCCCAGCCTGCCGTACGTGCAGGGCTCGACGATCGACTACGTCGACGACCTCCAGGGCGCCGGCTTCAAGGTCGACAACCCCAACGTGATCGCCGCCTGCGGCTGCGGCTCCTCGTTCCGCGTCGCGGACGAGCAAGAGGTCTCGGCGGTCTGACGCCGCCGCCCACCGCTCAGGTGGGCTCGTTGTCCAAGCTGCGCCACAGGTACCGGCACGCCACCGTGCGGTGCGGGCGCCACGGCTCGGCGATCTCCGTCAACTGCGCCGCGTCGGGCAGGTCGGGCAGGGTGTAGGCGCGCTCGACCGCGCGTCTGATGCCGAGGTCGCCGACCGGCAGCACGTCCGGCCGGCCCAGATGGAACATCAGGTACATGTCGACCGTCCACTGGCCGAGGCCCTTCACCGCGATCAGCTCGGCGGCGACCTCGGCGTCGGGCATCTCGTCGAAGCGCTCCAGCTCCAGCTCGCCGCTGACGACGTGCTCGGCGAGCGACTTCAGGTAGGACGCCTTCGCTCTGGAGAGACCGGCCGCGAGTCGCAGCGCGTCGAGGTCGTCGGCAAGCAGCTCGGCCGGCGTCGGCGTGCGGCCGCCGTAGCGCTCGCAGAGCCGCCCGTAGATCGTGCGCGCCGCCTTCGTCGAGAGCTGCTGGCCCACGATCGAGCGCACGAGCGCGCCGTAGTGATCGTCCGGTCGTCCGGCGCGGTCGCCGAGGTCGATCGGGCCGACCGCGTCGATCAGCGCGCCGAGGACCGGATCCGCGCTGCGCAGATGGGCCTCGACGCTCACGCGCCAGCATGTTACGGCGCTGTGCAGGCTGCCCGCCAGATTGCGGAGAAAGGCCGGAAGCCGCGCTAGGATCCGGCAGGTATGCGCGTAGCCTTGGTCTCGCCGTACTCGTGGACGTACCCCGGCGGCGTCACCCGGCACATCGAGGCGCTGGCAGAGCGCTTCCTGGCGGAGGGGCACGAGGTCCGCGTGCTGGCGCCCTACGATCCCGACGACCGCCTCTCGACGCTGCTGCACCGCGGCGCAGCGCCGCAGCGCCGCGCGCTGCCCGACTACGTGATCCCGCTCGGGCGCACGATCGGCTTCCCCGCCAACGGCGCCGTCTCGAACCTCTCCGCGCGCGCGGCGGGCCTGTCGCAGATGCGCCGCGAGGTGCGCCACGGCGGCTACGACGTCGTGCACCTGCACGAGCCCGTCGCGCCGGTGCTCGCGTGGGACGCCTGCGTCTCGACGCGCGTCCCGCTCGTCGGCACGTTCCACTGCTACTCGACGAACCGCGTCACGAACAACGCCGCGAACCTGCTCGGCGCGCGCCGGCTGTTCAACCACCTGCACGTGCGGATCGCCGTCTCCGAAGCGGCCGCCTGGACGGCCCAGCGCTTCTTCGGCGGCCGCTACCGGATCGTCCCGAACGGCGTGGCGCTGCCGGACGGCGGCGTGCCGGCGCCGCGGGAGCCGTCGGACCATCTGCGGCTCGCGTTCGTCGGGCAGGCGGTGGAGCGCAAGGGCCTGCCGGTGCTGCTGCGCGCGTTTGAGGCGCTGCGCGACCACGACGTGCCGGTCGAGCTGACGGTCGTCGGCGCCAATCGCGACGAGGTCGCGCCGATGCTGCTCGACGAGCGCGGGGTGACCGTGCTCGGCCGCGTCGACGACGCCGAGAAGCAGCGCGTCCTCGAAAGCGCCGACGTCCTCTGCGCGCCGTCGCTCGGCGGCGAGAGCTTCGGCATGGTGCTGACGGAGGGCTTCGCCGCCGGCACGCCGGTCGTCGCCTCCGACATCGCCGGCTACCGCGACGTCGTCCGCGACGGCGTCGACGGGCTGCTCGTGCCGCGCGGCGACGCGACGGCGCTGGCGGAGACGCTGCGCGACCTGTGGTACGCGCCGGAGCGGCGCGTCGCGATGGGCCGCGCCGCCGCCGAGCGCGCCGAGCGCTTCGCCTGGCCGCACGTCGCGCGCGAGGTACTGGACGCCTACGAGGACGCGATCGCGACGCCGGCGCCGCAGCGCGCCGTGGAGCGCGCCGCGGTGCGGATCGGCGCCAAGCCGGCTGACATGCAGGCGCGCGTGCGCCCGCAGCGGCTGCCGAGCCTGGAGCCGCCGCCGCCCGCCGGCGCGCGCAAGCCCGTCGTCGCGTTCGCGCGCCGGGCGGCGATGCTGGCGTTCGCGGCGCTCGCGCTCGTCGGCACGGTGCTCGCCTTCCGCCGCATCGGCGTGCACGAGATCGCGCTCGCGCTGCTGCACTCCAGCCCGCCGTGGGTGCTCGCCGGCTTGGGCGTGATGTGCGCGTCGATGGCGGTGCGCGCGGTCGCCTGGCACGCGATCCTCAAGGCGGCGATCCCGCGCGGGCGCGTGCGGCTGCGCGACGCGATGCAGGGGACCTTCATCGGCGTGCTGATGAGCGCGACGCTGCCGGCACGCCTCGGCGAGCCGTCGCGTGCGCTCGTCGTCTCGCGCCGCACCGGCCGCCCGCGCGAGCACCTGCCGGTCGTGCTGGGGACGATCGTCTCGCAGGCGCTGCTGAACATCTTCGCGCTCGTGCTGCTGGGCGTCGTGACGTTCTCGACGGTGAGACTGTTCCGCCACCACCACGACGCGCTGATCGTCGCGGCGGTGATGCCGCTCGTGCTGCTGGCGGCCGTGCTGCTCGCGCCGCCGCTGCTGAGCGCCGGCCGCCACTCGCGCTTCGCGAAGCTGCGCGAGCTGACCGGACAGGCGCGCACCGCGCTCGCGCGCGTGCGCAACGGCCTCGCGGTCTTCCGCGATCCGAAGCTCGGCGGCACCGCGATCGCCGCGCAGCTCGCCGCGTGGGCGCTGCAGTGGCTCTCCTGCTTCCTGCTGCTCGTCGCGCTTGGGCTCGACGCGCAGGCCGGGGTCGGGGCCGCCGCGGCCGTGCTGTTCGCGGTCAACGTGACGGCCGTGCTGCCGGCGACGCCGTCGAACCTCGGCATCTTCCAGGCCGCGTGCGTCGTCGTGCTGAGCGGCGGCTACGGCGTCTCGCAGGCGGACGCGCTCGGCTACGGGATCATCCTGCAGGCGGTCGAGATCGCGACCGCCGTCGTGATGGGGATGCCGGCGCTCGTGAAGGAGGGCCTGTCCTGGAAGGACGTGCGCCTGCGCGCGCTCCAGACGGCGCCGGTCGAGCTGCGTGCGCGGCCGCACGCCGTCCGCGGCGGCGACCCGCAGACCGCCGCCGCCGAGGCGTAGTCCCCGCTTTTAGTGCGCCGCGCCGGCGAGCTCGCCGGCCATCTCCTGGAACTGGCCCATCAGCCGCCCGAGCGCCTGCTGCGCATAGGCGGTGACGACGCCGAGGTTGTCGACCACCGCGCCGGCGCGCGTCATCAGCCGCTCGAACTCCTGACTCTCGCGCAGCCGGTCGAGTCTCTCGCGCCCGCCGTAGATGAGCATGAAGCCCTCCAGCTCACCGCCGTGCGGCTCGAGGAAGAACGGCTCGAACCCGTCGATCTGCCCGTCCTCCTGCGCGTGGCCCCAGAAGTCGATGGTCTCCTGGAAGACCCTGAGCGACAGCTCCTCCCGGCCGCGTACGACAGGACCCCAGCCGATGAAGAGGGCATAGTCCGCCATCTGAACCTCCTTCGTTGATCGCCGCTCAGGCGGCGTATGCCCAGATGGAGGCTTGTTTCAGTCCACGCCGGCGGCGTCTGGCGCGCGCTCGACCGCCTCGGCCTCGACGGCGCCATCGCGCGGCTCCTCGTCGAAGAGGGACGGGTCGCGGTCGGAGCCGGCGATGATGTCGTCGGGCGCCTTCTCCTTCGGCAGGAAACCGCTTCTCATGCCGAAGTAGACGGCCTGCGGGTGGTGCGCGACGATCGCGACGGTCGACTGCTCGGGCTCGACCGCGTAGCCGCCGGAGAGGCGCATGCCGATCGACGGCGCGTCGAGCAGCGCGAACACCTTCTCGTGCTCGGACTGGTCCGGACAGGCGGGGTAGCCCCACGAGTAGCGGCGGCCCTGGTCGAGGTCGACGCCGAGGTCGGAACGGACTCTCGCGTGCAGCCACTCGGCCATCCCCTCGGCCGTCTGCACGCCGAGGCCGTGGACGAACAGCTGCTCGGCGAACTCGCCGTCTCTCTCCAATCTCGCCATCAGCTCGGTGACCTCGTCGCCGGCGGTGACGACCTGGAGGGCGACGACGTCCTTCTCGCCGCTGTCGAGCGGGCGGTAGAAGTCGGCGATGCAGATGCGGTCGTGGCGCGGCTGGCGCGGGAACACGAGCCGGCAGATCTCTCTGTCGTGGTCCTCGGGGTCGAAGACGACGACCTCGTTGCCGTCCCCGTTGGCGGGGAAGTAGCCGAGCTTCGCGCGCGGATGCAGGTAGGTCGCCTCGCGCCACATGCGCTCCAGCCGCGGCTGGAAGTCGCCCTCGACCAGCTCGCGCCACGCGTCGCCCTTCACGCCGCGCCCGCCCCAGTGGAGCTTGAACAGCACGTGCGTGTCGAGGTGGCGGTAGACCTGCTCCATGTCGACGGGGACCTCTTGGACGCCCCACCACGGCGGTGCCGGAACCGGCACGTCGGTGCGCGCAGCCGAGCGCACCGAGCTGTCGGTGGTCGGCGGGGCGTCGTCGATCACGACCGGCTTCTCGCGCAGCGTCTTGGCGGCCGCGCGCGTCTTCTCGATCAGCGCGGCGCGCGCCTCCGCGTCCACAAGCTGGTCCATCTTCGCCAGCCCCTCGAACGCGTCCTTGCAGTAGAAGACGCCGGGCGCGTAGACGTCGTCGTCCTCGGTCCCGTGCGGGTAGAGGATGCGCAGGCTGAAGTCGCGGTTGATCGCCGCGCCGCCGACGAGGACCGGGTAGTCGAGCCCGCGCTCGTGCAGCTCCTGGACGCACAGCGGCATCTGCTTCGAGGTCGAGACGAGCAGGGCGGAGAGGCCGATCGCGTCGGCTCTGTGCTCCTGCGCGGCGTCGAGGATGGTGGAGATCGGCACCTGCTTGCCGAGGTCGACGACCGTGTAGCCGTTGTTCGTGAGGATCGTGTTGACGAGCGACTTGCCGATGTCGTGCACGTCGCCGAAGACGGTCGCGACGACGACCGTCCCCTTCGTGTAGCCCTCGATGCGGTCGAGGTATCTCTCGAGCTGGGCGACGGCCTTCTTCATCACCTCGGCCGACTGCAGCACGAACGGAAGGATCAGCTCGCCGGCGCCGAACTTGTCGCCGACCTCCTTCATGGCGGGCAGGAGGACGTCGTTGAGTGTGGGGACCGCGCCGATCTTCTCGACCGACTTGTCGATCCACTCCTCGACGCCCTCCTTCTTGCGGCGCAGGATGTGGAAGTGCAGGGCTTCCTCCGGCTCCATGCCGGCGGTCGGGTCGGCGGCTTCCTCCTCGGCGCTCTCGCCCTTGGACTCGAAGTGCTCGATGAAGCGCTGCGTCGCGTCCTCGCGCTTGTTGAAGACGAGGTCGTCGGCCAGCTCGCGCTCCAGCTGCGGGATCTCGGCGTAGGGCGTGATGTCCTTCGGGTGCACCATCGCGAGGTCGAGGCCGGCCTCCACGCAGTGGTGCAGGAAGACGGAGTTCAGGACCTCCCGCGCCGCTCTGCCGAAGCCGAAGGAGACGTTGCTGACGCCGAGCGAGGTCAGCACGCCGGGCAGCTCCGCCTTGATCTGGCGGATGCCCTCGATCGTCTCGATCGCGGAGTCCTTGAACTCGTCCGAGCCGGTCGCGAGCGTGAACGTGAGCGCGTCGAAGATCAGCAGGTGCGGGTCCATCCCATGCTCGTCGCAGACGTAGCCGTGGATGCGCTTGGCGATGTCGAGCTTGCGCTGGGCCGTCTTGCCCATCGACTCCTCGTCGATCGTGAGCGCGATCAGCGCGGCGCCGTGCTCCAGGCACAGCGGGACGACCCGGTCGAGCTTGTCGCGGCCGGCCTCCAGGTTCACCGAGTTGACGATCGCGCGGCCGGGGATCTGCTCCAGCGCGGCTTGCATGACCTCGGGCTCGGTCGAGTCGACCTGGATCGGCGCCGGCTGGGTCAGCGAGACCCGCTCGACCACCTGGCGCATCTGGTCGTCCTCGTCCTGGCGCTCGGTCAGCGCGACGCACAGGTCGAGCACATGCGCGCCGCCCTCGACCTGGTCCTCGGCGATCTGCAGCAGGCCGTCGTAGTCGTCGGCCAGCAGCAGCTCCTTCGCGCGGCGCGAGCCCTGCGAATTGACGCGCTCGCCGACGATCGTCGGGCGCGGCTCCTGCGCGAGCGGCGTGGCGGCGATCATCGAGGAGACGTGCGGGGGACGCGGTGCCGGTCGCTCGCTCGGCTTCAGGTCCTTGACGCGCTCGGCGATCGCGCGGATGTGCTCGGGCGTCGTGCCGCAGCAGCCGCCGACGACGTTCACGCCGTAGCGCTCGACGAACTCGCCGAGCGTCGCGGCCAGCGGCTCGGGCTTCTCGGGGAAGATCGTCTCGCCGTTGGGCCCTTGCAGCGGCAGGCCGGCGTTCGGGATGCAGTGGACCGGGATGGGGCTCAGCTCGCCGAGGAAGCGGATCGCGTCGCGCATGTCCTCGGGGCCGGTCGAGCAGTTGAGCCCGATCACGTCGATGTCGAGCGCGGTGAGCGTCGTCAGCACCGCGCTGATGTCGGTTCCGAGCAGCATCTTGCCGCCGTTGGGCAGGAGGCTGACGGAGCACTGGATCGGCAGGCGCTTGCCGGTCGCCGCGAACGCCTCGCGCGCGCCGAAGATCGCGGCCTTGACCTCGAGGATGTCCTGCGCGGTCTCGATGATCAGCAGGTCGGCGCCGCCCTCGATCAGGCCTCTGGCCTGCTCGGCGAAGACGTCCGCGAGCGCGCGGAAGGAGATGTTGCCGAGCGTCGGGTCGTCGGAGGCCGGCAGGAAGCCGGTCGGGCCGATCGAGCCGGCCACGAAGCGGTCCTCGCCCGTGGCTCTGCGCGCGATCTGGGCCGCCTTGACGTTGATCTCGTGCGTGTGCTCGGCGAGGCCCCACTCGTCGAGCTTGAGGCGGCTGGCCTGGAAGGTGTCGGTCTCGACGACCTGCGCGCCGGCGTCGAGCATCGCCGTGTGGACGCCCTCGATCACGTCGGGGCGGTGGAGCACAAGCGCCTCGTGGCACTTGCCCTCCAGGCCCCCGTAGTCGGCCTGGGTGAGGTCGAACTGCTCCAGCGTGGCGCCCATGCCGCCGTCGAATACGACGATTCTGCGGCGGATCGCATCGAGGTAGTCGCGCATTCAGGCGATCCTAGCAGCGGGCGCGCCAACCTTGACACAAGCGTGGGAAGGTTTGCCCGCCGCCGCGGGCGCCGGGCCGCACCGCGCGAGCGGGGCGGCGCCGGCGGTCAGCGCGGCGGGGGGAGGAACAGCACCGGGCGCCGCTGGGGGCGGCACACCGAGTCGTCGCAGAAGACCTCGTTGCCGTCCTGGTCGACGTGGAAGTGGATGTGGGGCGGAAGCGGCTCGCGCGGCAGGAAGCGCTTGATCAGTCCGAGCATTGGCATGTCCTTCGTGTCTAGATCTCGTCAGCGTGGGTGCGTGATCCAAGGTAGGGCGCGATCCGTCCGGCGTCTGTGCGTCGCGTCACGGACGCGCGCGTCGTCTTCGCCGTTTCGCATCGGGACATCCGCGGTAGGCGGGGACGGACCGGAAGGAGGCCGGATGGGCGGACGGCGACGTCGGTGCCTGACATTGGGAAGCGCGGCGGCGCTGCTGGTGAGCGCCTGCGCGGCGGTCGACGCGGACGCGCTCGACGCGACCGTCACGGTGCCCTCGGTGACCGTGCCGACGGTGACGGCGCCGTCGCTTCCGCCGCCGCCGACGATCACCGCTCCGGCGCCGGTCGCGCCGCTCCCGACCCCGAGCGTGCCGACACCCAGCGTGCCGGCGCCCAGCGTGCCGGCGCCGTCCGTCCCCGCGCCGACCGTCCCAGGCGTGACCGGCGACGCCTCGCTCGGCGCTTCGGATGGCGGCGTGACGGCGGGCGGGAGCGTCGGAAGCGGGGACGCCACCGCAGGCGGTGGAGGGTCGGCGAGCGGTGGCGGGGTAGCAGCGGGCGGCAGCCCGGGGGGCGGCGGTGGGGGAGCGACAGGCGGCGACACGTCGGCGCGCCTCGGCGGCTCGCCGAACGGCGGCGGCTCGGCGGGCGTCCACGGTCCCGCGTCCGCTGGACCCTCCGCCCGACGCGACGGCTCCGGGCGCGACCTGGAGCAGATCGTCACGCGAGCGCGGCAGTGCCTCGACGACCTGGACGCGCGCGAGCGGCGTGTGCTCACGCTGCGCGCCGGCCTCGGCCCCGGCGCGCCGCTCTCGCGGCCGCAGGTGGCGCGACGGCTGAGCCTCGGCGTGGCGCAGACGGGGCGGATCGAGCGCCGCGGCCTGCGCCGGCTCGACGCGCTCGCCGGTGCCGGCGCATGCGGCGGCGGCGCGGCCTTCAGGACGGCGGCTCCGCGCGCCGCGACGGACCCGTTCGGCGCCGACGGCGCGCTGAGCGCCGCGCAAGGCCCGCTCGGCGTCGCGGCCCCGGGAGACGGGGGTCCCCGCTTCGGCGTCGGCGGCGTCGTCGCCCATGGCGGCGGCGACCCGGCGGGCGAGCACGCCGGCTCCGGCCTCAGCCTGCCGCCGCCGATCGGCGACGGCGGCGAAGCGACGCTGCTGATCGCGCTCGGCCTGGTCGTCGCGATCGCGCTGCTGGTGCGGCGCGAGCTGCTGCGCCGCTGAGGCTCAGGCCGTCGCCGGCAGCGGCAGTGGGAACAGCTGCATGAAGCGCTTGCCCTTGCGCCTGTCGCCGCTGATGCGGATCGTGCCGGCGGCGAGCGCGTCGGCGAGGCGGCGGTGGCCGTGCAGGACCTCCAGCAGCATCGTCGGCTCGGCCTCGATCACCGCGTCCGCGTCGCGCAGCGCGCCGCGATCGGCCTCGACCTCGCCGGCGGCGATCACGACGCCGAACGTCTCGCCGTCGAGCCGCAGCTCGACGCGCGCGGCGAAGTCGCCCGCGCGCTCGGCGTCGAACAGCGCGCGCAGCGAGAGGATGTGCGCGTCGAGGCTCATGCACATCTCGTCGCTCGGGGGCGGGGCGTACGCGCCGCCCCAGCGGCCGAGCTCGATCAGCGCGGGCTCGAGCGCGCGCCCGCTCGCGGTCAGCTCGTACACCTGCGAGCCGTACGGCGGCGGGAGTCTGCGGTGCTGCACGAGGCCGGCGTGCTCGAGGTCGCGCAGCCGCTGCGCCAGCACGTCCGGGCTCACGTGGGGGAGGCCGCCGCGCAGGTCGGTGAAGCGCTTGGGGCCGAGCAGCAGCTCGCGCACGACCATCAGCGCCCAGCGCTCGCCGATGACGTCCAGTGCGCGGGCGATGCCGCACGCGTCCCCGTAGCTGCGCTTGTTCCCCATGGCACAATCGTACCACGTATTAGGAAGAGCCAATCTTCAGGTTGGAATTTCCAATCATGTGATATGACTCCGGTACGATGCCGACCGAGGGAGTCACGATGACCGCCACCGCACACGCCGACCGGACGCGCTGGCTGGCGCTGTACGTGCTGTGTGCCGGCGTCCTGATGATCGTGCTCGACGCCACCGTCGTGAACGTCGCGCTGCCCTCGATCAAGAAGGACCTGGGCTTCACGCAGACGAGCCTCGCGTGGGTCGTGAACGCCTACCTGATCGCGTTCGGCGGGCTGCTGCTGCTCGGCGGCCGCATCGGCGACCTGATCGGCCACCGGCGCATCTTCCTGATCGGCCTGACGGTCTTCACGACCGCGTCGCTGCTGTGCGCGCTGTCGCAGACGCAGGAGATGCTGATCGCCGCGCGCTTCGTCCAGGGCGCGGGCGGCGCGTTCGCCTCCGCGGTCGTGCTCGGGATGATCATGATGATGTTCCCGGAGCCGTGCGAGCAGGCGAAGGCGATCGGCGTCTACGGCTTCGTCGCCTCCGCCGGCGGCTCGATCGGCTTGCTGCTCGGCGGCGTCCTGACCGAGTCGATCAGCTGGCACTGGATCTTCTTCATCAACGTGCCGATCGGCGTCGTCGCCTGCCTGCTGGCGCGGCGGCTCGTGGCCGCGCGCCCCGGGCTCGGCCTCTCCGCCGGCGCCGACCTGCCGGGCGCCGTGCTGATGACGAGCGGCCTGATGATCGGCGTCTACGCGATCCTGCAGGTGAGCGAGAAGGGCTGGACCTCCGGCGAGGTGCTTGGCCTCGGCGCGCTCTCGCTCGTGCTGCTGACGGCGTTCGTGCTGCGCCAGGCGCGGATCGCGAACCCGCTGATGCCGCTGCGCCTGTTCCGCTCGCGCAACGTGTCGGGCGCGACCCTCGTCATGGGCCGGTGGGCCGTCGGGATGTTCGGGATGTTCTTCCTCGGCGCGCTCTACCTGCAGCGCGTCCTGGGCTACGACGCGCTCCAGGTCGGCCTGGCATTCCTGCCCGTGACGATCGTGATGGGCGCCGGCTCGCTGCGGTTCTCCGGCCCGCTGAACCTGCGCTACGGCCCGCGCGCGACG
>JBQCIQ010000059.1:0-10395 GCA_051953595.1 Conexibacter sp. | reverse complement strand
CACAACAGCCGTCAGGCGGCCGCCGCGCTCCCGCCCAGCAGCTCGCCGGCGAGCCGGTCGACCGCGTCGCCGGTGCCGCCGAGCAGGCGGCGCGACAGCTGCGCGCGGCGGAAGAACAGCGGCGCGTCGTGCTCCCACGTCGCGCCGATCCCGCCGTGCACGGAGATGACCTCCCGCGCGGCGAAGTCGAGCGCGGCGCCGCCCGCGGCGCGCGCCGCGCTCGCGGCGGCGGCGAACTCGTCGGGCTTGTCGTCGTACGCCCAGCCGGCGTAGTAGAGCAGCGAGCGCGTGTTCTCCTGGCGGCGCAGCACCTCGGTGAGCGCGTGCTTGATCGCCTGGTAGGAGCCGATCGGGCGCCCGAACGTGTAGCGCTCCTTCGCGTAGGCGACCGAGCGCTCCAGGCACTCCTCGACCGCGCCCAGCGACTCGGCCGCGATCAGCGCGTGCGCGAGGAACCACGCGCGCCGCAGCTGCTCCTCGTCGGCGGCGAGCACCTTGCCGCAGGCGTTCTCCAGCGTGACGTGGCCGAGCGGCCGCGTCGCGTCGTAGACGCCGCTCGCCGGCTCGACGCGCACGCCGTCGGCGCCCGGGCCGAACGCGACCGCGACCGGCGCGCCGCCGTCCTCGGTCCCGACCACGACCAGCAGGTCCGCGCCGACCGCGTCCGGCACCCACGCGACCGACCCGTTCACCGTCGCCAGGCCCTCGTCGCCGCGCACGACTTTGGGCGCCGGTGCGCGCCCGCGACCGCTGCGCGGCTCGGCCGTCCACGCCGGGTCGACGTCGTCGCCGGGGCGCGCGGGCACGTACGCCGCGCGCAGCTCCCCGCTCGCGAGCTTGGCGAGCGTCCCGTCGTCGAGGCCGTCGGCGTTCGCCAAAGCCGTCGCCGGCAGGTGCCCGAGCAGCGGCACGCTCGCGAGCACGCGACCGGCCTCGGCCGCGACGAGCATCGCGTCGATCGCGCCGAGCCCCGCGCCGCCGTGCTGCTCGGAGATCAGCAGCCCGGTCCAGCCGGCCTGCCGTGCGGTCGGCCACAGGTCGGGCAGCGGCGCCCCCTCCAGCGCCTCGCGCGCCGCCTCGACCGTTCTCACGCGGCTGAACGCGTCGCGCGCGGCCTCGCGCAGCAGGATCTGCTCGTCGGAGAGGTCGAAGTTCACGACGCCACCTCCTGGCGCTCCTTCGCGCGCAGCTCGCTGAACGGAATGCCCTTGTCGAGGCGCGGCTCCGGTGGCAGCCCGAGCACGCGCTCGCCGACGGTGTTGCGCAGGATCTCCTCGGTGCCGCCGGCCGACTTCAGGCCCGGCAGGAACGAGATCAGGTAGGACCACTCGCTCTCCGGATCGAGCGCCTCCGGCCCGAGCACGTCGGCGATCAGGTCGCCGGCGGCGATCGCGCCGTTGACGGCGGTGATCTTGCCCATGCCGGCCTCGGGGCCGGGGATCTGACCGCGCGAGATGGCGGTCAGCAGGCGGTAGCCGGTGAAGCGCAGCGCCAGCAGCTCGGTCGCCAGCTCGCCGAAGCGCGCCCGCACCTCCGGATCCTTCGCGGCGACGGGGTCGCTCGCGATCGCCCGCGCGAAGCGGTCGGCGCGGTAGCCCATGCCCTCCGAGCCGGCGCCGATCGTCAGCCGCTCGAACATCAACGTCGTGAGCGCGACGCCCCAGCCGCCGTTCACCGGTCCGACCTCGGAGCCCGGCTCCAACCGCACGTCGTCGAAGAAGACCTCGTTGAACTCCGGCTCGCCCGAGATCTGCCGCAGCGGGCGGATCGTCACGCCCGCGGCGTCCATCGGCACGACGAACATCGTGAGGCCCTTGTGCTTGTGCGCGTTCGGATCGGTGCGCGCGAGCAGCAGGCCGAACGACGCGAACTGCGCGTTCGTCGTCCACACCTTCTGACCCGACAGCCGCCACGAGCCGTCCGTCTCCTGACGCGCACGCGTCTGGATGCCCGCGAGGTCGGAGCCGGCGGCCGGCTCGGAGAACAGCTGGCACCAGACCTCGTCGCCGTGCAGCATCGGCGCGAGGTAGCGCTGCTTCTGCTCGTCGCTGCCGTGGGCGATGAGCGTCGGGCCGAGCATGCCGACGCCGATCGCGTCGAGGATCCCCGGCACGCCGGCGCGCGCGATCTCCTGGTTGATCACGACCTGCTGGAGCGGTCCCTTGCCCTGGCCGCCGTGCTCGGCCGGCCACGTGACGCCGACGTAGCCCGCCTCGGCGAGGCGTCGCTGCCAGGCGCGGTGCGCCGCGACGGCCGCCTCCTCGTCGCCGCGGCCGCGCGTGGCGGGCGCGTGCTGCGCGTTCTGCTCAAGCCAGGCGCGCACCTCGGCGCGATACGCGGCCTGCTCCGGCGTGTCGTTGAGGTCCACGGCGCTCCTTCCCAAAGCTGGCTGGCTGACTGGCCAATCGGTCCGTCGCACCATAGCGGCTGGGGCGTCTCGCGGAGCCGGCGCGCATGCGGTCGCGCCTTAACCGACCAGAAGGTAGGGTGGCTTTACACCGATATGGCATGAGGGGGGAACATGCATCGCACGGTCGCCGCCGTGCTGCTCGCGACGCTCGCCCTGGGGCTCGCCGGGTGCGGGAGCAGCGAGAGGACGGAGACAGTCGGCAGAGCGCAGCTCGTGCGGCGCCTCGTCTCCGCCTGCCAGGCGGGCGAGCGTGCGGGCAGAACGCAGCTGGGCCAGAGACACGAACCGATGGCGTTCATGCTGGCGCGGCAGGCCAGCCTTCAGACGACGATGGACCGGCTCGACCACCTCGAGGCGACCGGCAGCGCGAAGGCGCCCTTCGACGAGTACAAGCACCTCGTGCGCCTCCGCCTCGCCGCCCTCGCCAGAGTCGCCTCCGCGAACAGCGCCGACCAGCCGCGAGTCCTGAGAGCGGAGCTGCCGGCGATCAACGCTGCCAGCTCGCGAGCGCATCGCCTCGTGCTCGCGATCGACGGGCGGCTGCGCCTCATCTGCTTCTGAGCTGCGCCGCTCGGTCCGCGTAAGGAACCGGCGCGTCCGTCCCGACGCGGCGCTACCGTCGGTTCACGAGGAGGCGCCATCTCGTCGCGGAGGAGAGGAGAGGGCGATGTCGGACCATGGACGGCTGGCGTCCGAGGGCGTCAGCTGGCGCATCAAGCGCGAGTCGGTCGTGGCGCTCGGCGCGGGCCGAGAGCTGCTGCTGCAGATCGCGCATCCGGAGGTGGGCGCCGGCGCCGAGGGGGCGCCGTTCGACGACGCCGAGCTGCGCTGGCTGTGGGCGACGCGCCTGGAGACGTCGCTGCTGATGTACACGCGCTACGTGCGCCCGCTCAAGGTCGCGGACGTCGAGGCCTACTACGCCGAGCAGCGCGCGTCGCTCGCCGAGTGCGTTCCCGGCGAGACGGTGCCGGCGACGTTCGCGGACTTCATGCACTGGTACGACGGGGTCGTCGAGCACGTGCTGGAGGTCACGCCGACCGCGCGCGAGGTCGCCGACGCGCTGCTGCGCCCCCGCCGTCCGCTGCCGCTGCGCCCCGCATACGACGCGCTCAACCTCGCCACCATCGGCCTGCTGCCGCCGACGCTGCGCGAGGCCTACGGCCTCAGCTGGGGTCCGCAGCGCGAGCGGCTGCTCGGCGCCCAGACGACGCTCGTGCGTCGCCTGATGCCGCTGCTGCCGTCGCTCGTGCGCGAGCGCGACGCGGCGTAGGCGGCTACTCGTCGGGGTCGCCCGACGCCAGCGCGCCGAGGACCCCGACCCCGAGCAGCACGAGCACCGCGAGCGAGGCGAGCGTCAGCACGTCGATGCCGTGCTCGATCGCGGCGGCGACGGTCAGGAACGCGAAGCCGCCGATGAAGACGATCACGACGGCGGTGACGATCGTGCGGGGGCTCACCGGTAGGCGGGAATCCTGCCGGTTGGCGGCAGGCGCTTGCGCCGCTGCGCGAGCACGCGGATCGCGAGCAGGCCGAAGACGAAGCCGCCGACGTGCGCCGCGTACGCGACGCCGCCACCTCCGCTGGCGGTCGGCTGCGCCACCTGCGCGGCCGCGAACAGCGCCTGCTGAACGAACCAGAAGCCGAGCAGGAGCCATGCCGGCAGCTCGATCAGCGTGAACAGGAAGATCACGAACACGACCGTCACGACGCGCGCGCGCGGGTACATCACGATGTAGCCGCCGAGGACTCCGGCGATCGCGCCGGACGCGCCGATCGTCGGCACGGCCGAGTCCGGGTCCAGCGCGATCTGCAGCGCGGCGGCGCACAGCCCGCCGAGCAGGTAGAAGAGCACGTAGCGCGGGCGCGACATCGCGTCCTCCACGTTCGCGCCGAAGATCCACAGGAACAGCATGTTGCCGGCGAGGTGGAGGACCCCGCCATGCAGGAACATCGCCGTCACGAGCGTCAGATATGACGCGATCGGGCCACGGTCGGGCTGCTGATGCGTCACCTCGCCGGGGATCGCGCCGTAGTCGATCACGCTCGCGTTCGACGGCCCGTGCCCGATGCCGCCGTGCTGGAAGGCGAAGTAGATCAGCACGTTCGCCGCGATCAGCAGGATCGTGACGATCGGCAGCCGGTCGGTCGGGATGTTGTCCTTGAGCGGGAACACGAGGCCGGGAAGCTACCCGCTCGCAGCGCGCCTCAGCGCGGCCGGCGCTCAGTCGAGGTACGTCACGACGTCCGTCGCCGGCGCGCGCTCGGGCGGCGCCTTCTCCTGGCGCACCGGGCCGAGGTGCACGAGCGCGATCGCGCGCTCGCCGTCGGGGACGCCGAGCGCCGCGCGGCCCTCCGGCGTGCGGAGCACCGCCGGCGTGCGCCAGTAGGCCGCGAGTCCCCGCGCGTGGGCGGCGAGCAGCAGCGCGTACGTCGCGCAGCCGGCGGCCAGCAGGTCCTCCTCGTCGGCGACCGGATCCTCGCCCTGCTGGACCGCACTGACGCACACGAGCGTCGGCGCGCGGTCGAGCTTCGCCGCCGCCTCGGGGCCGGCGGCCTCCTTGAGGCGCGCGAGCGCCTGCGGGCCGAGCACGCGGAAGCGCCACGGGTTCGTGAGGTGGTGGTTCGGCGCCCACGTCGCCAGCTCCAGCAGCTCGTCCAGCGTGGCGCGGTCGAGCGGCTGCGCGCCGTAGACCTTGTGCGTCCGCCGCGTGCGGATCGCCTGCTCGACGTCCATCGTCACGCGCTACGCCGCGAGCGGCCCGTGGCCGGGCTGGTCCTGCGGCACGTGCTGGTCGGCGTGGTAGGAGGAGCGCACGAGCGGCCCGGCGGCGATGTGGTCGAAGCCGAGCGCGTAGGCCGCCTCCTCCAGCGCCTTGAACTCGTCCGGATGCCAGTAGCGCACGATCGGCAGGTGGCGCTCGGTCGGGCGCAGGTACTGGCCGACGGTGAGGACCTGCACGTGGTGCTCGCGCAGGATCCCGAACGTCTCGACCATCTCCTCGTGCGTCTCGCCGAGGCCGACCATCAGGCCGGACTTCGTGACGACCTCGTCGCCGCCCATCTCCTTGGCGTTCTTGAGCACGCGCGCGGAGCGCAGGAACTCCGAGCCGCGCCGCGCGACGGGGTAGAGGCGCGGCACGACCTCACAGTTGTGGTTGAAGACGTCGGGCCGCTCGGCGATCACCTTCGCGAGCGGCATCTCCTGGCCGCGGAAGTCGGGCGTCAGCACCTCGACCTTGCACTGCGGCGCCTGCATGCGGATCGAGCGGATCACGCCGACGAAGGCGGACGCGCCGTAGTCGGGCAGATCGTCGCGGTCGACGGATGTGATGACCGCGTGGCGCAGCCCCATCTTCGCGACGGAGCGCGCGACGCGCGCGGGCTCCAACGGGTCGTTCCACGTCGGCTTGCCGGTCTGCACGTTGCAGAAGCCGCAGCGGCGAGTGCAGGTGTCGCCGAGGATCATGAACGTGGCGGTGCCGCGCTCCCAGCACTCGCCGACGTTCGGGCAGGCGGCCTCCTGGCAGACGGTGTGCAGGTTCTCCTGCTTGATCATGCCCGTCAGCTCGCGGTACTTCGGGCCGCCCGGGGCGGGGACCTTGAACCACGGCGGCTTGCGCTCGCGGAACGGACGGACCTCGGGGCCGAGCACCTTCAGCACGTCCATGCCGCCCGGATTCGCCCGCGAGCGCGTGACGTGTCTGCGTTCCTCGGTCGCGCTCATGCCCCTCGAAGGGTAGTCGTCGCGCCGCGACGAGGAATCCCGACTACTCCCACTATCTCGACATGTCCTGTGGGGATGCTGTATAAATCTAATCCCCCAATACCCGACTGCTTTGGAGGAGTTTTGATTTCGCAGCACGTACGCAAGGCCGTCCTCGCACTGCTCGCGCTCGCCGCGCTGGCGGTCGTCGCCGGATGCGGCGGCTCCTCCGACAGCGCCGGCGGCTCCGACGTGAGCGGCGGGGGCAACGCGAAGACCACGCTCTCGCTCGTCGCCTACTCCACGCCCGAGGTCGTCTACGACGAGATCATCCCCGACTTCCAGAAGACGGCCGCGGGGAGAGACGTCGGCTTCAAGACCTCCTTCGGCGCCTCCGGCGACCAGAGTCGCGCGGTCGAGTCCGGCCTCAGAGCCGACGTCGTGACGTTCTCGACCGAGCCCGACATGACGCGCCTCGTCGACGCCGGCATCGTCGATCCGAGCTGGAACAGCACGCCCACCAGAGGGCTCGTCACCACCTCGGTCGTCGCGTTCGTCGTGCGCAAGGGCAACCCGAAGCACATCAAGACGTGGGATGACCTCCTCAGACCCGGCGTCAAGGTGCTGACGCCGAACCCGTTCTCCTCCGGGGCGGCGAAGTGGAACCTGCTGGCCGCGTACGGCCAGGCGTCGAGAGCCGGCAGAGATCCGCAGGCCGGGCTCGACTACGTCAGAAAGCTGATCACCGACCACGTGCCGGTGCAGGACAAGTCGGGCCGCGAGGCGCTGTCGGACTTCACCGGCGGCAACGGCGACGTGCTGCTGTCCTACGAGTACGAGGCGACGACCGCGCAGAAGAAGGGCGAGGACGTCGACTTCGTCGTCCCCGACGACACGATCAAGATCAACATCGACATCGCGAAGACGAGAACCGCGCCCGCCGCGGCGCAGCAGTTCCTCGACTACGTGCTGAGCAAGCCGGCCCAGCAGCGCTTCGTCGACTGGGGCTACCGCCCCGTCAACGCGGACGTGCTGGCGGCGGCGAAGGCGAGAGGGCTCTTCCCCGACCCGCCCGGCCTCTTCACGATCGACGACCTCGGCGGCTGGAGCAAGGTCAACGACCAGTTCTTCGACGTCGACAGAGGGTCGATCGCGAAGATCGAGGAGGACGCGGGGGTGTCGACCGCCAAATGAGCGCGATCGCCGTCAGCGCTCCCTCCGCCCGGCGCTCCCACACGGGAGCGCTGGGCCTCGGCGTCGCCACGCTGTACCTCAGCGTGATCGTGCTGTTGCCGCTGTCGGCCGTCGTCGTGCGCTCGCTCGACGGCGGCCTCGGCGCGTTCTGGGACGCGGTCTCGTCGCGGCAGGCGGTCGCGGCGCTGAGATTCACGCTGCTCGTCTCGCTCGCGACGGCGGCGATCAACGTCGTCGGCGGGACGCTGATCGCGTGGGTGCTCGTGCGCGACCGCTTCCCCGGCAAGCGGATCGTCAACGCGCTGATCGACCTGCCGTTCGCGCTGCCGACGATCGTCGCCGGGCTCACGCTGCTGACGCTCTACGGGCCGAGAAGCCCGCTCGGGATCGACCTCGCGTACACGCAGGCGGCCGTGCTGCTCGCACTGCTGTTCGTGACGCTGCCGTTCGTGATCCGCTCCGTTCAGCCCGTCCTGATCGAGCTGGACCGCGAGATGGAGGAGGCGGCGCTCTCGCTCGGCGCGCGCAACGCGACGATCTTCCGCCGCATCGTGCTGCCGAACCTCGTGCCGGCGGTCCTGTCCGGCGCGGCGCTGGCCTTCGCCCGCGCTGTCGGCGAGTTCGGCTCGATCGTGCTGATCTCGGGGAACATCCCGTTCAGAACGCAGGTCGGCTCGGTCTACGTCTTCAAGCTGATCGAGAGCGACGCGCCGGTCAGCGCCGCCGCCGTCTCGACCGTGCTGCTGCTCGTCTCGCTCGCGGTCCTGCTGGGGATCCGCGGGCTCGGACATTGGGGGGTGCGCCATGACCGTTAGCCGTCCCTGGCAGCTGTCGCTGCGCGTGCTCGCGCTCGGCTATCTGGCGCTGCTGCTGCTCGTGCCGGTCGGGCTGATCTTCTACCGCACGTTCGAGCACGGGGTGGGCGCCGTGTGGGCGTCGATCACGACGCCTGCGGCGATCCACGCCTTCCAGCTGACGCTGGAGGTGACCGCGATCGCCGTGCCGCTCAACACGCTGTTCGGGATCGTGATGGCGCTTGCGCTCGCGCGCGGCGAGTGGCGCGGCAAGGGGCTGGTGAACGCGATCATCGACCTCCCGTTCGCCGTCTCACCGGTCGTGATCGGCCTCTCGCTGATCCTCGTCTACGGGATCGACGGCTGGCTCGGCGGCGCGTTGACGGACGCGGGCATCCAGGTGATCTTCTCGGTGCCGGGGATCGTGCTCGCGACGATCTTCGTCTCGCTGCCGTTCGTCGTGCGCGAGGTGACGCCGGTGCTGCGCGAGATCGGCGACGAGCAGGAGCAGGCGGCGGCGACGCTCGGCGCCGGCGGCTGGACGACGTTCCGCCGCGTGACGCTGCCGTCGATCCGCTGGGGCGTCGCGTACGGCGTCGTGCTCTCAGTTGCCCGCTGCATCGGCGAGTTCGGCGCCGTCTCGGTCGTGTCGGGCAAGATCGCCGGCCAGACGGAGACGCTGACGCTGCTGGTCGAGAAGCGCTTCCAGAACTTCGACCTCGCGGGCGCCTATGCCGCCTCCGCGCTGCTGGCGCTGATCGCGTTGGCGACGCTGCTCGCGATGACCGCCATCAAGCCACGCCGGGAGGAGGGGGACACGTGATCCTCGTTGACAGAGTGACCAAGCGCTTCGGGGACTACGTCGCCCTCGACGACGTCTCGCTGGAGGTGCCGGACGGCTCGCTGACCGCGCTGCTCGGCCCGAGCGGATCCGGCAAGTCGACGCTGCTGCGGATCATCGGCGGCTTGGAGTCGCCCGACCTCGGCCGCGTGACGATCCACGGCGAGGACCAGACCGCGGTGCCGCCGCAGCGCCGCGGGATCGGCTTCGTCTTCCAGCACTACGCCGCCTTCAAGCACATGACCGTGCGCGACAACGTCGCGTTCGGGCTGACCGTGCGCAAGCGGCCGAAGGACGAGATTCGCGCGAAGGTCGACGAGCTGCTGGAGATCGTCGGCCTCGCCGGCTACCAGCAGCGCTACCCGTCGCAGCTCTCGGGCGGCCAGCGCCAGCGGATGGCGCTGGCGCGCGCGCTGGCGGTCGAGCCGAAGGTGCTGCTGCTCGACGAGCCGTTCGGCGCGCTCGACGCGAAGGTTCGCGCCGACCTGCGCGAGTGGCTGCGCAAGCTGCACGACGAGGTCCACGTGACGACGCTGCTCGTCACGCACGACCAGGAGGAGGCGATGTCGATCGCCGACCAGATCGCCGTGATGGACCACTCCAGGATCGAGCAGGTCGGCACGCCGCGCGCGCTCTACGACGAGCCGGCGACGCCGTTCGTGATGCGCTTCCTCGGGCCGGTGACGCGGCTCGGCGACACGCTCGTGCGTCCGCACGACATCGCCTTGTCGCACGACGCGCAGCCCGGTTCGTCGGAGGCGCAGGTGTCCCGCGTGGTGCACCTCGGCTTCGAGGTGCGCGCCGAGCTGGAGCTGGGCGACGGCGAGGAGGTGGCGGTGCAGCTGCCGCGTGCCGAGGCCGACGAGCTGGAGCTGGAGGTCGGCGACATCGTGCACGTGCGCTCGACGGCGCAGGCGCCGCGCCCGGCTGCGGATCCCGTCAGCGCGTGAGCCAGGCGTCGTCGGCGCGCGTCAGCGCCTCGACGGCTCTCGGCAGTCTGCCGCTCGCGAGGTCGGCGAGCGTGACGTGCTCGTTGACCCCGCGCAGCGCCTGCCGCACGGCGATCCACACTCTGCGCAGCGGCTCGGCGCTGCCGGCGTACTCGACGTCCTCAGGCCGGCCGCCGCGCACCGACGCCATCGGTCCCTCGACGACGCGGATCACGTCGGCGACGGTGATCTCGCTCGCGGGGCGGGCGAGGCGGTAGCCGCCCTCGGCGCCGCGCTGGCTGCGCACGAGGCCGCCCTGGCGCAGGTCGCCGAGGATGTTCTCCAGGAACTTCGGCGGGATGTCCTGCGCCTGCGCGATCGCGTCGGCCTTCGTCAGCCGATCCTCACCCGCGACGGCCAGCTCGATCGCGGCGCGCACGGCGTAGTCCACCTTCGCGGAGATGCGCATCGCGCCGAATCATGACCGCCCCGCCGGAAGTCCGCGTCGCGCGGCCTCCGGCAGG
>JBQCIQ010000058.1:0-14412 GCA_051953595.1 Conexibacter sp. | reverse complement strand
GCTCGTCATGCGATGACGGCGCTGTCGATGTTCGTGAACACCTGCTCGCGCATGTGCTCGGGGTCCACCGCCGTAAGGACGGTGCGCTTGGGTACTGCGACGACGAAGGCGGTGCCGTCGACGAACACGACCGACGCGCGCGAGCCCTTGCCCGCTGCGCGGTCGACGCCGTCGCCGAGCCGGTGGAGCTGCTGCTCGCCGAGGTCGATCCCGCGACGCTGGAGGCGTTCCAGCGCGTGGCGCGAGAAGACGACGTTCGGGGTGCGCGCCAGCAGCTCGGCGAACGCCGGACCCGTGACGCCCTGCGCGACGAGCGCGCGGTGCGCGGGCAGCGCCGGCGCGGAGACGCCGGGCGGCAGCAGCGCCGGGTTGACGAGCGGCTGGCTCATCTGACCTCGCTGACGACGACCGGCGGGATCCCGCTCTCGCCGCCGATCGTGAGCGTCGGACCTCTGCTCGTGAAGGTGACCTTCTCGACGACGCCGGTGGCGCTCGAGCCGTCTCTTCTCGCGTAGGTGACGGTTCTGCCGATCAGGCCGACGGCCTGCTGGTCGTAGTCGTTCGACGCGGCCGCCTGCTGCGACTGCGCGAGGTTCGTGAGCTGCTCGAGGATCGAGAACTGCGTCATCTGGCCCATCTGCTCCGAGGGGTCGCTCGGAGACATCGGGTCCTGATGCTGGAGCTGGCCGATCAGCAGCTTGAGGAAGTCGTCCTTGCCGAGGATCCCCTGCTGCTGTCTGGTCTGCGCGGTGGGGCTCGTCGGGCTGAGGGCGTCGATCGGGTTGATGGGCATCGGAGCGGTCCTCCTAGGCGAGCACGTCGACGAGCGCGCCGTTCGGGAGCTGGAGCGTGGTGGTGGCGGTGGCGGCGGGGTCGCCGTCGGCCGCGCCGTCGAGCGACGCGAGCGGGTCGGCGCCGTCGCCGCGGCGGCCGCCGCGGCCGTCCTGGCCGAACGCGGCGTCGAAGGCGGCGCCGCGGCGGCCGGCGGTCTCGTCGCCGGAGGCGCCGATGTCGAGCCGCAGCACGTTCAGGCCCTGCTGCTCCAGCGAGCGGCGCAGCTCGGCGCCGGCCTGCTGGAGCTGCTGGGCGGCCGCGCCGTGCTGCGCGACGACGCGCGCGACGAGTCCGTCGGCGGTCTGGCGCAGGTGGACCTCGATCGAGCCCAGCTCGCGCGGCGTGAGGCTGATGCGCGCATGCGTGACGCCGCGCTCGGCGCCGTGGCGCAGCGCGAGCTGGACCGTCTCGACGGCGTGCTCCAGCCCGACCGCGCGGGCCGGCAGCGGCGTGTCGGACGACGCGCTCGCGGGCGCACTGGCGGGCGGCGCTGTCGGCGTCGCGGCGGGGGCCGCGGGCGTCGCCGGCGCGGCCTGCGCGGACGCGTGGCCGTTCGCCCCGGCCTGCGCCCGGCCGGCGGCGCCGGCAGCGGTGGCGGGCGATGGCGTCACGGCCGGCTGCGCGGGAGCGGCGGGCGTCGCGGCTCGCAGCACGTCGGCGAGGCGGGTCGCTCTGGCGATGGCAGCGCCCAGGCCGTCGCCTCTGCCCTCGGCGCCGGCAACGTCCAAGCCGATGGGCAACGAGGGAGCGGTTGCGGGCCCGGTTGGCGCGCTCTCCGCACCAGGGACCGGCGGCCGCAGCGGCAACGCAGTCGCGTCCGCCGGCACGCCGATCGGGCGGGTGGCGCGGGGGAGAGCGATTCCGCGAGCCTGCTCGCGGGACGCCTCACCCGGCGACAGGACCCGCCCGCCAAGCGGTCCGGGCTCAGCTCTGACGGCCTGCGGAGCGACAACGACTCTCGCGCCCGCCGCCAGCGGCACCCCACCGAGCAGCGCGGCGAGCGCACCCTCCTGTGCAGCGTCTCTCGCCGGCGCGTGATCGGCCGACTGCTCGTCCGCTCTTCTGTGGCCTTCCGCAACGGCGGTCCGGGCCTGGTGGTCGTCGAGCACCGCGGCAAACGGCGTGTCGGGCGCTCTGCCCGGCGGCTCCGATGCGCTCGGCGCCGGAGCCGGCGGCTCCAGCAGCGCGCTGGGGATCTGCGTCATGGGTGCGTGCTCCGGTAGGCGTTCGCGTAGCCCAGGACCTTCTGGACGTACGCCTGCGTCTCGGCGTAGGGCGGCACGCCATCGAAACGGCGTACTGCACCCGGCCCGGCGTTGTAGGCGGCGAGCGCGAGCGACGGGTCGCCGCCGAAGGCGTCGAGCTGAGACTTGAGGTAGCGGGCGCCGCCGTCGATCGACTGCGCCGGGTCGAACGGGTTCGTCACGCCGAGCGACGCGGCCGTGCCCGGCATCAGCTGGCAGAGGCCCTGCGCGCCGGCGGGGCTGCCGGCGTTCGGGTCGAAGCCGGACTCCTGCTGGATCAGCCCGTGCAGCAGCGCCGGGTCGATCCCGTAGCGCTGTGCGGCGGCCTGGACGAGGTTGTCGTACTGCCCGGCGCCTCCGCCGGCGGCGGCAGGACCGGATGCGGTCACGTTCGTGCCGACGCCGCTCGCGCCGAACGGGGCCGGCGCGCCGTAGGCCGATGCGCCGGCGGTCGGCGCGTTCCCGCCCGCGCCGGCGAGCGCGTCGGCGAAGCTGGCGCCGCCGTTCGACGGCGTCCCGGCGCAGCGCGCCTGCGCGATCAGCTGCTGCAGCTCCGCGACGCGCGCGGCGGCTGCCTGCGGCCCGAGCGGCGCGGCGGCGTCGAGGCTCGCGACGCTCACGACGCGCTCCGGCGGTGCTGGGTCAAGGCGATCTCGTCGAGCACGGCGCCCTCGGCGCGCGCGACGGCGCGCTCGTGGTCGGCGCGGCGACGCGCCTTCAGCCGTTCGAGGGCCTGCCGGTCGCGCGCGGCCTCGCGCAGTGCGTCGCGGCGCGCGCCGACCTCGGCGTCGTGGCGGTCGAGGTCGAGCTGGCCGGCCTCGCGCGCCTGCTCGGTCCGCTCCAGGTAGGCCTGTGCGGCGAGCAGGTCGGCGGCGCTGGAGGAGCCGCCCGCGGCGGCCGCGCGCTGCGCGGCGAACGCGCCGGCGACCTCCTCGCCCATCGCGCGCAGCCGCTCGGCGCAGCGCGCCTGGCGGTGCAGCGCCCCGGCGAGCTCCTGCTTGGCGAGGTCTTCGCCGCGCTCGCGCAGCGCCCGCAGGCGCTCCAGGGGGAAGCGGAACGACGTCACGGCCCGGTAGTCGGCCGCATGAACGCGATCTGGAGGGGTTAGACAGACGTTCGAGCCGCGGTCCCGTGCGACGCGCCCATCGCAACCGACCGCACCGTCGGAAGGTGCGACAACCGCCGCTATAGTGGCGCTTCACGGGGGAACGGATCGGGGGAAGAGCCGGTGGTCGTGCACGACGTGCGCGCGCGACGCGAGACCGTCGCGCCGCCGGAGAACCGCAGCAGCGCGGTGGTCGCCGTGTGGATCGCGGCCGCGGCGGCGTGCGCGCTCACGCTGCTCGCGATGCTCGCGCTGGGACCACCGCTCGGTCGGCTGCTCGCGCCGGGCGGCGGCGCGCGCTTCTGGCCCGAGATCGCGTGGATGGTGAGGCCGGAGCCGACCGAGCACGCGCGCTACCTGATCGCCCTGCTCGGACCGGCGGTGCTCGTCGCGCTGACGGTGGCGCTCGCGCGGCGGCCGCTGCCGCTCGCGCCCGCGGCCTCCACCCGGCTCGTCGCCGGGCTCGAAGCGCTCGCCGTCGCCGCGCTCGCCGCCTGCCTCGCGCTGCAGCGCGCCGCGCTCTTCCACAGACCGTACGGCCGCACGCCGCACATCGTCTACTTCACCGTGCCGACGCTGATCGCGGCCGCGGCGCTGGCCGTCGCGATCGTCGCCGTCTGTCGCCGCAACGACCTGCTGGAGCGGGTGCGGGCATGGACGGCCGAGTCCCCCGCGCGCGCCGCCGTCGCCGCGGCGGTGGCGGTTGCCGCCGTCGCGATCACCGTGCTGCCGGCGATCGTGACCGAAACGTCGGTCCTGCACGCGAGCGACGAATTCGTCTACCACGTGCGCTTCGTCTACGACGAGACGGCCGCCGTGCTCGACGGCCGCTCGCCGCTCGGCGACTTCGCCGCGCAGTACGGCTCCCTGTGGCCCTATCTGCTGGCGCTGCCGCTCGCCCCCTTCGACGCCTCGCTCGGCCTCTTCACGGTCGAGCTGGCGCTGCTGAGCTGCCTCGCGCTGCTCGCGCTGTACGCGCTGCTGCGGCGGGTGACGCGCAGCTCGCTGCTCGCGCTCGCGCTGTTCCTGCCGCTGCTGGCGACGAGCGCGTTTCGCCTGCACGACCCCTCGACGGCGCGCTTCTCGCTGATCAACTACTTCGGCACGATGCCGCTGCGCTACGCCGGTCCGTTCCTGCTCGCCTGGCTGCTCGCGCGCCACCTCGACGGCGCCCGTCCGCGCCGCGCCGCGCCGCTGCTCGCCGTCGCCGGCCTCGTCGCGATCAACAACACGGACTTCGGCATCCCGGCGCTCGGCGCGACGGTCGTCGCGCTCGCGGTGGTCCAGCCGCCGACGGCGGTGCGCCTGCGCGCGCTCGCACGCGACCTGCTGCTCGGACTCGCCGCCGCGGCCACGCTCGTGACGCTGCTCGTGCTCGCGCGCACCGGCGAGCCGCCGCACCTGTCGTGGGCGACGCGCTACGCGCGCCTGTTCGCGGTCGACGGCTTCGGCATGTCGCCGCTGCACCCGCTGCTGGGGATGAGCACCGTCGTCTTCCTCACCTACGTCACCGCGATCGGCGTCGCGATCGTGCTGGTGCTGCGGCGCGCCGGTGACGCGCCGCTCGCGGGCCTGCTGATGTGGAGCGGCGTGTTCGGCCTCGGCGCCGGCGGCTACTACGTCGGCCGCTCGATACCCGAGGTGCTGACGAACATGTTCCCCGCGTGGGCGCTGGCGGTGGCGCTGCTGACGGTCGTCGCGGTGCGCGCGCTCGCCTCACGCCGCGGCCGGCGGCCGCTCGCGATCGAGCTGGCGTGCCTGTTCGCGTTCGGCCTGCTCGTCTGCTCGCTCGCGCAGACGCCCTCGCTGATCGCGCAGGCGAGGCGGATCGCCGCCGACGGCCCCCGCTACCTGCGCCAGCAGCCGACGCAGGCGTTCCTCGCCGCGCACGCCCGCCACGGCGAGCCCGTCGTGATGCTGACCGAACTCGGCCACCTGATCGCGTACCGCGCCGGCGTCGAGGACGTGACGCCCTACACCGGCAACGAGTCGATCCAGGCGCAGGAACAGCTCGACGACGCGCTGGCCGCGCTGCGGGCCGCCGGCGGGCGCGACGTGTTCCTCGCCACCACCGCGTTGACGCCGCCGAGCATGCGCGCGGCGCTCGCCGCGAGGGGGTTGCAGCTCGCCGCGACCGCGCCGGACGCGCCGCTGGAGCTGTGGGTCATGACGAGGAGCTGAGCGCCGCGGCGGCGGCCGCGCACATCGCTTCGGCGACCGTCGTGAGGTCGTCGTCGCCTATGCAGTAGGGCGGCATCGCGTAGACGAGGTCGCGGAAGGGACGCAGCCACACGCCGCGCTCGACCGCCGCCGCGGTGGCGGCCCCGACGTCGACCGCGCGCTCCAGCTGGATCACGCCGATCGCGCCCTGCACGCGCACCTCGGCGACGCCCGGCAGCTGCGCCGCGGGCGTGAGCCCGGCGCGCAGGCCGGCCTCCCCGCGCGCGACGTCGGCGCGCCAGTCGCGCTCCTCCAGCAGCGCGATGGACGCGAGCGCGACGCTGCACGCGAGCGGGTTCGCCATGAAGGTCGGGCCGTGCATCAGCACGGCCGCCTCCCCGTCGCCGATGCCGCGCGCGACGCGCGTGTTGCAGAGGGCCGCGGCGAGCGTCATGTAGCCGCCGGTGAGGGCCTTGCCGACACACATCACGTCGGGCGCGACGCCGGCGTGCGCGGCCGCGAACAGCTCGCCGCCGGTGCGCCCGAAGCCCGTGGCGATCTCGTCGAGGATCAGCAGCACGTCGTGCGCGTCGCACAGCTCGCGCAGCCGCCTGACGTACGCGGGCGCGTAGACGTGCATGCCGCCGGCGCCCTGCACGACCGGCTCGGCGATCGCGGCAGCCAGCTCGTCGGCGTGCGCTTCGAACAGCGCCGTGGTCTCCGCGTCCCAGGCCGGATCGACCTGCGCCGCGTCGAAGCCACCCGGCGGGCGCGGCGCGAACAGGTGCTGCGGCAGCGTCCCGGTCCACAGCTCGTGCATCCCGCCGACCGGGTCGCAGACCGCCATCGCGCCGAACGTGTCGCCGTGGTAGCCGCCGCGCAGCGCGAGCAGGCGATGCTTCTCGGGGCGACCGCGCGAGCGTTGGTACTGCAGCGCCATCTTGATCGCGACCTCGACGCTGACCGAGCCGGAGTCGGCCAAGAAGACGTGGTCGAGCCCGTCGGGGGTCAGCTCGATCAACTTGCGCGCCAGTTCGACGGCGGGCGCGTGCGTGAGCCCGCCGAACATCACGTGCGCCATGCGGCCGAGCTGTTCGGCGACCGCCGCATCGAGGCGCGGGTGGCGGTAGCCGTGGATCGCGCACCACCACGACGCCATCCCGTCGATCAGCTCGCGCCCGTCGGCGAGCCGCAGCCGCACGCCCTGCGCCGACTCGACCGCCAGCGGCGCGCTCGCCGCCGGCAGCGCGGCGTAGGGGTGCCAGACGTGGTCGCGGTCGAACGCGAGCAGCGCGTCGGTCGAGCCGAGCGCGCCCGACCGCCCGGCGGCGCTCACGGCGCTCACTCGTCGCGCGGCGGCGGGCGGAAGACGATCTTCTTGACCTCGGAGACGGTCCCGCCGCTGAGGCGCATCGCGGTCTGGATCCCCTCCTCACCCAGCTCGCCGGCGACGAGCGCGCGACGCAGCTCGTCGAGCGCGGCGCGCGCGTCCTCGTCGGCGTCGTCGCGGCCCGCCTCCAGCAGGATCAGGTGGCGCGGGCGGCGGGAGGCGTGCGCCAGCCGCACCCAGCGCTCGCGCTCCTCGGCGCCGAGGCCGTCGAGCCCGAGCACGACCGAGTCGCCGGTCGCGATGCGTCTGCCGACGGCGGTGTCCAGCAGCTCCAGCGCCCGCTCCTCCACCTGTTCGGCGGGGACGCGTCCTCTGAGCAGGGCGCGGACCTTGTCGAGCGAGAGGTAGGCGTTTCTGTCCTCCAGTACGCGCGCGGCGAAGCGATCGCGCTCGGCGGCGCTCGGGGAGGCGATCAGCAGCAGGCTGCCGGGCGAGTAACGCAGGCGGTCAGAGGGCGTGAGCGTGCGGCAGCGCGTCGAGACGTCGACGGGGCGTCTGGGCGCGCCGTCGCGGCGGGGCCGATCGGACGACCACCCGCCTCGCTCGTCGTCGGAGAACTTGACGCTGCGTGTGGAGGGATTGGTCGACATCCCTCCATCTTGCCGGATCGCGCCGCTGGGGCGAATCGTTGCGAAGCGATCGTCCGCTGTAACGCGATCCTCGGGACGATCGACCGATGGCGATGTCCCCTCCTCCCGGCCGTCGGCACGGAGCCAACCGGCGGCTCCCTCAGGGGAAAGGAGGTGGCGATGAACGCATCTATAGCGCTCATGCTCGCGCTTGCGCTGCTGCTGATGGTCATCGACCGGATGCAGCGGTAGCGCGAGGTCGTCATAACCGCCCCGGGCAGGAGTCGGCTCCGAGCCTGCCCGGGGCACTCACGACAAGGGGCTCGGCCGACTGGCGACCGAGCCCCAGGCGATGAACGCAGCCGCGCTCATGCTCGCGTGGTCGCAGCGTAACTGGGAGTGCCCGAGTCCACAACCCGCGCAACCTGTGATCCGCCTACACCCGCAGATTCAGCGGCGGGATCGCGGTGGCGGCGACCGGGGTCGCGAGACCGTCGGCCGGCGGGGCGGCGCCGGGTGGGACGAAGGCGGGGGCGACGGGCTCGGCGTCGACCGTCTCGGCCGCGCCGAAGCCGGCGTGCTCCCCGATCGCGGCGGCGATGTCGAGCAGGGCGCGGTCGGCGTCGGCGGCGCTGGTGCGCTCGTCGACCGCCTGGCGCAGGAAGCGCTCGACCGCCGGCCGCAGCGCGATCGCCGCGTCGACGAGCGGATCCGTTCCGCGCGCGTAGGCGCCGATCGCGATCAGGTCCTCCTTCTCGCGGTACGCCGCCAGCAGTTGGCGGACCGCCTGGCCGGCGGCGCGCACCTCGGGCGAGACGACCTCGCCGACCAGGCGCGACACGCTCTGCAGCACGTCGATCGCCGGGTAGTGGGAGGCGTGCGCCAGCTCGCGCGTCAGCACGACATGCCCGTCGAGGATCGAGCGGACCGCGTCGGCGATCGGCTCGTTCATGTCGTCGCCGTCGACGAGCACGGTGTAGAGCGCGGTGATCGAGCCTGTCGCCGCCGTGCCGGACCGCTCCAACAAGCGGGGAAGCTGGGCGAACACGCTCGGCGTGTAGCCGCGCGTCGCGGGCGGCTCGCCGATCGCCAGCCCGACCTCGCGCTGCGCCATCGCGAAGCGCGTGACCGAGTCCATCATCAGCATCACGTCGTGACCCTGGTCGCGGAAGTGCTCGGCGATCGCGGTCGCGGTGAACGCCGCCTTGATCCGCACCAACGCCGGCTGATCGGAGGTCGCGACGATCACGACGGAGCGCGAGAGCGCGTCGCCGAGGTCGCGCTCGACGAACTCGCGAACCTCGCGTCCGCGCTCTCCCACCAACGCGATCACGTTCACGTCCGCGGTCGTCGAGCGGGCGATCATGCCGAGCAGCGACGACTTGCCGACGCCGGAGCCGGCGAAGATGCCGAGCCGCTGTCCGCGGCCGCACGGCACCAAAGCGTCCAGCGCACGCACACCCAGGTCCACGCGCTCCTCGATCCGCGGGCGCGAGAGCGCGTCGGGCGGAGCGGCGGCGGTCGAGCGGGGCCGCCCCGCGTCGGCGCGCGGCATGCCGTCGAGCGGATTGCCCAAGCCGTCGATCACGCGCCCGAGCAGGTCGTCGCCCACGCGGATGCGGAACGGGGAGCCGGTCGCGCGGGCGGTCGTGCCCGGGCCGATCCCCTCCATCTCGCCGAGCGGCATCAAGAGCGTGCGCTGGCCGCGGAAGCCGACGACCTCGGCGGGGACCGGGTCATGGCCGCGGTCGCCGTTGACGAGGCAGACCTCGCCGACCTCGGCCTGCAAGCCGGTCGCCTCGATCACCAGCCCGATCAGGTCGGACACGCGGCCCGAGCGGCGCGCAAGATCCGAGCCGCGCAGCAGCGCCGACGCGCGCGCGAAGAGAGGAGCGCGATTTGTGGTCGGCCCCACCGACCCGGATTCGCGGTCCTCGCCGGTCACCCGCCCAGCTCCGCGGCGACCAGCTCCCGCGCGCGCGCGAGCTGCGTCTCGATCGAGGCGTCGACCTGGCCTTCGTCGGTGCGGACAACCGCCCCGCCGCGCGACAGGCGGCGCTCGGCCTGCACGTCGCAGTGCTCGATCCCGCCCAGCTCGCCGGCGAACGATTCCGCCGAGGCGCGCACCAGCTCCAAGTCGTCCGGGTGCACGAGCACGGTCACGCGGCGCCGCTCGCTCAGCCGCCGCAGCGCGCCGCGCACGACGTCGAGCACGCGCTCGGGGTCGGCGTCGAGCGCGCCGGCGACGATCTTCTCCGCCAGCTGCACCGCCAGCTCGACCGCGTCGCGCTCGACCGCCTCGGCGGTCGCCTCGCGCAGCGCGACGACCTCGGCGTGCGCGCGCTCCAGCGCAGCCAACGCGTCGGCGACGGCGGCGCGGCCCTCATCCAGCCCCGCCGACAGCCCGTCGGCATGGCCCTCGGCACGTGCGGCGGCGCGGATCGCGTCGGCCTCGGCCTGTGCGGCCGCCAGCGGGGATTCGAGATCGCGCAGCGCGACGGCCGGCGCCGCCTCCAGCGGCTCGAAGCTGAACTCGTCCATCAGACGACCGCGTCCCCGGCGCCGCGCCCGATCACCAAGGTCCCGGCGTCCTCCAGGCGGCGCACGACGCCGACGATGCGGCCCTGCGCCTCCTCGACGACGCGCTTCTTCTGCGGCGGCTGGTACTCCATCTCCTCGCGCAGCATCTGCGCGCCGCGCTCGGACATGTTCGACAGCAGGCGCTCCTTGACCGCCTCCTCGACGCCGCGCAGCGCCAGCGCCAGATCTCTCTGGTCGACCTCGCGCAGCACGAGCTGGATCGAGCGGTCGTCGAGTCTCGCGATGTCCTCGAAGACGAACAGCAGCCGCCGCACCTCGTCACCCAGCTCGGAGTCCTGCTCGGCGATCGTGTCGAGCACGTTGCGCTCGGTCGGGCGATCGGTGTGGTTGAGGATCTCCGCGAGCGACTTGACGCCGCCGGCGGCGGAGTACTCCTGCTGCACGACCGTCTCCAGCTTGCGCCGCATCACGTTCTCGATCTCGCGCACGACGTCCGGCGGCGTCTCGCCCATGCGCGCGATCCGCAGCGCGATGTCGGCCTGCTGCTCCTCCGGCAGGCACGAGAGCACCTGGGCCGCCAACGTCGTGTGGAGGTTGGCGACGACCAGAGCGATCGTCTGCGGCGACTCGCTGCGCAGGAACGTGACGATGTGGTCGGCCGGCGTGCGCCGCAGGAACTCGAACGGGCGGCGCTCGATCACGGTCGAGAGGCGGCCGATGATCTCCGCCGCGCGATCGGAGCCCAGCGAGCGCTCCAGCACCTCGCGCGCGTAGTCGACGCCGCCGGTGGCGAGCGAGTCGTACGCCTGCACGACCGCGGCCAACTCCTCGAACACGAACGCCGAGGTGTCGGGCGCGATCTGCCCCGACTTCGCCATCTCCAGCGACAGCGACTCGATCTCGTCGTCGCGCAGGTGCCTAAAGACCTCGGCCGCCTTGTCGGGGCCGAGCGCGATCAGCAGGACCGCCGCCTTCTGCCGGCCGGCGAGCCGCGGCGTCGTTCTGATCGGCAGGATGGGAACCCCACCCGCCCCCGGCGTGACGTCCTCGACGTCCGCCTCGGCGACGTCGACCGCGCTCACTTGTCGTCCTCCGCCATCCACGCGCGCACCTGCTGCGCGACGCGGTCGGGATCGCGCTGGACCAGGTCCTCGACCTGGAGGCGCGCGGGCTGCTCGGGCGTGCGCAGCGGGCGCACCTGCGTCGGATGCTCGTTGGCCTCCAGGCGCTCCAGCTCGGCGAGCGTGCGCGGCGCCTCGATCTCTGACAGCCACGTCGGCGCGGCGGCCAGCGTCTCCGACTCGCGCCGCTTGAGCTGGCGCGTGACGAAGAAGAGGAAGCCGAGCGTCGCGATCCCGACGAGCAGGTACTTGAGGTAGCCGCCGTACGTCGCGACCGGCGAGGGCGCCGCCGCGGCCGGCGGTCTCGCGAACGCGACCTGGCCGACGGTCAGCACGTCGCCGCGTCTGGGGTCGATGCCGGCCGCGCTCGCGACCGCCGCTCTGATCTGCGGGATCGCCGAGGCGGGCACCGTTCTGTCGAGCAGCACGGACACCTGCTGCGCGTTGACCGCGCCGGGCGCGATTCTCGTGCGCGTGACCGTCTTGTCGACGCCGAAGACGTCGTCGCTGCTGTCGCGTCTGTAGTCGGATCTGCCGCCGGCGCCGGTCTGCGCGTAGGCGGGCGTGTTCGCGCCGACGCCCGCGGCGCCGCCACCCCCGCCGCCGCCTCTCAGCGTCTCTCTCTCGCTCTGCGCGCTGAGCGGCACGCCTCTTCTGCCGTACGTCAGCTGCTCCTGCGTCGCCTCGTTGGCGTCGAGGTCGGCGTGGACCTGCACCTGCGCCTTGTCGGGGCCGAGCGTGCGCGTGAGCATCGCGCCGATCGTGGACGCCATCTGCGCGTCGTAGCGCGCCTCGGCCGTCTGCTTCGCGAGCAGGCCGCCGCCGCTGGCGCCGTCACCGCTGCCGTTCGGCCACAGCATCTGGCCGGAGCCGTCGGTGATCGTGACCTTGTCGGTCTGCAGGCCGGGGACGCTGTTGGCGACAAGCTGCGCGATGCCGCGCACGGCGCCCGGGTCGAGCGACGTCGCGCCCGCGAGCAGCACCGCGGCGGTCGCCGGCGAGGCGGTGTCGGAGAACAGCTGCGCCTCTCTGTCGGGCAGCACGAGCTGCACCGACGCGCCGCTCACGCCCTCGACCTGCTCGACCGTCTTGGCGATCTCGCCCTCCAGCGCCCGCTGGTAGTTGACCTGCTGCTGGAAGTTCGACGTACCGAGCTTCTGTCTGTCCAGCAGCTCGTAGCCGGGCTGCGCGGAGGAGCCGGACACGCCGGCGCTGGCGAGCGCGATCCGCGCCTCGGCCGTCTTGCCCTTCTCGACCGCGAGCGCGGTGCCGTTGTTCTGCAGCTCGTAGCCGATGCCCTTCGTGTCGAGCGCGGCGGTGACCCGGCCGGTCTGGGCCGGGTCGAGCCCGGTCATCAGCGTCGTGTAGGACGGCGCCGAGGCCATTCTCATCAGCAGCACGAGCACGACGAGCGTGCCGAGCGCGACGGCGCCGAGCACGATGCGGCCGCGCGGCGTGACGTTGGCGAGGAGGGCGCGAAGGGGCATGAGGGAGTGCTCCTAGGGGGCGTTAGATCTGCGTATGGAAGATGTCGTTGATCGCCTCAGATCCCTTGGTGCGGATCTGGCCGGCGAGCTGCATCGCGAGCTGGGCCTTCTCGACCGCGGTCACGACCGAGGAGACGTCGGTGGCGGTCCCGTTCGCGAGCGACTGGGACGCGCTCGCGGCGGTCTCCTGCAAGTTGGCGAGGTTGCCGATCTGCTGGGCGAGCATGTCGCCGAACGAGCCGCCGGCACCGGCGGCGCCCGCGGCCGGATCGGTCGCCGTGACGCCCAGGACCTGGAAGTCCGCACCGAGCGCGCCGACCGGCGGGACGACGGTCATCTCAGCAGCTCCAGCGTCTTCGAGAACAGCTGCTTGGCGCTCTGCATCGCGGTCACGTTCGCCTCGTAGCTGCGCGAGGCGGAGATCAGGTCGACCATCTCGGTGACCGGGTTCACGTTCGGCAGCGAGACGTAGCCCTGCGCGTCGGCGTCCGGGTGGCCCGGGTCGTAGACGCGGCGCGGGGGCGAGGGGTCCTCGACGATGCCGGCGACCTGCACGCCGTTGACCGGCGAGCTGGACGCGCTCGCGAGCAGCGAGCCAAAGCTCTGACCGCTCGCCTCTTGCAGGACAACCTCGCGGCGGCGGTACGGCTGGCCGTTGGCGCCCTGCGTCGTCTGCGCGTTGGCGAGGTTGCCTGCCGTCACGTCCATGCGCAGGCGCTCGGCGGCGAGCCCGCTGCCGGCGACGTCGATCGCGTCGAACAGGCCCATCAGCGCACGCCCATCGCGATCTGGAGGATCTGCGTGCGCGCGCCGGCGACCTGCACCAGCGACTCGTACTCCAAGGCGTTCTTCGCCAGCTCGGCCGACTCCTGGTCGGGGTCGATGCCGCTGCCGTCCGGGCGCACGACGCGCGAGGCGTCGGTCGTCGGCGAGAAGGAGAGCGCGTCGAGCGACTGGCCGGTCTGCATCGCGCTCGCGAGCTGCGCGTGGAAGTCGAGGTCCTTGCGCTGATAGCCGGGCGTGTTGACGTTCGCCAGGTTGTCCGTCAGCAGCGTCTGGCGCAGCGAGGAGCCGCGCATCGCGGCCTCGAGCGAGAGCTGGGTGGTGTCGAACAGGCTCATGCAGTCGAAGGGATTCCTGCGTGGGCCTCCATGGCGATCGATCCTGCGACCCCCTCCCTGGGGATCACGCAGGTGGATCGACCGCGCCGTGCGGTTCTTGAGCCGCAGCCGGTACGGTCCCGCGATGCCCGGGAGACGCTGGCTGCCGCTCGCCGTGCTCGCTGCCGTGGCCGCCATCGCGATCGTCGCGATCGGTCGTGACAGGCCGGTCACCGCCGCCGACCTGCGAGACGCGCGCGTCGTCGTCGACCGGTACCTCGACGCCTACCAGCGACACGACGGCGCGGCGATCTGCGCGACGCTGACTCCTCGCGTGCGCAGGCAGATCGCGCGCAGCGACGATCCGCGTGCGTGCGCTCGGCAGACGAGCCGGTGGAGCCGCGACGTCCGGCTCGTCCCGCGCGGGCGGCCAACAGCCACGCTTCGTCCGGGGCGAGAGGCGGGCACCGGCGGCGGGATCTACGTAACCCTGGACTGGCCCGACGGCTCAGGCGTCGGCATCGGCATGCAGCGCGTGGACGGCCGCTGGCTGCTCGACAGCGACCAGACCTGCGTGACGCCGAGCTGCCAGCCATGACGGCTGCGCCTTTGGCGCGTCAGCCGGTGCGGTCGAGCAGCGGCGCCGAGCCGACGGCGCCGCCGTAGCCGCGCGCGGCCTGGCGGCCGCGGTCGAGGCCGGTGAGGTCGCGACCGAGCTGGTCGCACAGGACCGTCAGCGCGGCGGTCACACGCTGCTGCAGCTCGTAGGTGCGCAGCAGCGCGTCGCGCGCGGCGGCCGGCGGGCGCTCGGGCAGGGCGGCGACGAGCGTCGTGCGCGTCTGCTGGAGCGCGACCAGCTCC